>NZ_CP159404.1:515000-813369 GCF_040500525.1 Azospirillum formosense | reverse complement strand
CCAATCCCTCCTTGCCCGTCTATGACCATGCGGCGGCGGGCGCGCCCTGACAACCGCTTCGTGACGGGCGACCTCCTTCGGTATGGAGCCTTTGCCCGCGCCCATGGAGCGATAGCCCGCGGTTATGGAGCAACAACCCGCGCTTTGCCGGCAGGGCGTTGACATCTTTCGACTCTGTCCGCGACTCCGGTCCCCGATGCGAATCGCTCCGTGCCAACACGGACGCGGACGGGGAGCAGGGCGCGGGCTATCGCTCCATGGCCGCGCGTTGCCTGCGAGTCTGGCCGCGAGTCGGAACTCCAGGGGGCGGGGAGGGGAAGCGCGAGCAAAAGCTCCATCCCTTGCTCGCCGCCGGGCTACCACCGGCCACGGGTGAGGGGGGCAGGGCGCGGGCTATCGCTCCATACACGCGGGCTATCGCTCCATGATGGGCGAAGGATCATCCCCCGAACCGCGGGCTGTTGCTCCATAATCCGGCGCTCCGGCCGCGGCCTATGGCTCCATGCATCCGACTCCGGGGGCGCGGGCTATCGCTCCAGGGGCGCGGGTTTCCGCTCCAGGATTCCGATTCGGGGATGAAGCGCGGGCAATCGCTCCATGACGGCGGGCAAAGGCTCCAGGAGCGCGGGCCAGGGCTTCAACGGCGCGGGTTACCGCTCCATGCCCGGCTATGGAGCGATAGCCCGCGGTTTGAAGAGCCGCGCGCCGCTGGGAATCCTGATCCGCAAAGCCACCGGCCCGCCGTCCGTGCGGAGCCGGTCCCGATCGCCTTGCGGAGACCGCATCATGACACCCCGCGACCACACAGCATTGGACGACACGCCGGAATCCGGCCCGCCCGCCGACAACGGGCGCTGGGGCCGGATTCCGGCCTGGTGGCTGGGCCACCCCGCCATCGACGCCGACGGTCTGGCCGTGCTGGCGGCGCTGGCCACCTACGCCAACGCCCGCGGCGAATGCTGGCCGTCCCAGGCGACTCTCGCCACGGCGCTGAAGCGCAGCCGCAGCACGGTGAACCGCATTCTCGGCCATCTTGCCGAATCCGGGGTGATCGCAAGGGAGTCCCGCCGCTCCGCCTCGGGCGGGCGGCTGTCCTGCCTGTACCGGCTGCGGCTGGTCCCCGGCGACGGAGCGATTCCGACGGCCGGCACGGAGGACGACCGGGCCAGGACGACGCCTGCCGGGCCCTCCGCCACGCCCCCTGTGCAGACGCCGGCCATGCATGTCGCTCCCACCGACTCCCCGTGTGCGCCGGTGCGACAGAAACAGCCGGAATCCGAACAGACTCCGGACTCGCACGCTTCGCGCGGGCCTGCACAGGCCGTTCCGGACGGCTGGATGCCGGATGCCGGGGATCGCGCCTGGGCCGAAAGCCGCTTCGCCGGCGTGGACCTCGACCGCCACGCCGAAGGATTCCGGCTGCGCTGCCAAGCCCACGGCTACCGCTACCGCGACGCCGCGGCCGCCTGGAAAGCGTGGCTGACGCAGGACGCCGCCGCCGGCCGGGCGCCGATGCTCCGCCCGGCGGGTCCCGTTCCCGTCACCAGGCCGGCAGCAACCGCGCCCGTTCCCGAACAGAAGCTCGGCGCCTGGATGGCCGCCGCGGCGAAGCTCAGCGCCGCCCACGACCACGGCGCGCAAGCCCGCAAGCCCGTCTGGAGGTAACGAAACATCATGGCCATGCAGCCGCGTTGCGCACCGCCCGGGAAGCCGGGCCCATCGGTCGTGACTCCCCTGCCGACCCGTCCACCGCTGGCCTTCGACCCCGCCGCCCCCGCGGCCGAGCGCCGCGTCGCGCTGGTTTCAGCCTTGCCGGCGCCCCTCCGGGATGTCCTCGGCTCCGGACGGCTGGAGTGCCGGCCGCGCTTCGGCGACCGCGGATTCGACGGGGTGACGGAGGAGTGGAGCCCGCCCGACGGGGTGACCGCCCAGCACGCGCTGATGGCGCGGCGGGCGCTTGACGAGTTGACCGGCTCCATCCTGGCCCCGGCGTCGCCGGACCGTCTGCTGGCCCGCGTCCTGGCCCTGCTCAGCCACTACCCGGCCAAGGGAACCGCGCCGGAGGTGGAGCATCTGGTCGCGCTCGACTGGGCGGAGGACCTCGGCGAATTCCCGGCCTGGGCGGTCGATGCGGCGGCGCGGAGTTGGCGCCGCACGCAGAAATGGCGCCCGTCCATCGCGGAGATGCGGGCGCTGTGCGAGGAGGCCTGCGCGCCGGAATGGGCGCTGGCGCGGCGGCTGTCGGTGATCGCGGCGGCGGTGAGCGCATTGGGCGATACAGGGGGCGATGCGGGGGGCGACGGGGCGGGACACGGTCGCGCCGGACGGCTGCGCGCTCTGGCCGGCGGAGCGGTCCGGCGGATGGAATGAGCTGACCGTCCGGCTGCGCCGTCTACGGCGTCCGCTCCTCGCAGATCGCCCGTTCGAAGGCAGCCAGCATCTCCACGCCCTCGGCGCCGAAGCGCCGCTCGATGGCCTGCCGCACCGCGGGCTGGGTGACCTTGCGGAACGCCTCCGCCTCGCGCGGGGTCAGCGTGTGGACCTCCATGCGCTGCGCCAGCGGCGGCAGGCCGCGGTCGGAGGATTCGATCAGGCGGCTGAGGCCGCGGCTGGCGACGACGCCCAGACGCGCGCCGTTCAGCACCGCCGCGCGGTCGCTGGGGGCGAGATCGTCCAGGAATCTGGCGTTCATCACCCAGACATAGGGGAGGAACAGGTGGTTGCTCAGCGTCAGGTGGCGCTGCACCTCGTCGAAGCGGGCGAAGCGGACGATCGGCACCGGATTCATCTGGCCGTCCACCGCGCCGGTGCCCAGCGCGTTGTAGAGGTCCGACCAGGCGACGTTGACCGGCGTGCCGCCCAGGCTGCCGATCATGGTGCGGTGCGTCTCCAGATCCATGGTGCGGATCCTCAGCCCCTTCATGTCCTCGGGCTGGCGGATCGGGCGCTTGGAGTTGGTGATGGTGAACAGACCGCCCGGATCGCCGAAGCCCAGCACGGCGAGCCCCGCCTTGCGCCGGATCTCCTCGGCCAGCCGGTGGCCGAAGGGGCCGTCGAAGACGTCGTAGGCGTTGGCGACCGAGGAATAGGCGAAGGGCAGGTCGATGACCGCCAGCATCGGGTAGAGCGGCGCCACCCCGCCGACCGAGGAGATGGCCGACTGGATGGTTCCCTGGCGGACCAGCTTCACCGCGTCACCGTCGCGGCCCATCTGGCCCTCGGGAAAGATCTCCACCCGCACGCGCTTCTCGGTCACCACCTCCACATGGTTCTTGAACACGATCGCCATCGCCCCGGCGGTGTTGTCGAAGGCGTCGTTGCGGTTGGGGTGGGCCAGCTTGATGACCGTCTCGGCGGACACCCCGGCGGCGGCGAGCGCCAGCGCCAGTACCGTGCAGGCGGCCATCAGCCGCGCCGTCCATCTGCTTCTCATCGCGTCCTCTTCCGGTTACTTGGTCTTGAAATGCTCGGCGGGGGTCCAGCCGTCGCCGGGAGGATCGGCGATCAACCGTTCGCAGCGCGCGATGTAGAGCCGGGCGAGCGCCGCCACCTCCGGCTCGTCGGCCAGGGGCCGCAGCAGGTCCAGCGCGGCCGACCACCGCCGGCCGCGGTAGAGCGAGACGGCGACGTGCCACTGGCGGCACAGGTCGTGGGTCTCCGGCGGGCGGGCGAAGGCCGAATGCGGGTTGAGCGCGCCGACCAGCTCGAACAGCTCGATCGGCGACGACAGGCCCGAGGGCACGGCGAGATCGATGGGCCGGAACAGGAAGCGCCCGCGCACCGCGTGCTCCACCGCCCCGGTGACCAGGATGCTGGTGCCGTAGACCTTGTTCAGCCCCTCGATGCGCGAGGCGAGGTTCACGTGGGAGCCCAGCGCGGTGTACTGCATGCGGTCGGAGGAGCCGACGTTGCCCACCACCACCTCGCCCAGATGCAGGCCGAAGCGGGTGGGCATCGGCGGCATCCCGGCGGCGAGGCAGGCGTCGTTGATGGCGCGGTTGACCGACAGGCAGCCGAGCGCGGCGAGGCAGGCGTGCTCCGCGTGGTCCGGATCGGGGCGCGGGGCGTTCCAGAAGGCCATGATGGCGTCGCCGATGAACTTGTCCACGGTGCCGCCATGGCCGTGGATGCAGGCGGTCATCCGCTCGAAATAGGTGGTCAGCCGGTCCAGCACCTGCTGCGGCGGCATGGACTCGCTGGTCGCGGTGAAGCCGGCGATGTCGCTGAACAGGATGCTGAGGGCGCGCGTCTCGCCGCCCAGCTCGCCGCCGTCGCCGGTGACGATGATGTCGCGGACCAGCGCCTTGGGCACATAGGCGCCGAAGCGGCGCAGCCCGCCCTTCATGGCCTCCACGGCGCCGGCCAGCTCCGCCACCTCCTGCACGCGGGTGCGGACGGCGAAGCGGCCGGTCAGGTCGAAATGACGGATGCGCTTGGTTTCCGATACGATGTCCTGCATCGGGCGGGTCAGCCGGTGCGACAGCCAGAGCAGCAGCAGCACCGACACCGCCAGAAGCCCGGCGCCGATCACGACGATGCGGTAGGTGGCGCGGCGCAGCGAACCGACGAACTCGTCCACTTCCACCGCCACGCCGACGGTCCAGCCGCTGCCGATCCCGTCGGCCAGGGTCGCGAACTCGACGATGTAGTCGCGGCCCTGCGGCCCCAGCGGCGCGATGAAGCGGTCGCCGGCCCCGCTGTTGCGGCGCTCCACCGCCTCGGCCAGCACCGGGTCGGGGAAGGACGCGGTGGTGTGGAGCGCCACCGCAGCGCCGTCGCCGCCGACCAGCAGATCGGCCCGGTTGTGGCAGATCACCCGCCCGGTGCCGTCGATCACGAACACCGCCCCGGAGGGGCCGATGCGCAGGGCGTCCAGCCGGGCCGCCAGCCGGTCCAGCGAGACGTCGGCCCCGATGGTGCCGATGGGCACCCCGTCGTCGGTGGCCATCCGGTAGGAGACGGTGACCACCGGCCGCCGGGTCGCCGGCAGAACGAAGGCGTCGGACATCACCGCCGCCCCGGCCGTTTGTGCCGTCACGTACCAGGGGGCGGTGCGCGGGTCCTCCGTCGCCTCCGCCCGCTCCACGCCGGTGACCTGTCCCCAGGAGCGCAGGTAGAAATAGGAGTCGGCGAACCGGCCCGAACTGGAATCCTGCATGCGCAGGGCGAGCGCGCTGCCCGGCGGCGGCGCGGCGGGGCCGAAACGCCCGCCGTCGGGGGCCAGCCGCGCCATCTGGAAAAACGCCCCATCCCCGGCGAAGCCGACATAGAGCGAGGCGAGCTGCGGCAGGGTGGCCAGGGCGTCGGAGAAGTAGCGCAGCGATTCGATGCGGCGCAGCCCGTTCCGGTCGATCCGCCCGAATCCGGCCATCGCCTCGGCGACGCGGGCCACCGGGCTGACCAGACCGTTCAGGTCGTTGGTGACCGTCTGGGTGGTGCGCGCGATGGATTGCGACGCCACCTCCAGCGCGGTGCGGGAGTTCTCGTGGTAGAGGTAGCTGAGCATCACCGCGATCAGCGGCACCGTCGTCAGCAGGAAGGCCAGCGCGATTCCCACGCGCAGGCGTATGCGGTACGGCGTTTGGGACATCGGGCGGTCTCCGGAGGGCCAGAAGGGCGGTGGCGACGATGACAAGGCGGCCTCAGCCACCGCCCGGGGCGGACAGGTCGCGGACGAAGAGGAGACGGTCGTGCCCGTCGTGTTTGGGCTTGCGCGCGAAGACGCGCATGCCGACCGACAGCATGCCGCGCACGCTCGCCGTGTTCTCGGGCCGGACGGTGGCGAACCAGTAGCGGTGCCGCTCCGGCGGCAGCGCCCCGTGGGCGGCGGCTTCGATCAGGCGCCGGTGCAGGCCCTGCCCGCGCCGGTCCGGATGCACCAGGATGCCGGTGAAGTGCAGCGCCCGGTCGAGGTCCCCGTCCGGAAGACCATAGTCACGGCCCAGATTGTGGGCGGACCGGCCGGGGAACTGCACGGCGAGGAAACCGGCGAGCGCGCGGTCGGTCAGGGCGCCGAGCACCATCCCGCGGTCCATTCGCGGTCCGGCCAGCATGTCCGACAGCTCGGCCTCGGTGAGCGGGTGCATCAGCGGGCCGCAGGCCTCCCGCTGCAATTCCAGGACGGCGCGCAGCGCGTCCGGCGTCAGGCGGGCGAAGCGCAGCCCGGTCATCGTCCGTTCTCCGTCCGCGTCCGCCCGGTGCGGTGCGGGACGGTCCGCCGCCATGTCAGAAGGGCGAAGAGCAGCAGGCTTGCGGCCAGCAGCCCGCCGATCATTCCCACACCCTGCGGTCCGGCGCCCAGCGGGACGGCGGCGGCCAGCGTGCCGAACAGCGGCGGACCGGCGGCCTGTCCCAGCTTGCGGGCGTTGACGTGCAGGGCCAGCACGGAGTCGCGCCGCCGCGCCTCGCGCGCCGCCAGAAGCTCGGCGTGACGGATCTGGGCGGACAGGCCGAAACTCTCCGCGAGGCCGATCAGGAACACCGTGGCGAAGGCCGTCCACAGGGACGCCTGGAGACCGAACAGGGCCAGCGCCCCGGCGATCATCGCCGCGGACAGCAGCGTCACCCCCGGAATCGGCAGGCGCCGCGCCGCCATGCGGGTCAGCAGCGGCCCGGCCAGCACGACGCACAGGCCGTGCAGCAGGTAGGCGCGGCCCACCGTCGCCGACGACAGGCCGAGGTCCGCGATGAACAGCGGCAGGTAGAAGGGCAGGAACATCGCCGCCACCGCGGTGGGCAGGGAGATCAGCGCCAGGAACAGCGGCACCTTGATGCGCCGCCGCCGCGGCTGGACCGTCCCGCAAGGCGTTGAGAGCGCCGCCGGCGCGCAGTGAACATCCGGCGGGACGGTTCCGGGCAGGCGGGGAACGCCGAACGCGGTGTAGAGCAGCCCGGCGACCGGGATCACGGCCCCCCCGGCGAACACCGTCACCGGCCCGTAGGTGGTGGAGAGCAGGGCGCCCGACACGGCCCCGCAATTCACCCCGGCATACATGCCGGCGAACAGCCCCGATTGCAGAGCGGACGTTTCGGAAACCCCGCGCAGCCGCCCGATCAGGGCGTTCGCGGCGATCAGCCCGGTCATGCCGCCGGCTCCGCTCAGCCCGCGGGCCATCACGAACAGCAGCGGGTCGGCGGCCATCGCCGCCACGGCGGCCAGCGCCATGCCCGCCGCCGCCGCCGCGAAGCCGGCCAGCGAGACCGCCCGCCAGCCGAACCGGCCGGTCAGCCGTCCGGCGGCCAGCGCCGCGGCGACCCCGCACAGCATTTCCGCCGTCAGGGGTGCCGCGGCCATCTGGGACGGCGACAGCGGGGGAAAGGGGGCCCCGCCGAAGCTGCTCATCAGCAGCGGGACGAAGGACACCGGCAAAAAGGCGCCGAAATACATCAGAAAGGCCGAGAAGCGGATGGAGCCGGCGAAATCGCCGGTCGCGCCCGGCGCGGGCCTGGGCGGGTCGGCCTCGCCCGGTTCGGCCCGCCCGTCGCCCGAGCGGCGGGCCATCCGCGTCCGTCCGCCGAGCACGCGGTCCATCTCGAACATGAACAGCAGCGAGGTGACGAGGATGGTCGCCATGTCCAGACCGAACTCGGTCAGCTGGGCGGCCACCCGGTCGCCGTCGACGACGGCCACCAGCTCGCGCGCCTCGCCGCCGCGGTCCTGAGCGAGCGGCCAGCGCAGCGTCACGTCCGGCATGTCCGACAGGAAGGGGACGCCGGCCACGATGTGGCGGGCGTCGTGGCTCGGCGGGGTGGCGCCGGGGAGGGCCAGCTCGATGGTCTGCAGGGTCGGCATGCTGGCGCGGATGCGGTCGAAATAGCCGTCAACCCCGGCCAGCGACCCGTAGTCGAGCCCGCGGCGGACCACGGACTCGACGTCGTTGCGGATCATCCGGGCGACGATCTGGGTCGCCTGTTCGGCGGCCTCCAGATGGGCGGTGGAGATCAGCGTGTAGCATTCCGCCGCCGCCGCGGTCTGTGCGACCAGCATCGCGCCGAGCGCCAGCAGCCGGCGCAGGCGCTCCAGCCGGACCCGGCGCCCCTCCGGCGCGCGGCGCAGCCCGAAGGCCATGACCAGACCGGTCAGGCCGAGGAAGCCGACCGTCCCCAGCCCCGTCCACAGGAGCTGCGGCAGGGTGCGGTCGCGGAACTCCTCGACGCGGTCGTCCACCCTGGCGCTGTCGGACTGGATGATCAGGAAGCCGGCGGGAGCGTCGGCCGTCCGGCCGTCCCGCTCCGCCGCGCCGGGGATGCGGATCGGCAGATAGAGGGCGTAGGTGCCGTTGTCGGCATCGTGCCGGAACCAATGGGGGCGCCGCTCCAGCTCGGCGCGGGCGCGACGCAGGGTGGCCTCCGGCGCCGGCTCCACGGGCCGGCCCCGGGCGGTGGCGACGACGCGCCCGTCCGCCACCACCACCCCGATCCCCCGCGCCCAGGGCAGGGTGGCGGCGAGCTGGTCCAGGATCGCCTCCAGCCCGTAGAAGTCGTCCAACGGCTTGCCGTAGCCCAGCGCGTCCTGGACGTTCTCGACGGTCTTGCCGCCGACCACCGCGAAGGCGGCCATCAGCGTGCCCGCGTGGTTCTGGCGGACGGAGCCGAGATTGATGCTCAGGCTGAAGGCGAGGGTCACCCCGACCAGAAGCACCGACACCAAGAAGGCGCGGAGGGGGCCGGATCGGCCATGCGCGGCGCCGGACGAGGCCATGGCTAGAGCACTCCGTGCAGTGAATCCGCCGCCAGCAGCGCCGGAAAGGGGATGCGGTAGCCGATGGCCGCCGCGGTCGCGGCGTTCCAGGCGATGGAGGGCGTGTCGAAATAGACCTGCGGCAGGTGGCGCAACGGTTCGCCGGCCATGACGCGGGCGATGGTGGCGGCACCGAAATGGCCGATGCCTGCCATGTCGGCGCGGGCGATGCTCATCAGCGCGCCGCGCTCCACCTCCTCGGGGCCGAGCTGCGAGAAGGTCGGGATGCGCTGTTTCAGGAAGGGCCGGACCAGCGCGGAGAAGCGGTCCAGCGGCCAGCGCCCATAGGTGATGTAGACGGCCTCCGCCTCGCGCGACAGCGCCTCCCAGGCGTCGGTCAGCTCGACCTCGTAGCGGTATTGGTCGAGGTGGTCGATCGGCGCGCGGACGTGCCGCTCCACCAGTTCGAACCCGGTCCGCTCGGCCATCGCCTCGATGTCGGGCAGCGAGGCGATGGCCCGCCCCGTCGGGCTGTCGTCGTAGGCGATGCCCAGCCGCTGGAACCGGAAGGTCCTGTGGAAGATGGACAGCTGGCGCTGGAACCGCCGCGGGTCGAGATGCGCCCACACATGGTCGCTCCCGGTGTCGGTTTCCGACTCGACGATCCCGGCGGCGATCGGGTTGGTGCAGGAGAAGGCGAGGACCGGCACCCGGTGCGCGTCGGTCGCCAGTGCGACGCCGGAGACCGTGCCCATGACGATCATCAGGTCAATGTCGCCCGGGTCCTGCAGACGCCGCACCAGCGCGGCGGCGCCCTCGGCCGTCAGGTTGGTGGCGTGGGCGTCGGCGACGAAGTCGAGAACCGGGCTGCCGGCGCGGGCGGACAGCCAGGACCACAGGCTGGCGGTGTCGGTCTGTCCCGGGCGGTAGGGCAGTCCCGTCAGCGGGCCGGTCCAACCCATCCGCTCCAGTTCGCCGAGGATAGCGGCGAGCGTCGCGGCGTAATTGCCGTAGGGCATGGATTCGGCGTAGCCGATCCGCCAGCGCCGGGGCACCTCCCGGACCGACGGGAAGGGTCGGGGGGCGGCCAGGGCCGTGGGCGCCGCGCAGAGGGCGCCGAGACCGGCGGCGGCGGCCCCGGCCATCCAGCCGCGGCGGGTCAGCGCCGCGGCTTCCGGTTCGTCGGCAAGGGCTCGGCGGCTAGACGGCGGGACAGCTTCGCTCATTCCGTCCGGTCCTCCCTCGCGGTGCTCGACCGGTAGCGGCGGACGACCCGCGGCCCGAGAAGCGGGACCGCGCTGGGCCGCAGCCCGGACCGCGCCGCGACGTCCTCCGCGGTGATCCGGTGATCGCCCTGCTGCCCGATCAGGACGGCCTCGTCGCCTGGCTGGACGCCGGGAATGTCCGTCACGTCGGCCAGCAGGCTGCTCATGAAGGGGCGCCCCAGGACCGGCGCCGGGCGGCCCCGGATCAGCAGGACCCCGCCGGCCAGCCGGTGCAGGTGGTGGCCGTCGGCGAAGCCGAAAGGCAGGACCGCCACCGGCGTGCGCCGCGGCGCCGCGCCGGTGGCGGCGTAATCGGCGACGTCGCCCGGTTCCAGCGCCGTCACGCGGGAGACGCGGGCCTTCACGCTCATCACCGGGGCCAGGGGCAGGGGCGGGTCCCCGTCGGCCATGCGGATGCCCAACAGGGCGGCGCCGCAGCGCACCGCCGTGCAGCCGATGCGCGCCGCGGCCGCGGTCAGCAGGGGCCGGCCGAGGGCCGGGCTGCTGAGCGCGTGGACCAGCGCCGGCAGCCGCCCGGCGGCCCGCGCCGCCTCGACCGCCTCGCCGAAGCGCTCCAGCTCCGCCAGCCCGCCGTCCTCATCGGGGCCGTAGGAGCCGGACAGGTGGGTGTAGAGGCCCTCCAGCCGCAGAGCCGGCGCGGCGGCCACCGCGGCCAGCAGGTCGGTCAGCTCCGCCCGCGGCACACCGAAGCCGGCGAAACCGGTGTTCACCCGGACATGCACCTCCACCGTCCGCCCGGCGCGGTTGGCGGCGGTGGCGAGCGCCCGCGCCTCCGCCGCGCTGGTGACGGTGGCGCCCAGCCGGTGCAGGGCGGGCAATCGGAGCTGGCTGGGCAACGGCGGGTCGATCACCAGGATGGGGGCGGTGATCCCGGCCCGCCGCAAGGTGATGCCCTCGCCCATGTCGGCGACCACCAGCCCGTCGATCCCGAACCGCTGCAGCGCCCGGCCGACCGGCCCGGCGCCGTGGCCGTAGGCGTCCGCCTTCACCACGCCGAAGACCGCCTGACCGGGAAGGCTGCGGCGCAGCCGTTCCAGGTTCCGGCCGAGGGCGTGCAGATCGATGTCCGCCCAGACGGTGGTGCTGCCCCGCCGGCCCGTCCGCGTTCCCGTCATGCAAGGAACTTCGCGCTGATGTCGGTCGAGGATTCCCGGCCGATCTTGTCGAAGTGCTGGTCCAGGAACTCCTCGGCCTTGTGGCGGCCCGTTTCGAACATGTACATCAGGAAGTCCCAGTCGGCGTTCAGCTTGCTCGTGACGCCCAGTTTCTCCACCACCTCTTCGGCGTCGATGGTGTGGATGTGCATCTTCTTGTGCTTGTCCGGACTCAGCTCGCCCGAGTCGATCAGCTTGGAGACGAAGTCGACGACGCGCAGCTCGCGCATCATGCTGGAGTTGAAGCTGAGGGTGTTGACGCGGTCCATGATCTCGCGGGCGGTGCGCGGCGGCACCGGCACGCGGACCGGGTTGATCTGGACGACCAGGATGTCGCGGCTGTCGCACTGATCGATCAGCGGGAACAGCGGCGGGTTGCCGGAATAGCCGCCGTCCCAGTAGAAGGCGTTGCCGACCTGCACCGCCTGGAACAGGAAGGGCAGGCAGGCCGAGGCGAGCACCGCCTCCACCGAGATGTCCTTCGGGCCGAACACCTTCAGCCGGCCGGCGCAGACGTCGGTCGCCGCGATGAAGGTCTTGCAGGCCGGCGCCTTGCGCAGCCGCTTGAAATCCACCACGTCCGACAGCACGTCGCGCAGCGGGTTCATGTTCATCGGGTTCAGCTCGTACGGCGACATCATGCGCGACAGCGCGTCGAACATCTGCCAGAGCGGGGAGAAGTCCATGTTCCCCTTGCTGAACATCTTGTCGAGCGGGGTCGGCTGGAGCGGCCCCTTCTTCGCCTCGTCGGAGATGCGGCGCCAGAATTCGCGCAGCTTGCTCCGCGCGCCCTCGCGACCCCCGATGGTCAGGCCATAGGCGGTGACGGCGCAGTTCATGGCGCCGGCGCTGGTGCCGACGATGCCGTCGATGCTCAGGCGCCCATCCTCCAGGATGCGGTCGAGCACGCCCCAGGTGAAGGAGCCGTGGGCGCCGCCCCCTTGGAGCGCGAGGTTGATCGGCTTGGCGCCCTTGCGGTCGGCGGGTTGGACGGCGGGGGCGGGCATGGTCTGGTCGGGCATGGATGGCTCCGGTCGTTGGCGTCCTGACGGCGGTCGCCAGGCTTGGGAATGGTCGTGGGATCGGCCGCGCTTGGGCGTGCGGCGCGGCGGCTCACGGCGCCGGCTTCATCGTCTTGGGGGGACGCGTTCTGGTCAGAACGCCGTGCTTGGTGGCGCGCCGCGCCTGGGGGGTGTCGGGCGGCGGTTTCGCCAGTAGGTCGCGGTGATCGGGAACCGCGCTGCGCAGGTAGCTGCGGATCTGCTGGATCCATTTGCGGGCCAGCTCTTCGGAGATCGACAGCTCCGCCGCGATGTCCGCGTAGGGCTGCTCCTCGATGAAGCGCATGCGGGCGGCCTGCCGCATCCGCTCGTCCCGGATGCCGTCGAGCGATTCCAGGACCTTGGCGAGCAGCGCGCGGTCGGCGTTGGTGCGCTCCGGGTCCATGGCGTCCCGTCCGCTGGAAACGTCGGCGATGGAGGCGATCTCGATGAGGGAGCCGACCAGGACGGGATGGCGCTGGTGGGCGCGGTGCCGGTCGATGAAATGGTTGATGGCGGTGCGCCGCAGCCAGGTGCGCGCCTTGATGATGGAGCGCGCGTAAAGGGGCAGGGATTCATACAGGTTGATGCAGAGCCCGCTCAGGCAGTCGTGAATCTCCTGCCTGTTTCCTTTGCACAACCGATGGTATGTCCAAAACAGGTCGGTGTGATGGCGGCACCAGAAGACCCAGAAGGCGGTCTGGTCCCCGGTCGCGATGCGTTCCAGAAGGCCGGAATCGTCCAGCTGGTGGAGGTCGTCCCCGCTGCGGGAGAGGAGTCGCGGCGATCCAGCCATGGACAGGGAAGGCCAGGGGCGTTTCGTTTCCCGCCGACGATCCGACGCCGTTCCGGTGGGGATATCCCCCAAAGGTTGCGCTCTTTGCTGCATATCACGTCCCTTGCGCGTTTTGCTCAAGGGACGCTCGCCAAGTTCTACGTGTGAACGAACTGGATATACTTTTTTTCGAAATACCTATGTATTTCGTGCGACCTTATATAAAAAACGGCCTATATGACCACAACCTCACTATGTCCTGATAATCACGGCATGGCTATACGCCCGCATCCGGGCGCATCGGTTCTGTCGGTTGGCATCGAAGGGCGGGATGGCGGCTAGTAACGCCGCGTGGCATCAGACCGTTTGGAAGAACAGGTGTGAGGATCTATTAACCAAGAAAACAGAATCTTCGACCCTGGCGGCCAAGACTGTTTCCGGATCTTCACAATTCAGGAGGGGCGCGCTGCCCTGCGCGGAGCCATTCGAACACGGCGTCGAATGGCAGGAGTGGAGGGGCTCGAACCCCCAACCCCCGGTTTTGGAGACCGGTGCTCTACCAATTGAGCTACACTCCTGTCGCCGCCTTGCAGCGGGAAGCCGCTTGTAGGCGATTTCGAGGCTGCGCACCAGAAGAAAATCACGGCGTCCGCGTTTCAAACACGCATTCACCGCGAGGCCAAGGGGAGAGGGGCGGCGGAGCGGGCGAGCCCGGCTGTCACCGGCCCGGTGTGCGCACTCCGCAAAGAAATAATTCACAGAAATACGTCGCGTCTTGACAGATTTTGAATAAAACCGCTCCATGAGGGAAGTTTTTATCCATGTTTTAAAATACAGATGTCAGTTTTAAAAAACTTTGCGACGGCTTCCTTCGGCGAAATGGCGTTGGGCCTGATGACGGCGACGCCGCTGGGCGCTCGTCCTCGTCGGAGGCTCCGTCCTTTGCCCCTGGCGGCTGATCCATCGGCAACCCGGCCCGGTCGCCTCATCCGTCCTTCAAGGCGCCTCGCGCGCCAAAGCGAAGCCCGCCCGGCCCGCGTGGCGCTCCATTGAGCAGGATGGTCCAGTTCAACGCCTGCCTTGCCTTCCTTCGACGTGCATCATGGCCCGCCCCTGGCAGGGATCAGCGCGCCAAGGGCTCTCCGCATCGGTAGGACTTGCGGCCAACAGCGGCCAACAGCGGTCAGGTGGCGGTCAGATGGCGGCGGCGGGAAACGCCTCCTCGCCGCTGATGCGATGGCGGAACGCGCGGCTGAGGTCGGCGAGCAGCCGGTGCTTCCAAACCTCGAACAACGGATCGGCGCGATCGCGCGGACGCGGCAACGGCGGCGTCGCGATGGTCAGGACGCGGCCCGGGCGGGGCAGCATCACCACGACGCGGTCGGCCAGGACAAGCGCCTCCTCGATGTCGTGGGTGACCAGGATCAGCGTCGGGCGTTCGTAGGCCCACAGGCTCAGCAGATGGTCCTGCAGGTCGTAGCGGGTCAGGGCGTCCAGCGCCGAGAAGGGCTCGTCGAGCAGCAGGACCGAGGGCCGCCCGACCAGCGCCCGCGCCAGCGCGGCGCGCTGGGCCATGCCGCCGGACAGCTCCCGCGGCCACGCCCCGGCGAAGTCGGCGAGACCGACGCGCGCCAGCGCCTGCACCGTGCGGGCCTCGCGTTCCGCCTTCGGCAGATGGCGGATGCCGAAGGCGACGTTGTCGCGGATGCGCAGCCAGGGCATCAGCCGCGGTTCCTGGAAGACGAAACCGATCTCGTCGCGTGGGCCGCGCACCGGACGGCCGTTCAGCACGACCTCCCCGGCGGTCGGCGTCTCCAGACCGGCGATCAGGCGCAACAGCGTGCTCTTGCCGCAGCCGGAGCCGCCGACGACGCCGAGGATTTCCCCCGGCGCCACCTCCAGTCCGATTCCCTCCAGCGCCAGATGGCCGTTGGGGTAGCGCTTGCCCAGCCCATCGATGCGCAGCATCGGCTCAACCCTCCGGTTTGAAGGAATCCTGCCAGCGCAGGAGCGGGCGGGACAGGGCGGCCAGCAGCCCGTCGGTCAGCTTGCCCAGCACCGCGAAGGCGACGATGGAGGCGAGGATGGTCGCCGGCTGGCCGGTCATCTGCCCGTCGGTCAGCAGGAAGCCCAGCCCCTCGCTGGCTCCCATGAACTCCGCCGCCACCACGAACATCCAGCCCAGTCCCAGCCCGGCCCGCAGCGCCAGCGCGTAGGCGGGCAGGGCCGCCGGCAGCAGGATGCGCCACACCAGCGCCGGCCCGGACAGGCGGAAGATGCGCCCCACCTCCACCAGCTTGCGGTCCACGTCCAGGATGGCGCCGGACAGGGCCAGATAGATCGGGAAGAAGACGCCGACCGCGATCAGGATGACCTTCGAGGTCTCGAAGATGCCGAACCACAGGATGAACAGCGGCACCCAGGCGATCGACGGGATGGATCGCAGCGCCTGCAGAGTGGGGTCGAGCAGGCGGCGCGCCCAGGTCAGATAACCGGTGAGCGCCCCCAGCAGCGTCCCCGCCAGCACCCCGAACAGGAAGCCCAACCCCACCCGGCCCAGCGTCGCCGTCACATGGGTGGCCAGGTCGCCGGACCGCCACAGGCCCGACAGGGTGGACAGGATGCGGCTGGGCGGCGGCAACAGGCGCCCGTTGCCCCAGCCCTGCGTCACGGCGATTTCCCAACCGAACGCCAGGGCCAGCGGGACGATCAGGCCGGCCAGCCCGTTCAGCCAACGGCGGCGGGGCGCCGTGCCGGGCCTCTCCGGCCCGGATGCCCGCGGAGCGGCCCCGGCCTCCCGCCGGTCCAGCGCCGGTTCGATGGCGGTCACGGACCGGCCTCCTTACTGGCTCAGCGCCTTGGAGAAGGACGGGTCGATCAGCGCCGCGACGGCTCCCTTCACGTCCACGTCAGCGCCCAGAACGCCGCTTTCCTGAAGGGCAAGGCCGGCCTGGAGGACCGTGTCGGCCTGCTCCGCGCCGATGGCGCCGTGGCTGAGGTCGGTGCGCTCCAGCTGGCGCGCGGCAACCGGTTCCGACAGCTTGGCGGCGGTGGCGATGGTCGCCTTCAGGTCCGCCGGGTTGGCGAGCGCGTGGGCGCGGGCCCTCTCGTAGGCGCGCAGCACGCGGGCGACCAGTTCCGGCTGCTGCTTGGCGAACTCCTCCCGCACGTTCAGGACGCCCCATGTGTTGGCGGCGGCGTTGCGGTGGAACAGCTTGGCGCCGTTGTCGATCTCCGCCTGGGCCATCAGCGGGTCGAGCCCGGCCCAGGCGTCCACGTCGCCCTTCTCCAGCGCCAGCCGGCCGTCCTGGTGCTGCAGCAGGACCAGCTTGATGTCCTTGTCGGTCAGCTTGTGCTGGGCGAGCGTGCGGACCAGGAAGATGTGCGGGTCGGTGCCGCGGGTGACGGCGACGCGCTTGCCCTTCAGGTCCTCGACCTTCGTGATGGCGCTGTCCGGGCCGGTGACCAGGGCGGTCCATTCCGGCTTGGAATAGACGTAGACCGATTTGATGGGATTGCCGTTGATCCGCGCGATCAGCGCCGCCGCTCCGGCGGTCGAGCCGAAATCCAGGCTGCCGGCGTTGAGGAACTCCAAGGCCTTGTTGGAGCCGAGGCTGAGCACCCAGCGAACGGCGATCCCGTCCTTCTTCAGCTCCTCCTCCAGCCAGCCCTTTTCCTTCAGCACGAGGCTGACCGGGTTGTAGTAGGCGTGGTCGAGGCGGATTTCCGTCACCCTGTCGGCGGCGCGGGCGGCGCCCGGCAGAAGGCTGGACAGGGCGGCGGCGAACAGGGCGCCGAGCACGGCGCGGCGCTGGAACAGGCTCGTCACGGTCGAAAGTCTCCCCAGGGATTTGATGGTGTTATGAAATGTTTGCTCAGGGTCCGACGGGCCGGTCGCCCAGCACGGTGGCGCGGTGCATCAGGCGGCTGTGCGGCAGGTAGTCGTTGACCGCGTAATGCTGGGTGGAGCGGTTGTCCCATAGCACGAGGTCGTCGGCCTTCCACCGCCAGCGCACGGTGAATTCCGGGCGGCTGATGTGGTTGAACAGCAGGTCGAGGATCGCGGCGCTCTCGCGGTCGCTCAGCCCGACGATGCGCGCGGTGAAGTTCTCGTTCACGAACAGCGCCTTGGCGCCGCTCACCGGATGGACGCGGACCACCGGGTGGATCACCGGCGGGTGGCGGTCGCGGGCCGCGCGCCAGCGCGCGTGCGTCTCCGGGTCGCCGCTGTGCCGCCATTCGGGGAAGGATTTGGTGAAGTCGTGCAGCGCGGTCAGCGGGTCGAGCAGACGGCGCAGCGGCTCCGACAGGCCGTTGTAGGCGGCGATGTTGCTGGCCCACACGGTGTCGCCGCCGCTGGGCGGGATCCGCTTGCCCGACAGCGCCACGATGGCCGGCGGCGTCTCGATGCAGGTCACGTCGGTGTGCCAGACGTCGTTGTCCGTCACGTTGTGCGGACCGGTGTCGAGCACCATGATCTCCGGCTGTTCGGGCACGTTGGGATAGACGGGATGGACGTGCAGGCTGCCGAAGCGGGCGGCGAAGGCGCGCTGGGCCGCGGGCGTCAGGGGTTGGTTCTCGAAGAACAGCACCTGGTGGGCGACCAGCGCGCGCTCCAGCGCGGCGGCCTCCGCGTCGCTCAGCGGGTGGGTGAGGTCCAGCCCCTCAACCCGCGCGCCGATGGCTGGGCTGACGGGGGTGATGGACAGGCTGGGCAGAGCAATGTCGGGCATGGCGGTTCCTCCGGTCACGGATGGGATAGGTCAGGCGTCGGGACGGTCGGGCGGCACCGGTTCCACTGCCGGCAGGCGGGCCAGCGCCTTCAGCGCGTCCTCGGCGACCCCGAAATTGCGGACATAGGCGGTGGCGGCGTTGCGGTGGGGTTGGTAATCCCACGGCGTGTGGCGCCCGGTCAGCAGCACCTTGTGGACGAACAGCCGCCGGTTCTGACTCTCGATCACCGCCCGGCGCAGGGCCGGCGCGTTCCAGCGCCGCGCGACGGATGCGGACAGATCGGCCTCGATGGCGGCGAGATCGCGCGCGCCAGCGCGGTTGACCAGCTCCTTCGGGTCGGCCTCCAGATCGTAGAGCTGCGGCGGGTCGCCGTCGCAGGCGATGTATTTGTAGCGGCCGCGCCGCACCATGAAGGCGGGGTTCAGCGTTCCCTCCCCCAGATACTCCGCGAAGATGGTGCGGCCGGCGCCGCGCGCCGAACCGGCGAGCAGGGGCAGCAGGCTTTCGCCGTCGAACGGGTCGACCGGCAGCGGCGCCCGGCCGTCCAGCAGGTCGAGGATGGTGGGGAACAGATCGACGTGCGACACCGGGGCCGACACCCGGCGCGGTGCCCAGCGTCCCGGAGCGTGGACGAGCAGCGGCACGCGGGACGACCATTCGAAGAAGGTCATCTTGTACCACATGCCCCGCTCGCCCAGCATCTCGCCATGGTCGCCGGTGAAGACGACGATGGTGTCCTGGGCCAGCCCGGCGCGTTCCAGCGCCGTCAGCAGGCGACCGACCAGCTCGTCCACATAGCTGATGGAGCCGTAATAGGCGTGGCGGGCGGTGCGCACCCGCTCATCCGTCAGGTCGTAGCGGTGCAGCCCATCCATGTAATGGAGCCGTCGGCTGTGCGGATCGAGCCGCTCCGGGGGGATGGGCGGCACAGACGGCAGGTCGATCGCCGCGTGGTCGTAGAGGTCCCAGTGTTCCGGCAGGCAGTTGAAGGGGTCGTGCGGATGCGTGAAGGACACCGCCAGGAGGAAGGGCGCCTCGTCTGCGGTGCGGCCGTAATCGTAGATCTTCTGCACCGCCTGATGGGCGGTCTCCTCGTCGAAGTCGATCTGCAGGCTGCGGTGGCAGGGGCCGGCCTCGACCACGCTCGCCATGTGATGGGACCAGTCGTAGGCCAGCGCCCCGTTCCCCCAATCGGGCGTCCAGCCGAAATCGGCGGGATAGACGTCGGTGGTCAGCCGCTCCTCGAAGCCGTGGAGCTGGTCGGCGCCGACGAAATGCATCTTGCCCGACAGGCAGGTGCGGTAGCCGGCGGCGCGGGCGTAATGCACGAAGGTCGGTACGGAGGAGGCGAACTCCGCCGCGTTGTCGAAGGCGCCGATGGCCGAGGGCAGCCGCCCCGACAGCAGCGCGAAGCGCGACGGCGCGCAGAGCGGGTAGTTGCAGTAGGCGTTGTCGAACACCACGCCGTCCGCGGCCAGCCGCGACAGGTTCGGCGTCTTGACGACCGGATGACCGTGGAAGGGCAGGGCGGGGGCCGCCATCTGGTCGGCCATGATGAACAGGATGTTGGGGGGCCGCGACACGGTTGAGGCACTCCGGTTCGGGAAAGCGTCAGGTCTTGCCCTTCCACGGCACCAGCCAGGATTCCAGCAGGCGCATCCCGTAGGAGAAGGCGAAGGCCCAGGCGGCGATGATGCCGATGCCGACGAACACCACGTCGGTGGCCAGGAAATGCGAGGCGGACATGATCATGAAGCCGATGCCGCGCGTCGCCGCGATCAGCTCCGCGGCGACCAGCGTGCTCCAGCCGACGCCGATCGCGATGCGCAGGCCGGTCAGGATCTCCGGCAGGGCGCTGGGCAGCACGATGGCGCGGAAGAGCTGCCAGCGCGTGGCCCCCAGCGACAGGGCCGCATTGACCCGCTCGATGGGCAGCGACCGCACGCCGGCCTGCGCCGACAGGCAGATCGGGGCGAACATCGCCAGCGTCAGCAGGGCGATCTTCGACACCTCCCCGATGCCCAGCCAGATGATCATCAGCGGCAGGTAGGCCAGCGGCGGCAGCGGCCAGTAGAACTCGATGGGGGTGTCGAGGACGCCCTTGGCCCAGCGGTTCAGCCCCATCGCCAGCCCCAGCGGAATGCCGAGCGACGCCGCGATCAGCGCCGCGGCGAGGATGCGCAGCAGGCTCGCCGACACATGCTCCCCAAGCGTGGCGCCGGCGTAGCCGTCCTCCAGGATGGCGAGGAACTGGGCGGCCACCTCCCCCGGCGCGGGCAGGAACAGCGGCGTCACCAGCCGGTAATGCGACACCAGGAACCACAGGGCGATCAGCAGGAGCCCGGTGGCCGCGCTGATCGGTCCGGTCCGCGCGCCGTCCAGCCCAAAGGGCCGCAGCGCGACGGTCCGGGGGCGGGTTGCGGGTTCGGTCAGTGGTTCGGTGGTCGTGCGGGCGGCGTCGGTCATTGCAGCGTCTCCCCGCGGTGGACCGTCGCGTGATGCGGACGGTGGACGAGGTCGCGGATGCGGTTGTGCAGATCCCCGAACTCCGGGTCGGACAGGATGGCGCGCACGTCCCGTTCGGCGGCGAAGCGTCGGACGAAATCGAGGTCGAAGCGGGCGACGATCCGGCCGGGGCGCGGCGACATCACCACCACCGTCGTGCCGAGGAACAGCGCCTCCTCGATGGAGTGGGTGATGAAGAAGATGCGCTTGCCGGTGCGCGCCCAGACGTCGACCAGCAGTTCCTGCATCTGCTCCCGCGTCAGGCTGTCGAGCGCGCCGAACGGCTCGTCCATCAGCAGGATCTTCGGGTCGGTGGCCAGCGCGCGGGCGATGCCGACGCGCTGGCGCATGCCGCCGGACAGCTCGTGCGGGGCCGATCTGGCGAAGCCCTCCAGCCCGACGAGGCGCAGCAGCTCCGCGGCGCGGTCCCGGCGTTCCCGCAAAGGAAGGCCGGCGAAATCCAGGCCGAGCGCCACATTGTCCAGCACGCTCTTCCAGGGCAGCAGCGTGTCCTTCTGAAACACCACGCCGCGGTCGGCGCCGGGGCGGTCCACCGGCCGGCCGTCCAGCGTGATGCGGCCGTCCGACAGCGGAAGGAAGCCGGCGATGGCGTTCAGCAGCGTGGACTTGCCGCAGCCCGACGCGCCCAGCGCGACGACGATGCTGTTGGCGTCGATGTCCAGCGACGCGCGGTCCAGCGCGTGGACCATCCCGCCGTCACGGCCTGGAAAGAACACGCTGGCGTTCTGCACCCGGAGCATGGCGCATCTCCCGTCCGGCCGCGTTCAGGGCAGGGCCTTGACGTAATCCGCCGTGACGAAGCCGCCGTAGCTGGGCAGCACGGTGGAGACCTTCTTCTGCTCCTTCAGGAATTCGGCGGTTTCCTTCAGGATTCGGGCGGTGCCGCTGTTCTCGCCGCCCTCCAGCCAGTCCTTGGTGGCCTGCTGCTTCGCCGGGATCAGCGACAGGTTGTTCAGCGCCGCCGCCTGGTCGGACGGCGTGCCGCCGAGAAGCCCGGCCAGCGTCTTGGCGTTCGGCGACTCCGGCCCCCAGGCGGCCTTGTCGTCGCGGAAGGAGACGCTGTAGCGCTCCACCACCCCGGCGAAGCTCTTCAGAAAGGCCGGGTTTTCCTTGGCGAAGGCGGCGGTGGCGACCCAGGCGGTGAAGGTCGGGGCGCCGCGATCGGCCACCTGCCGGGAGGTCAGCAGCACCTTGCCGGTCTTCTTCAGCTCGGTCAGCGCCGGGTCCCAGACGAAGGCGCCGTCGAGGTCGCCGCGATTCCAGGCCGCGACGATGTCGGGCTGCGGGATGGCGAAGACCTGGGCGTCACGCTCGCTCAGCGTCTCCTGCTTCAGGACGGCGAGGAGCTGGTAATGGTCGGTCGAGACCGGGGCGGCGGCCAGTTTCTTGCCCTTCAGGTCGGCGGGCTTCTCGATGCCGGAGCCGTTGCGGACCACCAGCGCCTCGTCCGTTCCGGAGGAGCTGGCGAGGTAGAAGGCCTTCACGTCCAGCCCGCGGCTGACCGCGGCGGCGAAGGGGCTGGAGCCGACATAGCCGACCTGGACGTCGCCCGCGGCGATGGCGGCGAAAATGTCGGCGCCCGAATTGAACTTGCGGAAATCGATCTCGGCGCCGGTCGCCTTGGCAAAGTCTCCGTTGGCGATGGCCACCGACGACGGCAGCGCGTCGGTCTGGTAGGCGACGACGATCTTGCCGGCGGCCTCGGCGGAGATCGGCGCCAGGGTGGCCAGCGCGAACAGGGCGATGGAAGGCAGGAACTGCTTCATGGTGGCGTATCTCCCCCGTCTTCACCCGGCGGCGCGGTCGTCCGCCGGCAAGAAAACTCTACTTTTTTAAAAGGGAAATGGGAATTGGATAATTGCATTACGATGTACTATTTTTGAAATTATACAAATAAAAAATGTTAAATAGACCAAAGCTGATTTTTTCCTTCACGAGATCGGAGAGGGGGCAAACGCGACCGCCATGTCCTTCCAAGCAGAGAAAGGCTCCCGCCGCACGCTGGTCGTTCCGCGAACACGCGCTTGCCGCTCCGGCGGAGGGTGAGGAGGATGACGACCAGCAGCGGGCCGGTCAGGATCAGCAGCGCGTCCTCGGCCAGGGCCGCCGCGATGCAAGGGAAGGTCACCCGGTTCGGGCGCGTCCCCTTGATCGCCGCGCCGTCCTTACGCCCAGGACCGGCTGTTCTTGACCACGACGGCGAAGCGGTCGGCCAGGGCGGCGAGATTGGCGCGGTGCAGCGCCTCGGCCGGGATCACGCCGCCGGCCCCGTCGGGAAGGTCGCGGGTGGCGCTGGCGGCGTCCACCACGGTGGTCCGCCAGCCGAGGTCGAGGGCGGCGCGCACCGTGCTGCTGACGCACATGTGGGTCTGGAAGCCGGCGACGATCAGTTCCTTGCGCCCGGTGGCCCGGACCAGCGCGTCCAGCTCCGTCCCGGCGAAGGCGTTGGGCAGGTGCTTCACCACCACCGTCTCGCCGTCCAGCGGGAGCAGCGGGGCGACGATGCCGGATAGCGGGCCTTCCGGGTTGAACAGGGCGCCGCCGGGCTTGCCGTGGTGGACGATGTGGAAGACCGGAACGCCGGCCTCGCGTGCCCGCTCCAGCAGACGCGCGGCCTCGGCCACCGCGGCCTCCACCCCGACCAGGGGAAGGGCGCCCTCAGTGTATTCGCGCTGGGCGTCGATCAGCACCAGCGCCGCGGAGTCGAGCGGGCTCGGCGTGGCGGGGGCGCCGGCGAGGGCGAGCAGGGTCTTCGGGATGGCGCTCATGGTGGTTGCGGCTCCGGAAAGGGCAGGGGCGGAGCGCAGTGTGCCCTGTGTGATTTTGGCTGGACATCCGATAGGTTTGCGCAATGCCTGTTCATAAACAAACAGCCGTCCTGAACTGGGACGATCTGCGGATCTTCCTGGCGCTGGCCCGCACCGGCAGCCTGTCGGCGGCGGCGCGCGCGCTGCGGATCAGCCACGCGACGGTCGGGCGCCGGGTTGCCGCGCTGGAGGAGGGGCTGGGCCGCAGTCTGGTGGATCGGCGGGCTGACGGCTACAGCCTGACCGCCGACGGCGAGGCGGTCTTCGCGTTGGCCGACGGGATGGACGAGCGGGCGCTGGCCATTCTGCGCCAAGCGTCGAGCCGGGACGGACGGGAGGCCGGGCTGACCGGCACCGTCCGGCTGACCACCACCCAGGCGCTGGCCGACCGCTTCCTGATGCCGCGGCTGGGGCCGTTCCGCGCCCGCCACCCGGGAATCGACCTGGAGGTGACGGTGGACAACCGGTCGCTCAGCCTCGCGCGGCGGGAGGCCGACATCGCCGTCCGGCTCGCCCGGCCGCAGCGCGGCGACCTGATCGCGCGGCGGCTCGCCACCATGGGCTACGGCCTGTTCGCCGCCGCCGGGGCGCCCGACACGGTGATCGGCTACGACGAGGCGCTGGCCGACCTGCCGGAGGCGGTCTGGCTGGCCCGCCACATGGCCGGGCGCCGCGTCGCCTTCCGCTCCAACAGCCTGCAGACCCAGCTCGCGGCGGCGAAGGCGGGATTCGGGGTGGCGCTGCTGCCCTTCTGGCTGGCGGCGGCGGAGCCGGATCTCGTGCCGGTGCCCTGCGACGCCCCGCCCCTGGAGCGCGAGGGGTGGCTGGTGCTCCATCCGGACCTGCGCGACGTGCCGCGGGTCCGGGCGGTGATCGAGCATCTGGTCGCGCTGTTCACGGCGGAGTTCGCCGCCGACCCCATGCCGGAACGCTGAACGGGCGGTTGCTTGCGCGGCGCGGAAACGTTGGACCGTTCCACGGGGAAGCGGTCGAGGATCGTCGTCAGCGAGGCGGCGAACGCACGGGTCCTGTCCTTTTTGATCGATGAGATCAGGGGTTGCTGGTGCCGGCCCGGCGCTCCGGGGCGCGCTGCGACAGGCCGTGAGTTGCGCGCCGATCCGGAGCGGGCGCTGGCGGAGGCGTGAGGATCGCCGCCCGATAACCCACGGAACGCGCCGAACGCGGCCGGCATCGTCCCTTCATCGGGCATGCCGGCCCGGCGTGCCGGCCGAAAATTTTTACAAGAACGCATATTTTTGTATGCGCTTAATAACTACTGTGTAAGTATAGTTTCAGCATCTTAAAGCGAAACAGAGACGTGAAATATCGGACTCGGACCCGCTGCCGACGCTCCGTCCGCTGCTGGCCCATGTGACCGATCAGCCCCGGAGGTTTCCGATGGCCAACGCGCCCGGCGCTCCCGCCAATCCACCCGCTTCATCGTTTGAACTCGACGCCGACGTCCTCGTTCTGGGCGGCGGCCCCGCCGGCACCTGGGCGGCCATCGCCGCCGCGACGGCCGGTGCCCGCACCGTCCTGGCCGACAAGGGCTTCTGCGGCACGTCCGGCGCCACCGCCGCGTCGGGAACCACCCTGTGGTACGTCGACCCCGACCCGGGCCGGCGCGCGGCTGCCAAGGCGGCGCGCGAGGGGCTCGGCGGTCATCTGGCCGATCACGGCTGGATGGACCGCGTGCTCGACCGCACCCACGCCGCGGTCGGGCAGCTCGCCGACTGGGGCTATCCCTTTCCGCGCGACGCCGACGGGCGGGACCGCCGCGTGTCGGTGCAGGGGCCGGAATACATGCGGCTGATGCGCCGCCGGGTGAAACAGGCCGGCGTGACCATCCTCGACCATTGCCCGGCGCTGGAGCTGCTGGTCGATGACGGCGGCGCCGTGGCCGGCGCGGCCAGCGTGCGGCGGCAGAAGGGCGGCGGCTGGGTCGTCCGGGCGAAGGCGGTGGTCATCGCCACCGGCGGCTGCGCCTTCCTCAGCAAGGCGCTTGGCTGCAATGTGCTGACCGGCGACGGTCTGCTGATGGCGGCGGAGGCCGGGGCCGACCTGTCGGGGATGGAATTCTCCAACGCCTACGCCATCGCTCCGGCCTTCGGGTCGGTGACCAAGACCTTGCTCTATCAGTGGGCCAGCTTCACGCGGGCGGACGGCGCGGCCATTCCGGGCGCCGCGTCCAAGGGAGGCCGTTCGGTGATCGCGCGCGTCCTGGCGACCGAGCCGGTCTACGCTTGCCTCGACCGGGCCGAACCGGAGCTGAGGGCGGCGATGCGCCAGGCGCAGCCGAACTTCTTCCTGCCCTTCGACCGCGTCGGCATCGATCCCTTCACCCAGCGCTTCCCGGTGACCCTGCGGCTGGAGGGCACGGTGCGCGGCACCGGCGGCCTGCGGCTGGTCGACGAGAGTTGCGCCACCGCCGTGCCCGGCCTGTTCGCCGCGGGGGACGCCGCGACGCGCGAACCGATCTGCGGCGGCTTCACCGGCGGCGGCAGCCACAACGCCGCCTGGGCGATGTCGAGCGGCCATTGGGCCGGGCAGGGCGCCGCCGACCATGCCCGCGCCCTGGGGAACGGAACTCGCGCGCTGCGGCGGGCCGGCGGCGCCGGACTGCGCGAGGGACGGGGCGCGGCGATCGACGCCGAGGCGCTGGCCCGCGCCGTCCAGGCCGAGGTCTTTCCCTACCACATCAACTATTTCCGCACGGAGGAAGGGCTGACCGGATCGCTCGCCCGGCTGGACCGGCTGTGGAGCGACGCGGCCGGAGCCGCGCCGTCCTCGGCCGACGACTCCCTGCGCGTGCGGGAGGCCGCGGCGATGCTGGCGACCGCCCGCTGGATGTACCGGTCGGCGCTGGCGCGCACGGAATCGCGCGGCATGCACCGCCGGCTCGACCATGCCGCCCTCGATCCGGCGCAGCGCCATCTGCTGACGGTCGGCGGGCTGGACGAGGTCCGTGTCTCCGCACGTCCGGCGCCGCTCCATCCGGATCCGTCCGGGGCGAAGCGGGAGTTGGCGGCATGATCGAGCTGATCAGTCCGACCCGCTGCACCGGCTGCAACATCTGCGTCGCCGTCTGCCCGATGGACGTGTTCCAGACGGCCGGCGGGCAAGGGAAAGGGGCCGCCCCCGCCATCGCCCGGCAGTCCGACTGCCAGACCTGCTTCCTGTGCGAAGCCCATTGCCCCGACGACGCCCTCTATGTCGCCCCCGACGCCGAGATGGTGACCGGGATCGCCGAGGAGGCGGTGGCCGCCGCCGGCCTCTTCGGCAGCTACCGCCGCGCCATCGGCTGGAGCGACGGCCACCGCGACAACCGTTCCGCCGACCAGACCTTCCGGCTGCTGGCGCCCCATTGAGCGCCCGGCCGCACCCGACAGGAGTTTCCCGACCATGACCGTGTTCGATCCATCCGCTGTAAGGCTCAGCCGCCGCCGCCTGCTGGCGGGCGCGGCGGTGACCGCCGGCGCGTTCGCCGCCGCGCCGCTGTGGGCCGGCCCCGCGCGCGCCGCCGCGGCCAAGGCGACTCTGGCCTACGGCAGCACCGGCTACACCTGGGCGGTGCCCTTCGTCGCCGAGGCCGCCGGCACCTGGGCCGAGGCGGGCTTCGACCTCAACACCATGGAGTTCGAGAGCGGGCGCGATTCGATGCAGGCTCTGCTCGCCGGCTCCGCCGATTTCTCCGCCTCGACCGAAACGCCGGTGGTGTTCGCGGTGCTGCAGGGGCTGCGCCCGCTGATCCTGGTGAATTACAGCCGCTATTCGCGCGACATGAAGATCGTCGTCCGCAAGGACGGCGGCATCGATCCGGCCAAGCCGGCCAGCCTGAAGGGCCGCCGGATCGCCACCCGCGTCGGCACGTCCGGCCAGTACATGCTGGCGAAGTATCTGGAGTTCGCCGGGCTGGCGCAGAGCGACGTCGAGATCGTCGACCTCACCCCGAACAACATGACCTCCGCCCTGGTGCGCGGCGACATCGACGGCTTCGCCTGGAGCAGCCAGTCGGCCGTGGTGGCGGAGCGCCAGTCGGGCGGCAGGACCGCGGTGATGACCCAGGACGGGCTGGAGAGGTTCTTCCAGAGCCACCAGCTCCTGCTGACCACGGAGAAGGTGGTGAAGGAGAAGCCGGAGCTGGTCGCCGGCGCCATCAAGGCGCTGCAGGCGGCGGAACGGCTGATTCACGCCGACGGCGGCTGGGCCGACCTGATCGCCCGGCGCATCCACACCCCGTCCAAGGAGATCCTGGAGGCGACGTCCGAATTCACCTTCCAGATCGCCTTCGACGACCGCTTCCTCGACGATCTGGTGGCGGAAGCGGAATGGGCCATCGCCGCCGGCCTCGCCAAGCGCCCGGCCGGCGACCTGCGCGCCCTGTTCCGCGGTTTGATCGTCGATTCGCCGCTGAAGTCGGTGGCGCCCGACCGGGTCACCCTGACATGAGGACGGGGGACATGAACGGGCCGCTGATCGCGTTCGACCGCGTGTCGCAGATCTACGCGGCCCGCGACGGGTCGCCGGTCTGGGCGCTGCGCGACGTGTCGCTGACGGTGGAGGCCGGCGAGTTCGTCTGCCTGATCGGCCCCTCCGGCTGCGGCAAGTCCACGCTGATCCACCTGCTCGCCGGCTTCCTGACGCCGACCTCGGGGGATGTGCGCTTCCGCGGCCGGCCGCTGGCCGGGCCGGGACCGGAGCGCGGCGTGGTGTTCCAGGAATACGCCCTGTTCGCCTGGATGACCGCGCGGCAGAACGTCGAGTTCGGCCTGCGCATGCAGCGCGTCTCCGCCCCCATCCGGCGCCGCCGGGCGCTGGAGGCGCTGGACCGGGTCGGGCTGCGCCACGCCGCCGACCGCTACCCGCACGAACTGTCGGGCGGCATGCGCCAGCGCGTCGCCGTCGCCCGCGCCCTGGTGGTGGAGCCGGAGGTGGTGCTGATGGACGAGCCCTTCGCCGCCGTCGACGCCATGACCCGCACCACCCTGCAGGAGGACCTGCTGCGGCTGTGGCGGGAAACCGGGGTGTCGGTCCTGTTCGTCACCCACAACATCGACGAGGCGGTCTTCCTCGCCCAGCGGGTGGTGGTGATGGGGGCCGGGCCGGGTGTCATCCGCGAGGATCTGACGGTGGATCTGCCCTATCCGCGCGACCGCGGGTCGGCGGACTTCGGCCGGGAATACGCCCGCATCGCCGCGGCGCTGGCCCGCGGCAGCCAGATGGCCGGCGGGACCGATGATGAACGGAGGGCCGCGTGACCGCGACGACGGAAAGCCTGGCCGGCAATCGCCGCGCCACCCCCCGGCGCCCGGCGGCGGACGCGGCGACCGAAGGCGCCGCCTTCGCCGAGGAATTCCGCCGCGCCCACCGCCGCGGCCGGCGGCGGGCGGCGTGGCTGCGCGCCCTGCTGAACGTGACGGGCATCCTGCTGTTCCTGGCGGTCTGGGAGGCGGTGCCGCGGCTCGGCACCTGGGTCAACCCGGTGCTGCTGCCGCCGCCGTCGGCGGTGTTCGACACCTTCGTCCCGATGCTGCTGTCCGGCGAGATTCCGGCCAACATCCTGGTCAGCCTGCGCCGGTCGGCGCTCGGCTTCGCCATCGCGACGGCGACCGGCGTGACCGCCGGGCTGCTGACCGCGCGCATCGGCCTGCTGCACCATGTCAGCGAGCCCATCCTGCACGGCTTCCGCTCCGTCCCCTCCATCGCGCTGGTGCCGCTGTCGGTTCTGTGGTTCGGCATCGGCGAGGGGTCGAAGGTGGCGCTCGTCGCCTGGGGCAGCTTCTTCCCCATCTGGATCACCACCTTCATCGGCGTGCGCGACGTGCCGGCGGCCTATCTGCGCTCCGCCGCCTGCCTGGGGGCGGGGCGGCTGGCGACGCTGCTGCTGGTGGTTCTGCCGGCGGCGCTGCCGATGATCCTGGCCGGCCTGCGGCAGGGCATCGCCGTCTCGCTGATCCTGCTGGTCGCCGCGGAGCTGTCCGGCGCGCGGGAGGGCATCGCCTACATGATGTCCACCGGCCACCAGATGTTCCGGGTCGACATCATGCTGATCGGGCTGGTGCTGCTCGGCACCTTCGGCTTCATCGCCGACCGCCTGTTCGTGGCGCTGATCCGCCGCCTGTTCCCCTGGTACACCACCGCCTCCTGAGGCCGACGATGAGCGAACCGACCCTGATCCTGCGCAACGCGCGCGCCATCACCTTCGATCCGGCCGCGCCGCGCGCCAGCGCGGTGGCGCTCGCCGGCGACCGCATCCTCGCCGTCGGCGGGGAGGAGGTGGCCGGACTCGCCACCCCATCGACCGAAGTGATCGACCTCGGCGGGGCGACTCTGATCCCCGGCTTCAACGACGCCCACGCCCATATGGAGCGCGAGGGGCTGAAGCGCCTGCGCCCCTCGCTGGCCGGCGCGCGCAGCGTCGGCGACATCCTGGAGCGGGTGCGGGCGGCGGCGGCGGAAACGCCGCCCGGCCGGTGGATCGTCACCATGCCGATCGGCACGCCGCCCTTCTTCTTCGATGGCGCCGCCACCCTGGCCGAGGGGCGGCCGCCGGACCGGCACGAGCTGGACCGCGCCGCGCCGGACCACCCCGTCTACATCCCCGGCCTGTTCGGCAACTGGGGCAAGCCGCCGGGGCACAGCGTGCTGAACAGTCGGGCGCTGGCGCTGAACGGCATCACGGCGGCGACCGTGCCGACCTGTTCCGGCGTCGAGATCCTGAAGGACGCCGACGGTGAGCCGACCGGCGTCATCGTCGAGCGCAACAGCCGCCCGACCGTCGAGTTCGACCTGCTGCCGGCGGTTCCCCGCTTTGGCTTCGCGGAACGGCTGGAGGGCGTGCGGCTGTCCCAGCGGCTCTACAACGCCCAGGGCACCACCAGCGTCTACGAGGGGCACGGCTCGGCGCCGCAGACCATCTCGGTCTACCGCCGCCTGTGGGAGCTGGGGGAGCTGACGGTGCGGGTCGGGCTCGTGGTCAGCCCGAGCTGGGCCGACATCGCCGAGGCGCGCCGCGCCATGCGCGACTGGCTGGCCCACGCCCGGGGCGCCGGGCTGGGCGACCCCTGGCTGAAGCTGTCGGGGGTGCACATCGCCTATGGCGGCGATCCGGCGGTGGCCTGCTGCGCCCGCGCGAACCTGCCCGACACCGGCTGGTCGGGCTTCGTCGAACAGGCGCTGACCCCCGCCGACTTCCGCGAGGCCTGCTTTCTGGCCGCCGAGCACGATCTGCGCCTGCACACCATCGTCAGCGACAAGCTGCACGAGGTGGTGCCGGTGCTGGAGGCGGTCAACGAACGCCACGGGCTGGCCGGGCGGCGCTGGGTGATCGAGCACATCGGCCGCGCCCGGCTGGCCGATCTGGAGGCGCTGAAGCGGCTCGACGTGCTGGTGACGACGATCCCGACCTACTTTCTGTGGAAGGGCGGGGCCGCCTATCTGGACGAGCCGGATGGCGGCGATCTGGTGGTGCCGCACGCCCATCTGCTGCGGCTGGGCATCCCGACCGCCATCGCCACCGACAACATCCCTTACGACCCCTTCTTCACCCTGTGGACGGTCTGCAACCGGCGCGAACGGACCAGCGGCCGGGTGATCGGTCCCGACCAGCGGCTGGACGCCGAGACGGCTCTGCGCCTGTTCACCGTGGCCGGCGCCGCCCTGACCTTCGACGAGGGCTGGAAGGGGCCGCTGCGTCCCGGCTTTGCCGCCGACCTCGCCGTGCTGTCGGAGGACCCCACCGCCATCGCCCCGGACCGGCTGCGCGACCTGCGCTGCCGCCTGACCGTGGCCGGCGGGCGGATCGTCCATCGCGAGGGGGTATGAGCGCGCCGGCCCCCCTGCGGATCGTCATCGTCGGCGCCGGCGTGTCGGGCAGCGGCGTGGCGGCTGGGCTGGTGCGCGCCGGCGCCGCGGACGGCTTTTCCGCCCGGGTGGATCTCGTGGACCCGCGGCCGTCGCTCGGCGCCGGCCTGACCTACGCCCCGGGCGGCGATCCCCGCCATCGGGTCAACGTGCCCTCCATCCGCATGGCGGCGGCGATCGGCCGGACGGGGGAGGAGGGCGCGGAGGAGGATTTCCATCGCTGGTGCCTGGAGCGCGGCGTGCTGGAGGCCGATCCGGCGGGCTGGTCGGAGGGGCTTCACTACCCCGCGCGGTCGGAATTCGGGCGCTACCTCGACGAACGGCTGCGGCCGCTGTTCGCCGCGCCCGGACCGGTGCGGGTGACCCACCGCCGCGACCGGGCGGTCGCCGCCCATCGCCGCGGGACGGCCCACGGAACGAGGTTCGTGGTGGAGATGGCCGGCGGCACGGCGGTGGAGGCGGACGCGCTCGTCCTGTGCACCGGAAACCCGCCCCCCGAACCGCCGGCCGTGCTGGCGTCGCTGGGCGGGCACCCGCGGGTGGTCGCCGATCCCTGGGCGCCGGGTGCCCTCGACGGTGTTGCGCGGAGCGACCGCGTTCTCATCGTCGGCACCGGCCTGACCATGGGGGACGTGGTGGCGACGCTGCTCGGCCGCGGCCATCGTGGACCGCTGACCGCCCTGTCGCGCCACGGGCTGGTGCCGCGCCCGCGCCCGGCCTCGGCCACGTCCTGGACCGACTTCACCGCCGATCCGCCCACCCGTGTCGGCGATCTGCTGCGCCGCGTGCGCGCCGCGGTCGCCGCCGCCCGGCGGGCGGGACGGCCCTGGACCGACGTGCTGGAAAGCCTGCGCCTTCAGAACGGTGCGCTGTGGTCCGCCCTGCCGCTCGACGAGCGGCGGCGGTTCCAGCGCCATCTGCGGGTCTGGTGGGACGTCCACCGCTTCCAGGCGGCCCCCCAGATCGCCCGTCTGGTGGAGGCCGCCCAGGCGGACGGGCGCCTCGCCGTGCTGGTCGGCCGGCTGGTCGCGGCGAGCGCCGGAGAGTGCGCCTCGGGCGGTGACGGGCTGTGGGTCGTCCACCGGCCGCGCGGCGGCGATGGCTTGATCGGGCGGAGCTACGACGCCCTGGTGAACTGCACCGGCGCCGGGCACGGCACCGCCTTCGGCCGCAGCGCGCTGCTGGCCGGTTTGGCCGCCCAAGGGCTGATCCGGCCGGACCGGCTCGGCTTGGGTGTCGAGGTCGACGGGCGGGGCCGGGCGCTCGACGCCGCCGGGCTGCCGGTTCCCGGCCTGTTCGTCGTCGGGCCGCCGACCCGCGGCAGCCTGGGAGAGGTGGTCGGCGCGTCGGAAATCGTTCCTCATGCGCTGGGTGTCGCCGATTCCCTGGTCGCCGCATTGATCCCGACCGGCGCCCGTGGCCCGGGATCGGCGAAAAACCGCGCCCGGAACGAAGCGCGCTTGACGCCGCGCTTAAATCCTATTTTCCTATATGAAAGAAGGAAAATAACACGCTAAGAGAGTGTGAATACGGCGCGGTCATGGCATCGGACATGGCTCCCCGTCGTGCCCCAGTCAAACAGGAGACCCGGCATGAAGGCTTCGGATAACTTCCACTGGATGCTGATCGCGTCGCTCGGCCCATCCTGCGCCTTGCCTCTGCCGCCGGACCCTTCGGGCGGCGCGTCGGACCGGACGCGTTCCCCCGACCGGGCGCGTGCGGAAGCGCCGCCGCCCAGCCATCGGCTGGCCCTGGCGGCCGGCGTCGCCCTGGCCGTCCTTCCGGTGCTGGTGGCCACGCTGGCCTGACCCGCCGCCACGCGCGGCTCCGGCCGCATCCCAACTTGCCGGATGGACGGATGCCATGACCGATCCCACCCTTCCCAACCTGTCCCGCCTGCGCGGTTTCATCGGCGACCTCACCCGTCTGGTGGACCGGCGGGGCGACGACGAGGCCGCCATCCTTGACTCGGGACGCGCCCTGCTGGCCGGGCTCGTCGCCGTGGACGACTGGCTGCCCGACGCCTACGCGCAGCCCGATCCGGTCCATTACCGGCAGTATCTGCTGCATTGCGATCCCCATGAGCGCTTTTCGGTCGTCAGCTTCGTCTGGGGGCCGGGGCAGCGCACGCCGATCCACGACCACACCGTCTGGGGCCTCGTCGGCGTGCTGCGCGGAGCGGAGCATTCCCAACGCTACGAGCTGCGGGACGGCCCGCCCGTTCCCACCGCCGCCGACCTTCTGCCGGTCGGATCGGTGGAGGCCGTGTCGCCGCGCATCGGCGACGTCCACGCCATTTCCAACGCGCTGACCGACCGTCCCTCGATCAGCATCCACGTCTATGGCGGCAACATCGGCGCCATCCGGCGCTCGGTCTTCGATCCGCTGACCGGCGAGCGCAAGCCCTTCGTCTCCGGCTACGCCAACAGCGCCCTGCCCAACCTGTGGGACCGCTCGAAACCCGTTCCGCAAGCCGCATAACAGGTCCCGGAAAGCACACCATGCCCGAAACCGCCCCGCCCGACATCGCAACGCTGGCCACCCGCACCGCCGCGGACATCCGCCGCGACTGGATCGACCGCAGGGAGGTCGCCCTTCTCGACGCGCGGGAGGAGGGCCCCTATTCGCTGGCCCACCCGCTGTTCGCCGTGTCGGTGCCGCTCAGCCGGGTGGAATTGCTGGCCTACGACCTGCTGCCGCGGCGCGACGTGCCGATCACCGTCTACGACAACGGCGAGGGCTACGCCGAACCGGCGGCGCGGCGGCTGTTGGCGCTGGGCTATCGCGAGGTGACGCTGCTGGAAGGCGGGCTGGCCGGCTGGACCGCCGCCGGGTTCGAGCTTTACCGGGACGTCAACGTGCCGAGCAAGGCGTTCGGCGAGTGGGTGGAGCATCACCGCCACACCCCGTCGCTGTCCGCCGACGAGGTGAAGACGCTGATCGATTCCGGGACCGATCTGGTCGTCCTCGACGCCCGCCGCTACGAGGAGTTCCAGACCATGGCGATTCCCGGCGGCATCAGCGTGCCGGGGGCCGAGCTGGTCAAGCGCGTCCACGACATCGCGCCCGACCCGCGGACCCTGGTCATCGTCAACTGCGCCGGGCGGACCCGCTCGATCATCGGCACGCAGTCGCTGGTGAACGCCGGCATCCCCAACCGCGTGGCGGCGCTGCGCAACGGCACCATCGGCTGGACCCTGACCGGGCTGGAACTGGACCGCGGGCGTGCGGAGCGCTTTCCGGCGGTGTCGCCGGAGGGCGACGCCAGGGGGCGCGAGGCGGCCCGCGCGGTGGCCGACCGGGCCGGCGTCGGGCGCATCGGCGTCGCCGCGCTGGACGCCTTCCGTGGCGACGGGCGTCGCACCCTGCACCTGTTCGACGTGCGCACGCCGGAGGAGTACGAGGCCGGCCATCTGCCGGGCTTCCGCCACGCGGCGGGCGGGCAGCTCGTCCAGGCGACGGACGAGCATGTCGCGGTGCGCGGCGCCCGCATCGTGCTGGCCGACGACCCGGCGGGCGGCGGCGGGCCGCGCGCCGACATGACCGCCTCCTGGCTGGCGCAGCTCGGCTGGGAGGTGCATGTGCTGGAGGGCGACGTGGCCTCCCTGGGCCGCGAGAGCGGCCCCGACCGCCGCCGTCTGCCGCCCGTCCCGGACGCCGGGGCGGACACCGTGGCGCCGCGCGACCTGCTGGCGCTGCTGGACAACGGCGAGGCGGCGGTGATCGACATCGCCCGCAGCCCGCGCTACCGCGCCGGCCACATTCCGGGAGCGTATTTCGCGACCCGCGCGCGTCTGGGCGGCGCCATCGCCCGCCTGCCGAAGGGCGTGCGGCCGGTGCTGACCTGCTGGGACGGCACGCTGGCCCGTTACGCCGCCGCCGATTTCCCGTCGGGAGCGGTCCCGCTGCTGCTGGAAGGCGGCACGCAGGGCTGGGTGGCGGCCGGGCTGCCGCTCGGCACCGGGCTGGAGCGCCTGGGGCCGGAGCCGGACGACGTCTACAAGCGCCCCTACGAGGGCACCGACAACAGCGCCGCCGCCATGCAGGGCTACATCGACTGGGAGCTTGAGCTGGTCGACCAGCTGAAGCGCGACGGCGCCCACAATTTCCGCGTCATCTGACGAGCCTCACCACGGGACACGCCATGACCCTTTCCATGCGCTTCTCCGCTTCCACGCGCTTCTCCGGGGTGGGCCGCCGGGCGCTGCTCGGCACCGCGCTGCTGCTCGCCGCCGGCTTCGCCGGCCTGTCGCCGGCTCCCGCGCAGGCCGAGGCGACGCAGGTCCGCTTCGCCCGCAACCTCGGCCTCGGCTACCTGCCGCTCTACGTCATGGAGGACAAGGGGCTGGTGGAGAAGCACGCCCGCGCCGCCGGGCTGGGGGAGGTGACGGTCCACTACACCCCGCTCGGCAACCCGACAACGATCACCGAGGCCACCCTGTCCGGCAACGCCGACTTCGGGGCGGCGGGCGTGCCGGCCTTCATCATCGCCTGGGACAAGACGAAGTGGAACGCCAACCTGCGCGGGCTGGCCGCGCTGAACGCCCAGCCGGCCTACCTCAACACCAACCGGCCCGAGGTGAGGGGCCTGACGGACTTCACCGAGAAGGACCGCATCGTCGTGCCGTCGGTCCGCGCCTCCTATCAGGCCATCGTGCTCCAGATCGCCGCCGAGCAGGTCTTCGGCCCCGGCCAGCACGCGCGGCTGGACCCGCTGACCGTGTCGCTGGCCCATCCCGACGGCACCGCCGCCCTGCTGTCCGGCCGGACGGAGATCACCGCCCACTTCACCAGCCCGCCCTTCCAGGACCAGCAGCTCCGCGACCCGAAGATCCACAAGGTGCTGAGCAGCTACGACGTGCTGGGCGGGCCGGCCTCCTTCAGCGCGCTGTGGACCTCCGCCGCCTTCCGCGACGCCAACCCGGGGCTGACCAAGGCGGTGCTGGCGGCGCTGGAGGACGCGGTGGCCCTCATCAAGGCCGATCCCAGGGAGGCCGCCCGCTCCTACATCCGGATCGAAAAGTCCAAGCTGGGCGAGGAGGAGGTGGCGGCGATGATCGCCCATCCGGAGGTGTCCTACGACCTCGCCCCGCGCGGCATCGGCATCTTCACCGACTTCATGGCGCGCATCGGGTCGATCCGCAACCGGCCCGCCGACTGGCGCGACCTGTTCTTCGCCGACATCCACGACCGCGCCGGAAGCTGAGGGCGTTCCCATGAACCACCCCGCCTTCACCGCCCATCCGGTCTCCGCCACGCTGGGGGCCGAGATCCGTGGCATCGACCTGTCGCGGCCGCTGGACGGCGCCACCGCCGCCGCGCTGGCCGCGGCGCTGGATCGCCATCTGGTGCTGGTGTTCCGCGACCAGACGCTCTCCGACGCCGACCTCGTCCGGGTGTCCGGCCATTTCGGGCCGCTCGACAAGGCGCCGATCACCGAGCATGGCCGGCTGCACGCGCCGGGCTTCGAGGAGGTCTACGTCATCTCCAACGTCACGGAGCAGGGCCGTCCCATCGGCGCGCTGGGGGCGGGGGAGTCGGTCTGGCACGCCGACATGACCTATCTGGAGACCCCGCCCTACGCCAGCAGCCTCTACGCGCTGGAGGTGCCGGAGGAGGGCGGGGACACCGGATTCATCAGCATGTTCGCCGCCCACGACGCGCTGCCGGAGGAGCTGAAGCGGCGGATCGACGGGCTGTCGATCAAACACGACAGCACCACCAACAGCGGCGGCTATCTGCGGCGGGGCTTCGCACCCCCGACCGACCTCGCCACCTCGCCGGGCACGGTGCACCCGCTGGTCATCGCCCATCCGGCAACCGGGCGCAGGGCGTTGCTGCTGGGGCGCCGCCCGCACGCCTGCATTCCCGGCCTGCCGCCGGCCGAGAGCGAGGCGCTGCTCGATGCGGTCTGGGCGGCGGCGGTGCGTCCGGAACTGTCCTGGCACCACCAATGGCGGGTCGGCGACCTCGTGATGTGGGACAACCGCTGGACCATGCACCGCCGCGATCCCTTTCCCGAGCACCAGCGTCGGCGGATGCATCGGACCCAGATCGCCACTCCCGCCTGAGCACGGCGTCCTGAAGCGGCGGTGAGGAGTCCGTCGCCGCCCCGCGCCGTTGGCGCGGAAACCTTTCCCAGGTCCGGTGCGTCGGCCTAGACCCGGTGGTGAAAGGTTCTGCGGACGACCGCAACGCTGCGGTCGTCCGGCATTCGTTCAAGGTCACGGCAGCGGATCAGACCCCGGAGAGGCTGGCGCACCGCCCACGGGGATCGCCGCCGTAGGCGTCGTCTTCTGAACCGCCTTTTCCCATTGCCCATCGCCGTATTTCCCCTGCCGCCGAAGGGGCCGGGTGCCACGCCGCCACCGGCCGCCGGCAAACCTCGCGGCAGGGCCGAAGACCGTGCGTCGCCATGGGGCGCGCGCGCCCGGCACCCCACGCCAAGTTGCGGCTCCCCGTTCCGGAAGCACTCGTGACAGGGATGTGAATGTTACAAATTCCGACAAACTAAGGCTAACACCCACTCCGAAATCGCATGGTAGAAATGGCTACCTCCGATGGAGATCCGACGGGGTCTTCGTTAATAAAAAGTTAGCAACGACCATCGCGCGAAGGTATCGGCCCCATGAACGTGTCCACCAAAGCCGCCTCTTCAATCCTTGTCCGCAGTAAAGATATGGATAAGAAAAAAGCGTCTCGGTGGGCATGTGTTGCGGCAAGCGCCATTATCGCTGGACTTGCGGTTCCGGTATCCGCTCAACAGTTGCCGGCGCAACTCCCTTCGGGCGCGGAGCCTCGGCCGGAGGCGCCCCGCCCCGTGATGCCGCTGCCTTCCGTGCCGGGCGGCGCGGTGACCGTCCCGAAGGCGCCGGCGGCGGAAGCCCCGGCGGGTGCCGAGAACTACCGCCTGACGTTGCGGGACGTCACCATCGAGGGCGCCACCGCCTACAGCCAGGACAGCCTGAAGTCCGCCTATCAGGATCTGCTCGGCCGTGAGGTGTCGGTGGCGGACCTGTTCAAGATCGCCAACGACATCGAGTTCCGCTACCGCAACGACGGCTTCGTCACCAGCCGGGTCATCGTTCCGGCCCAGACGATCGAGGACGGCACCTTCCGCCTCCAGGTGGTCGAGGGCTTCGTCTCCGACATCACCTATCCCGACGACATCGGCCCCGCGCTGGCCGCGGTGAAGCGGCTGGTGGAGCCGCTGCGCGGCGTCAAGCCGATCAACGTCGCCGAGGTCGAGCGCCGCCTTCTCCTGGCGAACGACCTCGCCGGCCTGTCCGTGCGCGCAAGCCTGGAGCCGTCGCCGGACACGCTCGGCGCGTCGGTGGTGGTGGTGAAGACGGACCGCAAGGCGGTGGACGCCCTGGTGTCGGTCAGCAACCGCAACACCCCCTATCTCGGCACCGCCCAGACGACCGCGACGGCGGCGCTGAACTCCTTCGGGCCGAACGCCGACACGGTGAACATCAGCGGGCGCGTGTCCTCTCCGGCGTCGCGGGCCTGGTCGGTCGGCGCCGGCTACCAGGCGCTGGTGACCGGCGACGGGCTGACCTTCTCGGCCACCGGCTCCTACTCCAAGTCGCGGCCCGGCCTGACGCTGGACCCCCTGGACGTGGAAAGCTGGGTGGCGGCGGGCGTGGGCACGCTCAGCTATCCGGTGATCCGCTCGCGCCTGGAGAATCTCCGCGCCGTGGGCGAGTTCGAATACCGCGACGTGAACACCGACATTTCCGGCGACCGCTTCAACCGCGACCGCCTGCGCATCCTGCGCGGCGGCTTCAGCTACGACCGGACCGACAATTGGGACGGCATCACCGCGGTGCGCGGCCTCGTGCACCAGGGGCTGGACATCCTCGACGCGACGAAGCTGGGCTCCGCCTACGCGTCGCGCGAGCGCGGGCGCAGCGACTTCACCAAGCTCACCGCCGACATCACCCGCGTTCAGCAGCTGCCCGCCAACTTCAGCATCCTGGCGACGGCCACCATGCAGGCCGCCGGCACGCCGCTGCTGGCCAGCGAGCAGATCGCGCTGGGCGGACCGAGCTACGGCCGCGCCTTCGACGAGGGCGAGATCTCCGGCGACAGCGGCTGGGCCGGGTCGCTGGAACTGCGCTACACGCCGGTGGTGCCGGACAACGCCTTCGCGCAGGCCGTCCAGATCTACGGCTTCGTCGATGGCGGCGAGGTGTGGAACCGCTCCAGCCTGGAGCAGAACAGCCGCAATTCCCTGGTCTCCGTGGGCGGCGGCGTGCGCGCGAGCCTCGTCGAGAGGCTGTTCGCGACGCTTGAGATCGACAAGCCTCTGACCCGCCGCGTCGCGACCGAGGGCGACAAGGACATGCGGGTCTTCTTCAACATCACTGCGCAATACTGATAGGGCCGGGGGATACAGGACATGGGCAAGGGCAACGTCACCACCACCTCCGGCATCACCGAGATTCCCGGCGCGCGGCGCCACCGCCAGACGCTGCGCCAGCGGCTGCTGCTGTCGTCCGCGACGGAGGCGCCCCAGCGCGGCGTCGGCACCCGGCGCCAGCGCCGCGCGGCGAAGGCCAAGGGGGGCATCGACTTCGCGCGGCTGGCGCTGCGCAGCGTGATCGGCGTGGCGCTGTCCACCCTGTTCGCCGGTGCGGCCTACGCCAACCCGCTGGAGGGCACCGTCACCGCGGGCGCGGCGACCATCCAGTCGACGACCCCGAAGTCGATGGAGATCCTGCAGTCCACCGACAAGGCCATCATCAACTGGAAGTCCTTCAGCATCGACGCCGGTGAGAAGGTCACCTTCCAGCAGCCCTCGGCCTCCAGCGTCACGCTGAACCGGGTCACCGGCAACGACCCGTCCAAGATCATGGGCAGCCTGTCGGCCAACGGCACGGTCATGCTGGTCAACCCCAACGGCGTGGTGATCGGCGCCGGGGCGAAGGTGGACGTCGGCGGGCTGGTGGCGACCACCGCCAACATCTCCGACGCCAACTTCATGGCGGGCAAGTACCAGTTCGACCAGGCCTCCACCAAGCCCAACGCCATGGTGGTGAACGAGGGCGACATCACCGTCAAGGACAGCGGCCTGGCCGCCCTGGTGGCCCCGCACGTCCGCAACTCCGGCGTCATCCGGGCCAAGCTCGGCAAGGTCGCGCTGGGCGGTGCCGAGACCTTCACGCTCGACTTCCACGGCGACGGGCTGATCAGTTTCGACGCCAGCTCCGCCGTCAAGACGGTGGCGAAGGACGCGGACGGCAAGCCGGTCGCGGCGCTGGTCGTCAATTCCGGCGAGATCGCCGCCGAGGGCGGCAGCGTCACCCTGTCGGCGCGCGCCGTGAAGGGCGTGATCGACAACGTCATCAACACCGACGGCGTCATCAAGGCCACCTCGGTCGGCAGCGCCAACGGCAAGATCGTCCTGTCGGGCGGCGACACCGGCAAGGTCAACATCGGCGGCACCGTCGACGCCAGCGGGCGCGGAGAGGGGCAGACCGGCGGCACCGTCGTCGCCACCGGCGCCGAGATCGCCGTGAAGAAGAACGCCCGCGTCGACGCCTCCGGCAGCAAGGGCGGCGGCGAGGTCGCCATCGGCAGCAAGACGGGCCGCTCCGGCACCTGGTCGGACAAGGTGACGGTCGAGGCCGGCGCCACCCTGTCCGCCGACGCCGTGAAGTCCGGCAAGGGCGGCAGCGTGACGGTGCTGTCGCAGAAAAGCACAAAACACGCTGGTAAAATCTCGGCCCGCGGCGGCGCGGAGGGCGGCGACGGCGGCTTCGCCGAGGTCTCCAGCCACAAGGACATCTCGCTGACCGGCAGCGTCGACCTGACCGCGCCCAAGGGCGCGGCCGGCACCTTCCTGCTCGACCCGGAAAGCCTGCGCATCGTCAGCTCCGCCGGCGGCAGCCAGGACGGCGCCGCGGCGGACGGCACGATCGGCGTCAACGATCCCAACCTGGGCAGCGGCAACGCCGTCAACACGGTGTCGAAGCAGGTGCTGGAGAGCATCGCCGGCAACGCGAACATCGTGCTGGAGGCGTCGGGCCTCATCACGGTGGAGACCAGCCTCGACCTCCAGACCACGACGGGCCACAGCTTCACCCTGCGGTCGCTGACCAGCAGCGGCATCGCCTTCACCGACGCCAGCTACGAGATCCGCACCAACGGCGGCGACATCGTGCTGGAAGCCAACGGCATGGCCAGCAGCCTGACCAACATCGGCAAGCTGACCACCCGTGGCGGCGCGGTGCGGCTGACGGCCACCAACAACGTCCAGCTCGCCAACCTGATCGACACCACGCCGGCCTCGGGGAGCGCCGGGGTGGTCTCGGTCAGCGCCCAGAGCGGGTCGCTGAGCGCGCTGGACGCCGGCCGCATCGTTGGCGGCCCGATCACCCTGACCGCCGGCAGCGACATCGGCGCCGCGGGCGCGGCGGTGTCGACCAGCAGCACCCAGCTCTCCCTGGTCACCGGCGGCAACCTGTTCGTCACCAACGACCGGACGCTGACCGACCTCTCCGTCACCAGCACGCACCGGGCGGCCGGGGTCAACAGCCAGTTCTTCGTGGCCTCCACGGGCCTGACCTTCACCGTCACCGACTCGGCCGGGGGCACCGCGCTCGACACGATCGGCCAGACCGGCGGGCTGAACAGCTTCGCCTTCCGCAGCGACCGTGACATCCAGGTCGGCACGGTCAGCGCCGGAGCGGGGTCCGTCGCGCTGACCAGCACCGCCGGCAACATCACCGGCACCGGGGCGAGCCTGCTGACCGGCGGCGCGCTGACGCTGACGGCCCACGGCTCCGCGGGCAACAACGGCGCCATCGGCACGTCGCTTCAGGCGCTGAACACCGCCGGCGGCAGCCTCACCGCGACGACCGGCAGCGGCGGACTCCATCTGTCGAACACCGGCGCGCTGACGCTGGCCAGCGTGACCAGCGGCGGCGCCACCACCGTCGCGGCCACCGGCAACCTGACGGTCGGCGCGGTGTCCAGCGGCGGCAACACGCTGACCCTGACCAGCAGCGGCGGCAGCATCCTGAACGATGCCGACGCCTCGACCACCATCAGTTCCTACAGCCTCGTCCTGAACGCCGCCGGCAGCATCGGCACCAGCGGCACGGCACTGACCGCCGGTTCCTACAACATCGACGCCACCTCCGGCGCGGGGGGCGTCTTCCTGGCCACGTCGGGCTCGGCGGTGCTGGGCTCCATCGTCTCGACCAACGGCGACGTCGCGATCACCACCGGCGGCACCACCACCATCGGGACGATCACCAGCGCCAACGGGACCAGCAGCATCGCCGTCACGGCGAACGGCACGGCGTCCGACATCACCGCGACCACGGTCAATGCCGGGGCCAACGGCAACGTCACCCTGACGACCGCCAACGGCAGCATCACCGCCCTGTCCGGCACGATCACCGGCGACAACGTCACCCTCGCCGCCGGGGGCAGCACCTCCACCGTGATGGTGAACACCGCGGCGAAGCGGCTGACGGTCACCAACGACGCGGGCAACGTCACGGTCATGCAGACCGGCGCCGTGACCGTGGACAGCATCACCTCCACCGGCACGTCGGTCTCGCTCACCGTCACCGGCGGCGGCGCCACGCTGGGAACGATCAAGGCGTCGAACTCCGGCGCGATCTCCGTGACGGCGGCCGGCGGCGCCATCCTGGGCAAGGACGCCAGCAACCGGCTGTCGGCCGGCGCCATCAGCCTGAGCACGGACGGCGCCATCGGGAGCCTCGGCACCCATCTGCGCACCTCGACGGGGTCGCTGACGTTGAGCAACGTCGGGGATCTGTACCTCGACAACAGCGGCGTGATCCTGACCGGCCTGGCGATCACCAACCGTCATGTCAACGGGAACGGCAACGCGCTCCAACTCACCTCCGAGTATTTCAATTTCGAGGTCAACGACAACGGCACCTCGACCATCCTGGAGGCGATCGGCAGCCCGAAGCTGAAAACCCTCAGCTTCAACAGCGACGCCAATCTGATCGTCGGCGATCTGGCCACGGTCGGGGTGGGCGGCACGGTCACGCTGACCTCCACCGCCGGCCACATCCGCGACGACGGCAGCCTGAACACGCGGATCAACGCCGACGCCGTGACGCTGAGCGCCGTGGCGGGCAGCCTGGGCGACGCTAACGCCCCGCTGGCGCTCAACGCCACGAAGCTGACGCTGACCACCGGCGGCGACCTGCACGTCACCAACCTGTCCGACATGGCGGAACTGACCGTCACCAGCACCCATGCGGACACGACGGTGGTGAACAGCTACTCGATCACCGCGCCGAACTTCGCCTTCGACCTGACCGATGACGCCACCAACGGCTATCTGCTGCGCACGCTGGTCGACACCACCGGCCAGATCTTCTCCTTCAAGGGCGACCGCGACATCCGGCTGGGCCGGGTCGATCTGACCTACAAGAACGGCGTCCTTCCCGACAACGGCACGCCTTCGCCCAGCGAAATCTACAGCATCTTCAACGCCGAGACGACGAACGGGTCGATCCTGGACGACGGGTCGAAGACCACGGTGGTGCTGGCCGGGTCGGTCAACCTGAAGGCCAGCAAGGCGATCGGCAGCGCCACGGGCACGGAATATCTGGACATCGTCACCCCGGTCCTGAACGCCAGCGCGTCGGACGGCGGCATCTACGTCACCCTGCCGACCTCGACGGGCGTCGACAACCATAAGAATCTCATCACGCTGGGCAGCCGCTTCTTCAGCGCCGCCAACAACCCCATCGTGGTGACGGCGACCTGGGGCGACATCGCCTTCGGCTCCAACTTCTCGTCCAGCGCCAGCAGCGACATCACGGTGACGGCGACCCACGGGTCGATCCTGAACCCGAACAGCGGCGGCCTGCGCGCCAGCGACACCGGAACGGTGACCCTCACCGCCGGCAAGAACATCGGATCGTCGGACAAGGCGGTGAGCGCGCAGGCCGGTACGGTCGTGGCCACCGCCGGGGGATCGATCTGGCTGGGCTTGGGCACCGGCCCGACCGCGCTGGGCAGCCTGACGGCCGGCGGCGACATCACCGTCACGAAGTCCAACAGCGTCATGACCGTCGGGTCGGTCAACGCCAACAACGGCACCGGAACGGTCTCGCTGACGAACAGCAGCGGCAGCATCCAGGACGATTCCGACAACACGACCGTCATCGCCGCCGGCAAGGTGATCCTGAACGCCGGCGGGAGCGTCGGCGGCACCAACGCGCTGAATCTGTCGACGGCGAACCTGTCGATCACGACGGGCGGGTCCATCGGCGTCACCAACACGATGGCGCTGACCGACCTGACGCTGACGCGCGGCTCCTACTCCGGCGGCACCATCGGGATCAGCACGATCACCGGGCAGGTCTTCACCCTGTCGGACAGCTCGTCGCAGTCCACGATCCAGACCGTCACCAGCACCACGCCGCTGAACTTCGCCTTCAACTCGTCGCGCTCGGTCAAGGTCGGCACCGTCAACGTCGGAGCAGGCGGCAGCGTCGCCATCGTCTCGTCCAACGGCGTCACCAACACCGGCAACGGCAGCAAGATCACCGCCGGCAAGGTCTCGCTGGAGGCGGGGACCGGCTCCTCCATCGGCGATTCGACGCTCTATGGAGCCATCAACCTCGACACCGGCGACCTGTCGGTGACCGCCGGGCGCAACATCCACGTCGACAACAACGGGCGTGCCTTCAACAGACTGGCCATCACCAGCACGAACGCCACCACGACCGAGAGCACCTTCTCCATCGGCAGCACCGGTGCCCAGATCTATACGCTGGTCGACAACGGCACAAAGTTCGGCATCGACATCGCTAGTGCCCAAAACAGCAACTTCAGCTTCACCGGCATGAAGAAAATCGAGGTTAACAACATCTCCGCCGCCGGCGGGTCGGTCAGCCTGACCACCGCGGGCGGCGGAGAGAACTCGACGATCACTATGGTGGGAGCAGGAACCATCACGGCGTCCGCCGTCACGCTGTCGGCCAACGGCACAGGGACCAACGGCGGTTCCATCGGCACCAGCACGCGGGCGGTGAAGACCGCCGCCTCGTCGCTGACCCTGGTGAGCAACGGCAACCTCTACATCAACAACAGCAATACCGCTCTGACCGCGCTGGACGTGACGGTCACCAACAAGTCGACCACCAGCACCGGCACCTACCAGTTCGACAATCTCGGCACCGGCCGCAGCTTCACGGTCATTGACGCGACCGGCTATCAAATGCTGACGCTCTCCACGCCGAACGGCCAAAGCATGGATCTGCGCTACAGCGTGGACCGCAGCATCATGGTCAACGGCATTACGGCCGGAAGCAACTCGACCGGGTCGGTGACGCTGATTTCCACCGGTTCGGCGACCGGGGCCACCGCTGGGCCTTCCATCAATGGCGTCGGGACGATCACGGCGGGTTCGGTGTCGCTGACCGCCACAGGGTACAACGGAAACGTCGGCGGTTACGGCACGGTGATGACCAACACGAAGAAGCTGGCCGTCGCGTCGGCTGGCAACGTGCTGGTCAGCAACAGCACAACCCTGACCGATCTGACGCTGGACCTCCGGCACAACAAGGCCGGTGGCGGCGCCAACTCCTACGTCATCAGCTCGACCGGCCTGACCGCCACCTTCAGCGACGCGACGACGCAGGAAGGCCTGACGGTGACGAACGTCACCCAGAGCGGACTGAAGCTGAACATCAGCAATGACAAGGCCCTGCAGATCGTCAAGATCGACGTCGGGAACAGCGGCACCGTCGATCTGACGGCCAACGCCGGCACGTCCGCCATCAACGCCTCGAACAGCAGCGGCGCCGCGATCACCGCGGGCAGCCTGGCGCTGAAGGCGACCAGCGTCGGCCACGCCAACGGCAGCGGCTCCTACTTCACCACCCAGGTCGGCACCCTGTCGGCCGATCTGACGGGGTCGCTGACGCTCAGCAACTCCGGCTCCCTGACGCTGAAGGATGTGAAGGCCGGCTATTCGGCGGACATCAAGGTGACCAACAACGGGTCGCTCCTCCAGTCCGGAACCAAGCCGCTGAGCGCGGACAAGGTGAAGCTGACGGTGGAAGGCGGCTCCATCGGGGCGTCCGGCACGCCCCTGCTGACCGAGACGCGGACCCTGGAGGTGATCGCCGGGCGCAACGTCTATCTGACGAACAGCGCCGACCTGCACACCCTCAACCTGGATGTCCGGCACGCGTCCTCCGGCACGCAGAACGCCTACGACATCCGGTCGGAGGGGCTGACCTTCGCGCTGACCGACACCAACACCGGCAGCCAGTACACGCTCGGCAGCGTCGTCGACGCCAGCGGCCTCGACTTCTCCTTCAAGAGCGACAACAGCGTCACCCTGGGGACGATCAACGGCGGCCTCGCCCGCAGCGTGGCCATCGAGACCACCGGTACCGGCAAGAACATCCTCAGCAACGGCAGCTCGATGGTGACCGCCGGCACGGTCGCCCTCACCGCGACCGGCGGCATCGGTCAGGCGGGATCGTCCTCCAACCACATCGCGACGATGGCCGACACGCTGGCGCTGACCACGGCGACCGACGCCTTCGTGGACAACGGCAAGGACCTGACCGCGCTGTCGCTGACCAGCTCGCGGACGACCGGCGCCGGCACCTACCAGATCACCGCGCCGCAGCTCGTCTTCACCTTGACGGACGACGGCACCACCACGACGCTGAGCCAGCTGACCGACACCACCGGTCTCGCCTTCACGCTGGACACCCAGCACGCGCTGTCCATCGGCACGCTCAACGTGCAGAACTGGGGCACCGTCAATCTGACCAGCGCAGGCGCCATCACCGGCGCCGCCTCGGCGACCGCGGGCAACCCGGCCAACCGTATCACCGCGGGCACCGCGACCCTGAGCAGCGCCGCCGCCGTCGGCTCCGCCAGCAACAACATCCATCTGTCGGCGTCGTCCGCGACCTTCAACGTGAAGGGCGATCTCTACGTCGAATCCGACACCCGGATCGGCACGCTCAAGATCAACAGCACCTCGTCCAGCATCAACAACCGCACCTACAGCCTGAACTCGGTCGGCACGTCGGGCTCGGCCATTGCTCTGAACGGCGCCGAAAACGCCCTCCAGACCGTTCTGTCCACGCTGAACGATGCCAGTGGCGTGCGCTTCACGTTCAACACCCACCGCCAGTTGGTCATCGGCGGCCTGGACGTCGGCAAGACCGGCACGATCGCCCTGGTCGCCGCCCCCGGCATCATCGGGGTCGGCCACTCGGTCCTCAAGATCAACGCCGCCGTCACGGAGCTGAGCGCCAGTTCCGGTGCGGTCGGCAGCACCGGCGGCCAGTTCATCGGGATCACCACCGGCAACCTGATGGTGTCCGCCAACAACGGCGCCGTGATCAGACTGCACGGCCCGACGGTCATCGACTCCATGATGATGGGCGGCGCGCTGGACCTGACCAACTCCACCGGCGACATCGCGCTCGGCACGATCTCCATGAACGGCGCCAACGCGTACATCGACAACCAGGGCGGCTCGATCCTCAGCGGTACGATCAGCGGCAGCAATCTGGTGAACCTGACGGCGACCGGATCCATCGGCAACGTCAGCGCCATTTCGACGCAGGCCTATTCCACCAGCACCACGCTGACCGCCAGCGCCGCCGGCAGCATCGCTGTGTCCGAAGGCAAGAGCCTGATCGCCCAATCGGTGGTGAGCACCGGTGGCGGCGCCATCACGCTGTCCACCGGCTCCTCGGGAACCAACCTTCTGACCGCCGGCACGATCACCACGACCGGCAAGGTGTCGCTGACCAGCCACGACGGCAACATCCGCGCCAACAGCGGCAATCTGGTGTCCGGCGGCAGCGTTGAGCTGTCCGCGATCAAGGGTGCCATCGCCGACACGGGCTCCACGCTCAACGTCGCGACGACCGACCTGACGATCAAGACGCCCGGCACCTTCAAAATTGCCGACACGCTCGACCTCGCCAAGCTGACCATCGACCGCACGCCGTCCACCGGCACCACCACCTCCGGCACGATGAGCCTGACGGCGACCAATCTGAACTGGAACGTCACGGACAGCAGCGGCACCACCACCTTCACCACGCTGACCGACAGCACCGGCCTGGACTTCACCTTCAAGGCGCCGGGGGCCATCGCCATCGGCACGGTGGACACGGGCACCTCCAGCACGGTCAGCCTGACCGCCACGGGCAACAGCGCGACCGCCGGCAACATCACGGCGGTGAACAACAGCTCCACCATCACCGCGGGCTCCCTGAAGCTCGACGCCCACCCGAAGGTCAACGAGCAGGGCAACAGCAGCGCCATCGGCAGCGCCGCCACGGCGCTGGGCATGAACGTGTCCAGCCTGACCGCCAGCAGCGGCTCCGGCGGCCTGTTCGTGAAGAACGCGGCGGGGCTGAACCTCAGCTCGATCACCACGGGCGGCGCCCTGACGGTGATCGCGGCGACCGGCGACCTGACCGTCTCGAACCTCTCCTACGACAGCAGCAAGGCGCTGACCCTGACGGCGACGGCCGGCCGGATCCTCAGCGGCGGCTCCAGCCTGAGCCTCGGCAGCGGCAGCGCCACGCTGACGGCGGGGGCCGGCATCGGCACGGCGGACTCGGCGTTCAAGGTCTCGACGTCCAGCACCGGGGCGCTGACCACCAACGTCACGGGCGCGGGCGGTGTCTATCTCGACATCGCCGGTTCGCTGACCGGCGGGTTGAGCGCCGCCGTCAACAACGGCCCGGTGGTGGTGACGGGCAGCGGCAACATCACGCTGACCAACGTCGCCATCGCCACCGACGCGGCGGGCAACAGCATCGCCGTGACCTCGACCAACGGTTCCATCACCGCCGGCACGGTGACGGCGGGCGCCAACAACGGCTCGGTCACGCTGAGCGCCACCGGCAACGGCGGCAAGATCCTGGCCGCCAACGGCGGCTCCGCGGTCACCGGCAAGACCGTCGCGCTGAACGGCGCCGGCGGCATCGGCACCTCTTCCGCCCGCGTCGGCGTGGGCGGAGCCCAGGTGCAGGTGAACGGCGGCTCGGGCGACATCTACCTGAGCACGACCGGCGCCACCGCGCTCGCCTACGCGGCGACGACCGGCGGCAAGATCGACGTGCTGGCCGGCGACCGCCTCCAGGTGGTCAGCGCCAGCACCGGCGGCGGGGCGGTCACGATCTCCTCCACCGCTTTGGACGCCGACATCATCGCCGGCAGCATCAACGCCGGCAGCGGGGCGGTCACGCTCAGCTCCGCCGGGGGCGGGGTGTATGACGACGGCCTCGCCGAGACGCGGATCGTCGGCGGCTCGGTCTCGCTGACCGGCGGCAAGGGCGTCGGCACCTCCAGCCGTTCGGTCCAGACCACCACCCCCAGCCTGACCCTGGCGAGCGCCAACGGCAGCGTCTATGTGACCGACGACACCGTCGCCGGCGTCGCCGTCGCCTCGGCCACCGCCTCCAACGGCTCGGTCACCATCGCGTCGGCCGGCACGATGACGGTCCAGACGGTGTCGGCGAACACCACCAGCGGAGCGGTCGCGCTGACCGCCGCCGGCTCCATCCTGGGCAGCGGCAGCGGCACCCATGTGACCGGCCACTCGGCCAGCCTGACCGCCACCGGCGGCAGCATCGGCGTGGTCACCGACAACGCCACCGGCGCCGGCACGCCGATCAAGATGAACGTGTCGAGCCTGACCGGCCTGACCGCCACCGGCACCACGCCGGTCATCTCGATCGACAACATCAACAGCGCCGCGCTGACGCTGACCAACAACCTCGTCACCCTCGGGGCGGGCGGCTCCGCCTACATCCGCACGGCGGGGAACCTGAACGCCAGCGCCGGCCTGTCGATGACCAGCGGCAACCTGCTGCTGCAGTCCGGCGGGGTGCTGACCCTGCCGACGACGGCGATCAACCTCGGCACGGGCGCGCTGACGCTCAAGGGCGCCACCGACGTGGTGGCCGCGGGTGCGTCGCCGCGGACGCTGTCGATCACCGCCGGCTCGCTGATCTTCGTCAGCGGCTCCAACGGCGGCAACACCACCCTCAACACCACCGTCGGCACCATCGACGCCAGCCTGACCGGTTCCGGCAAGAGCCTGACCGTCAACAACACCGGCACGCTGACGGCGGCGACCCTCGGCGCCAATGGCACCGTCACCGCCACCAGCACCACCGGCATGACCGCGACGTCGGTCACCGGCGTCGGCACGGTCGGCCTGATTGTGACGTCGGGCGATCTGACGGTCGGCACGGTCAACGCGGGACCGACCGGGACCATTACCCTGTCGGCGGCGGCCGGCAGCCTGCTGACCGGCAACGGCACGAGTCTGACGGGCGGCGCGCTGAACCTGATCTCCGGAACCGGGATCGGGACCAGCACCACCGCCTTCAACAGCACCATCGCCAACGTCTCGGCGATGGTGGGAGGGACGGGCGGAATCTATCTGTCCGGCGCCAGCTTCACCCTGGGCAATCTGTCCACCTTCAACGGCGACATCTCCGTCACCGCCACCGGCGCCATCAGCGACGGCAACGCCACCACCGGCATCGTCGCCGGAGGCAGCGGCGCCATCTCCCTGGTGTCCACGGGGGGCGCGATTTCCCTGACCAAGACGGTGAGCAGCACCGGTCCGGACGCCACCCGGGCAAGCGTGACGATGCAGGCCGCCAGCATCGGCCTGGGCACTGTCGTCAGCACGGGGGCACAGACCTACACCGGCGACACCACGCTGGGCGGCACGCTGACCGGCAAGTCGGTGACCGTCACGGGGAACCTGACCCTGTCGGGCGCCAACCGCTCGGTGACCGCGACCGGCGGCGACCTGTCGGTGACCGGCACGCTCAACGGCGGCGGCTACGGGGCCTCGCTCAACGCGGCGCAGGGCGGTGTGACGCTGGGTGGAGCGGCGAGCAACCTGGCCTATCTGTCGGCCACTGCGGGGACCATCGGCCTGCGCGCCGTGACGACGGCGGGCGCGCAGACCTACACCGGCGCGACCAGCCTTCAGGGCGCCTACGCCACCGGAAACGGCGCCTTCACGGTGACCGGCGCGACGACGCTGGCGGGCGGCACCACGGTGAACTCGGGCAGCGGAAACGTCTTGTTCAGCGGCGCGGTGAACGGGGCCAACTCACTCGTGATCACCAGCAGTGGCGCGACCCAGTTCAGCAGCGCCGTGGGTGGCACGACGGCGCTGACGAGCCTGACCATCGACGCCGGCGGGACGGCCAGCGTGAAGTCGGTTTCGACCACCGGCGGGCAGACCTACAGCGGCACGGTGACCTTGGATGGTACCTACACCACCGGCGCGGTCTTCTCGGCCATCGGCGCGGTGACGCTGGCCGGAAACACGACGGTGGATGGCACGTCGAGCGTTGTCTTCATGAACACGGTGGACGGCGCCTATGCCCTGGCGGTCAACAACCAGGGCATGGCGCAGTTCAACGGCGCTGTGGGCGGCACGACGGCGCTCGCCAGCCTGACCACCGACGCCGGCGGCACCAGCAGCGTGAAATCGGTGACGACCACCGGCGCGCAGACCTACAACGACGCGGTGACGCTCAACGGCACCTACAACACCGGCAGCGGGGCCTTTACCGCCAACGCGGCGACCACGCTGGCCGGCGCGACGACGGTGAACGGCGGGGCGGTGCTGTTCGCCGGTGCGGTGGACGGCGCCTACGCCCTGGCGGTCAACAGCAAGGCCGCCACGCAGTTCTCCGGCACGGTGGGCGGCACGACGGCGCTCGCCAGCCTGACCACCGACGCCGGCGGCACGACCAGCCTGAAGTCGGTGACGACGACGGGGGCGCAGACCTACAACGACGCGGTCACGCTGAACGGCACCTACGCCACCACCAACGGTGCCTTCACTGCCAACGGTGCGGCGACGCTGGCCGGCGGCACAACGGTCAACGGCGGGTCGAGCGTGCTGTTCGCCGGCACGGTGGACGGCCCCTACGCTCTGGCGGTCAACAGCAAGAGCACGACGACGTTCACCGGCACGGTGGGCGGCACGACGGCGCTCGCCAGCCTGACCACGGATGCCGGCGGCACGACCAGCCTGAAGTCGGTGACGACGACGGGTGCCCAGACCTACAACGACGCGGTCACGCTCGACGGCACCTACACCGGTGGCACGGTCACCGCCAACGCGGCAGCGACGCTGGGCGGCGCGACGACGGTGAACGCCGGGACGGCCACCTTCAACGGCACGGTGAACGGCGCGCAGGCGCTGACCATCGCCGGGACGGGGACGACGCAGTTCAACGCGGCGGTGGGCGGCACGACGGCGCTCGCCAGCCTGACCACCGACGCCGGCGCCACCACCAGCTTCCTGAACGTCACCACCACGGGCGCCCAGACCCACAACGCCGCCACGACGCTCAACGGCACCTACAGCGCCGGCGGCGCCTTCACCGCCAATGGCGCGGTGACGCTGGCCGGCGACACGACGGTCAACGGCGGGTCGAGCGTGCTGTTCACCGGCACGGTGGACGGCGCCTACGCCCTGGCGGTCAACAACAAGAGCACGACGACGTTCACCGGCACGGTGGGCGGCACGACGGCGCTCGCCAGCCTGACCACCGACGCCGGCGGCACCAGCAGCCTGAAGTCGGTGACGACGACGGGTGCCCAGACCTACAACGATGCGGTCACGCTGAACGGCACCTACGCCACCACCAACGGTGCCTTCACCGTCAACGGTGCGGCGACGCTGGCTGGCGACACGACGGTCAACGGCGGTTCGAGCGTGCTGTTCGCCGGCACGGTGGACGGCGCCCAGGCGCTGGTCATCAACAGCAAGGCCGCCACGCAGTTCTCCGGCACGGTGGGCGGCACGACGGCTCTCGCCAGCCTGACCACGGATGCCGGCGGCACGACCAGCCTGAAGTCGGTGACGACGACGGGTGGCCAGACCTACAGCGACGCGGTGACGCTCGACGGCACCTACACCGGCGGCAGCTTCACTGCCAACGGTGCGGCGACGCTGGCCGGCGACACGACGGTCAACGGCGGGTCGAGCGTGCTGTTCGCCGGCACGGTGGACGGTGCTCACGCCCTGGCGGTCAACAGCAAGGCCGCCACGCAGTTCTCCGGCACGGTGGGCGGCACGACGGCTCTGGCGAGCCTGACCACCGACGCCGGCGGCACGACCAGCCTGCGCAACGTGATCACCACGGGCGTGCAGACCTACAACGACGCGGTGACGCTGAACGGGCTCTACAGCGCCGGCAACACCTTCACCGTCAACGGTGCGGCGACGCTGGGCGGGGCGACGACGGTGTATGGCGGGTCGAGCGTGCTGTTCGCCGGCACGGTGGACGGCGCCCAGGCCCTGGCCATCAACAACAAGGGCACGACGACGTTCACCGGCACGGTGGGCGGCACGGTGGGCGGCACGACGGCTCTGGCCAGCCTCACCACCGACAGCACCAGCACCAGCTTGAAGTCGGTGACGACGACGGGGGCGCAGACCTACAACAACGTGGTCACGCTGGACGGCACTTACACGGGCGGCACCTTCACCACCAACGCGGCGGCGACGCTGGGCGGGGCGACGACGGTGAACGCCGGTACGGCGACCTTCAACGGGACGGTGAACGGCGCCCAGGCGCTGACCATCGCCGGGACGGGCACGGCGCAGTTCAACGCGGCGGTGGGCGGCTCCACGGCCCTGGCGAGCCTGACCACCAACGCCGGCGCCACGGTCAGCCTCCTGAACGTCACCACCACGGGCGCCCAGACCCACAACGCCACCACGACGCTCAACGGCACCTACAGCTCGGCCAACAGCCCGATCACCTTCAACGGTGCGACGACGCTGGCCGGGACCACGACGGTGGACGCGGGCTACGGCACGATCACCTTCAACGGAACGGTCAACGGCGCCCAGGCGCTGACGGCGACCTCGACCGGGGCGATGGTGTTCAACGCGGCGGTGGGCGGCACGACGGCGCTGGCCAGCCTGACCACCGGCACGGGCTACACCAGCCTCGTCAACGTGACCACGGCGGGCGGCCAGAGCTACGGCGGGGAAACCAGCCTGATGGGCACCTACGCCACCGGCAACGGCGCCTTCACCGTCGCCGGCCCGGCGACGCTGGCGGGGGCCACCACGGTCGACGCCGGCAGCGGCGCGGTGACCTTCAACGGAACGGTGAACGGCGCCCAGGCGCTGGCCATCAACGGCAGCGGCGCCACCCGGTTCAACGCGGCGGTCGGCGACACGACGGCGCTCGCCAGCCTGATCACCGACGCCGACGGCTCCACCAGCCTGACGTCGGTGACGACCAGCGGCGCCCAGACCTACAACGACGCGACGACGCTCAACGGCACCTACAGCTCGGCCAACAGCCCGATCACCTTCAACGGTGCGACGACGCTGGCCGGGACCACGACGGTGGACGCGGGCTACGGCACGATCACCTTCAACGGAACGGTCAACGGCGCCCAGGCGCTGACGGCGACCTCGACCGGGGCGATGGTGTTCAACGCGGCGGTGGGCGGCACGACGGCGCTGGCCAGCCTGACCACCGGCACGGGCTACACCAGCCTCGTCAACGTGACCACGGCGGGCGGCCAGAGCTACGGCGGGGAAACCAGCCTGATGGGCACCTACGCCACCGGCAACGGCGCGTTCACCGTCGCCGGCCCGGCGACGCTGGCGGGGGCCACCACGGTCGACGCCGGCAGCGGCGCGGTGACCTTCAACGGAACGGTGAACGGCGCCCAGGCGCTGGCCATCAACGGCAGCGGCGCCACCCGGTTCAACGCGGCGGTCGGCGACACGACGGCGCTCGCCAGCCTGATCACCGACGCCGACGGCTCCACCAGCCTGACGTCGGTGACGACCAGCGGCGCCCAGACCTACAACGACGCGGTGACCCTGAACGGCGCCTACCGGGCCGGCACGGTCTTCACGGCCGCCAAGGCGGTGACGCTGGGCGGCGATAGCCGGATCACCGGCACCGGCGGCATCGTCCTCGCCTCCACCCTCGACGGCGGGCGGGCGCTGACGCTGACCAGCGGTGCTGGCGACATCCTGCTCGGCGGTGCCGTCGGCGGCACCAGCCGTCTTGGGGCGCTGACGGTCAACGGCGGCGGCACCACCACCATCGCCGGCGCGGTCAAGGCGGCCTCGGTGGCCACCGACGCCACCGGGATCACCATCCTGAACGGCGGCAGCGTCGACACCACCGGGACGCAGAGCTACGCCGACGCGGTGACGCTGGGCGCCGACACGGTCCTGACCGGCACCCAGCTGTCGCTGTCCGGCGGTCTCGACGCGGCGGCGGCGGGCCGTCAGGGCCTGGTCATCGCCGGCAACGCCGCGATCACCGGCACCCTCGGCACCCGGCAGGCGTTGGCCGCGCTGACGGTCAACGGCGATACGCTGCTGACCGGCGCCACGGCGGTCACCAGCGGGGCGCAGACCTACGGCGGCGCGGTCCGTCTGGCCGGCGCTCCCTCGGTCCTGACCGGCACCGGCATCACCTTCGCCGGGACTCTGGACGGCGGGCAGACCCTGACCGTCAACAGCGGGTCCGCCGACGCCGTCTTCGCCGGCGTGGTCGGCGGGACCGAGCGGCTGGGCGCCCTGGCGGTGAACAGCGCCGGCCAGACCCGCTTCGCCCAGTCGGTCCGCGCGGCCTCCGTCGTCACCGACGCGGCGGGCACGCTGGCCCTCAACGGCGGCAGCGTCGACACCACCGGCACCCAGACCTACGGCGAACGCGCCGTGCTGGGCAGCGACACCCGCCTGACCGGCCGCACCATCGTGCTGGCCGGCGGGTTGGACGCGGCCACCCGCGGCGGGCAGGGGCTGACCATCGCCGGCGACGCCGTCGTCAACGGCGCCGTCGGCGGTACCCAGGCGCTGAGCCGCCTGTCGGTGACCGGCACCGCCGCCCTGAACGGCGGCGCGGTGACCACCCTGGCGGAGCAGAGCTACAACGGGGCGGTGACGCTGGGCACCGACACCGTCCTGACCGGCGGGACCGTCTCCCTGCGGAACGGCGGCAACGCCGCCAACGGCGGCGCTCAGGCGCTGACGGTCGAGGGCGACGCCGTCCTGGCCGGGGTCTTCGGCGAAACCGGCGCCCTGCGGCAGATCGCCGTCAATGGCGGCACCCGGCTGGACGGCGCCGCCGTCACCACCGCCGGGGCGCAGCGCTTTGGCGGCGCCCTGACGGTGGCCGGCGCCAGCGCGCTGACCAGCACCGGCGGCGACCTCGTCTTCGGCGGGACCGTCGACAGCGCCAACCGTTCCGCGCTGTCGCTGAACGGCGCGTCCATCCGGGCGGCGGGCGACATCGGCGCGTCCGGCCTGATGGGCGACGTTACGGTCCGCACCTCGGGCGGCGTCTTCTACGACGGCGCGGTGACCGTGCGCTCGCTGACTCAGACGACGGGCGGCGAGAGCCGCTTCGCCAAGGCGTTGACCGCGACCGGGACGGACGGCCTCCGCCTGACCGGTGCCGGCTTCACCTTCGGCGCGGCGGTGAACAGCGCGGGCTCGCTGGCCCTGGTCACGACGGACGCGGCGGGAGCGGTGACCTTTGGTCGTGACGCCACGGTTGTCACGGAGGGGGGCTTTACCCAATCCGGTGGATCGGGCATTGTTCTGCCCGCCAGCATTACGGCCAAGACCGGTCCGATCACGCTGGGCGCCGTGGCGTCCCTGCCGGACGGACGGGCGTCCATCGCGGCGGGCGGCCCCATCACCATGGCGGGGCTCCAGGGCAAGGCCACCATGCTGACCATGGCGTCCGACGGCGGGGCGCTGCTCATCGGACAGGAGACCGGGACCGCCTTGCAGAAGATCGACGTGCTGAGCCTGACCGTCCCCAAGGCCGGGTCCGCTCTGATGTTCGGCACCGTGGCCGGCAAGACGGATGCGTTGGCCGCCAGCGCGATCGACAGCCCGCTGCGGGCCACCCCGTACTTCATCAACAACACCCCCTGGGGTCCGACGGAGCAGGTCAGCCGGGTCGCCGCCACCGTGGTGGTGGTGGTCCCGGTTCCCAGCACCCCCGGCGTCACCAGCCTGTTCACCGGCACGGTGGGCAGCGCCGGCCTCACGCCGAACGCCCTGGCCGCCTACGCCGCGCCGCAGGTTCTCACCCTGGCCGGCACGACCCCGACCCTGACCGGTGCGGGGACCCAGCCGGAAGTCCTGACCGGTTCCGGGGTGGGCGGCTCGGCCGGCGCCGGAACCGCTCCGGGCACCACCCGCGCCGGCGCGCAGCCGGAGGTCCTGACCAACGGCAACCAGCAAACGGAGAAGGAGGAGGCGCGCTGACGCGTGCCTTTCTCCGCGGCTTTACCCTTTGGATAGCGAACGATGACCAACCCGACCCTGCCCCTGTTCTACAAGAGCCCCCGCCCGCTGGTGGCCGCCCGTGACGCCGATCTGTCGCTGCGCACCGAGCCGAACTTCGCTTTCGCGGCCGCCACCAACTCGGTGCCGCTGATGGCGGCGGAGTTCCCCGCGGCCTGCAAGCAGTTCCCGATCCTGTTCTCGGAGGGTCCGACGGCCCAGCCGGTGGCGCTGCTCGGCCTGCGCAGCGGGGAGAATCTGTTCGTCGACGCGAACGGCGCGTGGGAGGAGGGGGCCTACATTCCCGCCTATGTCCGCCGCTATCCGTTCATCTTCCTGGAGAGCGAGGACAAGTCCCAGCTCACCCTGTGCATCGACGAGGCGGCGGACTCCGTCATCCCCGGCCGCGACAACCCCTTCTTCGTCGATGGGCAGCCGTCCGCCCTGACCAACAACGCCTTGGAGTTCGTCAAGGAAGTCCAGGCCCAGAACGCCTACACCACGCAGTTCGTCGAGGCGGTGGTCGCCGCCGGCCTGATGTCGGAGAAGCGCGCCGACATCACCCTGAACAACGGCGAGCGGCTGAGCCTCGCCGGCTTCAACGTGATCGACGAGGCGGCCTTCAACCAGCTTCCCGCCGAGACGCTGGTGGAATGGCGCGACCGCGGCTGGCTGGGTCTGGTCTACGCCCACCTGATTTCGGTCAGCAGCTGGTCGGGTCTCGTCGACCGCCTCGCCCTTCGCGGCTGATCCGGTCCGCCGGAAACGGAAAGGGCGGCGCCACCGTGGCGCCGCCCTTTTTCGTTGCGGAGCGGCTTTCGTTGCGGACCGGCGGAGGCCGGCGATCAGAAGCCCTTTTCGATCTTGAAGACGTCCGGCTCGTTCGGCTTCTCGATGTAGGAGAGCTGGAGCGACGGCGGCAGGGCGGGGGTGTCGTCCGACGGCTTCGGCGGGACCGCGAGGGTCAGCAGGCTCATGCGCCCCTGGCTGTCGGTGCCGCGGAAGACCACCACCTGCGACCCGTCGCCGACCGGCGCGTTGAGCAGCATACCCTCCTGCCGGTAGCCCTGCGCCACGAAATAGTTGCGCAGCGCGTTGGCCGCGCCGACCAGGGCGTTGGGGTCGACCTTCGGATTCACCGCGCCGCCCCACAGGATGTTCACCTGGAACAGCTTCTGCGTCGAATGGCCGAGGATGTAGGCGACGACCGCCGGGCCGGCGCCGGTCTGCAGGTCGTCGACCTTCACGATCAGGCTGGTGGTCCGCTCCGTCGCGTTGGTCTCGCGGCGGATGTCCTTGCCCTCGATCTTGAAATCCTTGGTGATGGCCTTCGCGACCTCGTCCCCCGTCATGCCGAAGCGCGCGGAGCGGAAGCCCGTGACCTTCGCGGCGGGGGCCGTCTCGGCGGCGCCGGTGGGCGCGGCGGCCGGGGCGGTGCCAGGAGCGGTGCCGGTCGCGGTCTGGGCTGCGGGAGCGGGGTTGCGGTCCGTGGTGGCGGCCTGGGCCGGGCCCGTCAGGGTTCCGGCCAGGGCAAGGGCGGCAAGGGACAGCCCCAGGGCCGGTCGCCCAAAGGCCGGTCGGTGAAACGGCATAATGGAAACTCCACAGGACATCGAAGCCATTCGGTCGGCGGCTCAAGGCAGTCGCAGCCGCCCGCCCCCTTCCGGATGGGGCGACGGGGCAATTGCCGTTGATTCGAGCGGGAGTTTAGCAAAATCCGGCCCGGATCCGGGGCGAATTATGGCCGATTCCTCATGTCCTTTTTCCGACGCGGAACGCGTCGGCGAAATTCTGGACCTTGTCCGACGACACGGAGAGCAGCGCCTTGGTGACCGCCGCCGGACGCCGCGCCTGCGCGGAGGCGATCTCTTCGACAAGACGCTCCAGGTCCGGCGTCGCGCTGCGGTAGCGGATGGGATGGCTACCATCCGCATCGATCAGACCGGCCTGATGAAGATTCGCCAAGACTTCCTGGAGGATGAGCGTGCTGCTGCGCGATTCGCGAATGATTTCCTCCGAACTCCATGTCCGGTTTTGATCACGCCGCAAAATCAGAAGGATTTCCAGAGTCCATACCGTCTTGATCGAATGCTGAAGAAAGATAAGGGCATCGTCCGAAAGCACGCCGCCAGTCCATTGTCTGTTCCAGTTCCCCGCGGGTCCCGTTCATCCGGGAAGGCTCGACGATTTGAGCCGTACGTCGGGACGGAGTGTGCACAGGATGTCTCCCGCCGTCCAGCCCCACGCCCCTCTTTGCGGGTGCGCATCCGGCCCGATTCCAGACATCTTTCGGATTATTGCGGTGCTCACTGGGCGAATTGTCCGGCCCGGCCCGGCTCAATCCGGCTCTTTGGGGTAACCCGAAGGAAAAATCGCCGGGCGGCTCGGTTCGGGAATGCCGAACCGGCGCAATCATGACAAGTTGGGCCGCAATTCCGATCGGCTATGGCCTGTGCATGACTGGTTTCGACACCCGCCCCGTCTTCTTCATCATCGGCGCGCTTCTCAGCGTCCTCGCCGTCGCCATGCTGCTTCCGATGACCGTCGATCTGGCGGCCGGCAACCCGGACTGGATGGTCTTCGCCATCGCATGCGCGCTGACGTTGTTCTTCGGCGTCCAGTTCATGCTGGCCAACCGCATGGACCGGATCGCGCTGAACGTCCGGCAGGCCTTCCTGCTGACCGCCCTGTCCTGGGTGGTCATCTGCGCCTTCGCCGCCGTGCCCTTCATGGTGTCGCAGATCGACCTGTCGGCGGCCGACGCCTATTTCGAGGCGATGTCGTCGCTGACCGCCACCGGGGCCACGGTGATCTCCGGTCTGGACGGGTTGGCGCCGGGGCTGCTGCTGTGGCGGTCGCTGCTGCAATGGCTGGGCGGCATCGGCATCATCGGCATGGCCATCGCCATTCTGCCCTTCCTGCAGGTCGGCGGCATGCAGCTCTTCCGCTCGGAGTCCTCCGACCGGTCGGACAAGGTGACGCCGCGGGCCAGCGACCTCGCCATCGCGGTCGGCTGGATCTACCTGTGCCTGACCGCGGTGTGCACGGCGATGCTCGCCTATGCCGGGATGTCCTGGTTCGACGCCGTCAACCACGCGATGACCGCGGTGTCCACCGGCGGCTTCTCCACCCGCGACGCGTCCATCGCCAGTTGGAACAGCCCGGCCATCGAGTGGGTCCTGGTGGTCTTCATGGTGCTGGGCGGCATGCCCTTCGTGCGTTTCATCAGCCTTGCCCAGGGGCGGGCGGCCAGCTTCTGGGCGGACACGCAGATCCGCTGGTATCTCGGCTTCCTCGCGGCGGTGTCCTTCGGCATGTCGGTCTGGCTGACGCTGACGCGGGGCATGCCGTGGGACGACGCCATCCGGGTGACCACCTTCAACGTCGTCTCGGTGGTCACCACCACGGGTTATGCCTCCATCGACTATGAGCGGTGGGGGCCGTTGGCGTCGGTGGTCTTCTTCATCCTGACCTTCGTCGGCGGCTGCACCGGATCGACCTCGGGCGGGCTGAAGATCTTCCGGTTCGAGATCCTGTTCATCGTGCTGCGCGCGCTGCAGCGCCGCCTCTACAGCCCCAACCTGGTGATCCCGCTCAACTACAACGGCAAGCCGGTCAGCGCCGACGTGATGATCTCGGTGATGGGCTTCGGCTTCGTCTACCTGATGTCGGTGTTCGTGCTGGCCTTCGTCCTGGCCTTCCTCGGGGTGGACGTGGTGTCCGCGCTGTCGGGGGCGGCAACGGCGGTCAGCAACGTCGGGCCCGGCCTCGGCCCCACCATCGGACCCTCCGGGAATTTCGCCACGCTGCCGGACGGGGCGAAATGGGCGCTGGCCGCCGGCATGCTGCTGGGGCGGCTGGAGTTCTTCACCATCCTTGTGGTGCTCAGTCCGTCCTTCTGGCGGCGGTGAGGGGGCCGGGGGGCTTCTCCTCCCGCTCCTGCGGGTCGCGGCTGGCCGCCGACACCAGATGGACCAGGGCGGCGCCGAGCGCGATCACCCCGACCGCCACCGACGCCCGCAGGAAGCGGGAGGCGTCGCCGTGCAGCGTGAAGTGCCACCACAACTCGTCGCTGAAGGCGATGTGCTTGTAGGAGAACAGGCCGAGCCAGAAGGCGCTGGCCAGCGCCACGCCGGTCGCGATGAACCAGCTCGGCGTCAGGGGGTTGCGCAGGATGTTGCCGCGGCGGTGGAACTCCTTGCGGGCCGGCAGCAGGGCCAGGAAGATCAGCCCCGGCACGATGGCCTCCGGCCAGTCGCCGCCCTTCAGCAGGGCCGAAGCGCAGCCGGTGGCCAGCAACACCAGCGACAGCACCCAGGCGGCGTGCAGCCGCCGCTGCACCGCGTGGGCGAGCAGGATCAGCAGCACCCCGGCGACGCTGCCGGTGAAGTGCGACATCTCCACCAGCGGCAGCGCCGTGGCGTCGAAGGGGGCGGGCAGCGTCTCCTCCGGCGTGGCGCGGGAGAACAGCAGGAAGGCTCCGGTGATGAAGATGCAGGCGGCCAGCACCAGCGGCACCGCCGGGCTGACGGCGGCGGAGATGCCCCGCGACAGGCCGCCGATGCGGCGCCGGGCCTGGAAGGCCTCCAACCCGCCGAACATCAGCCCGGCGATGACCAGCGGCGCCAGGTAATAGATCAGCCGGAAGACCAGCAGACCCGCCATCACGTCGTTGCCGGGCATGGCCGGGGTCAGGCTGACCAGGACGATGGCGTCGAACACGCCCAGCCCGCCCGGCACATGGCTGATGATGCCGGCGACCAGCGCCAGCCCGAAGGCCACCAGCACGTCGGCGTAGCTCACCGCGTCGCTCGGCGGCAGGCAGAGATAGAGCACCAGGGCGGCCAGCGACAGGTCGCACAGCCCGAGCAGGAGTTGCCGCAGCGCGATGGACGGGCGGGGGAAGGCGATGGCGTGCCCGAAGACCCGCAGCGGCCGGCGCAGCCAGAAGCCGCCCACCGCGTAGGCCGCCAGGATCGCCAGAGCCGCCAGCCCGAGCAGGACGGCGCTTCCCGGCGGGACGTGCAGGGCCTTCAGCGCCGTTGGGTCGATCAGCATGACCACCGGCATCACCGTGGCCAGCCCGAGCATGAAGGTGGTGACGACGAACAGCGTCACCTGCGCCACCTCCACCCCGCCCAGCCCGTGCGGCGCGTAGAGGCGGTAGCGCACGGTCGCTCCGATGATGCTGGCGAAGCCCAGGCTGTGGCTGAAGGCGTAGCTGGTGAAGGCGGTGAAGGCCACCCAGCGGTAGGGCAGGGGCCGCCGCAGATGGCGCAGGGCCAGCAGGTCGTAGAGCGTCAGCAACCAGTAGCTGACCGCCGCCGCCGCCGAGGCGGCGAGAAGCTGCGCACCCGTGATGCGGTCCAGCGCCTGCCGGATGTCGGCGACGCTGTACTGCTCCAGCCAGCGGTTCAGGATGACCAGCGCCCCGGCCAGCAGGGCCAGGATGAGCACCCCCGTGCCGTAGCGCAGGAGCCGCTGGGTCCGGGTCGGAGGGCTTTCGGTGTGGGCCATGGCTGACAGGATCGCTCCGGGCGCCTAGGATGACGGGGCTTCGGACAAGAACAACACCGCGCAACGAAAAAGCGCATGGCCAGGCAAGGCCCTTCGGGAGGCAACGGATGCATCTTGTGCTTTATCTCGCCACCGGCCTGTCGGGGACCAACACGCTGATCCTGCTGCTCGCCTATCTCTGGGACAGCTCGGTGACGCTGCTCGGCGGGGCCACGGGCTACGGCCTGCGGCCGGACGGCGTGTCCTTCACCCTGTCGCTGTTCACCACGGTGCTGCTGGCCTGGTACGCGCTGGTCCTGCGGCGGCGCCTGCGGTTGGAACGCGAGGCCAGGGGCCGTCCGGAATAGCCGGACGCGGCCGCCGGTCGGCGGAAGCATGAGCGCGGCGCTTTTTTTGGAAACTCCGGCCGGGTTGATCCGTTGTGTGGGCCAAGACGCCGCGCCTCGGATTCGGGTGCGCCGCCCCGAACCGGAGAAGAACCATGAACGGCATCAACAAAACCGTCTCCTTCACCGCAGGGGGGCTGATTCTCCTGTTCGTCCTTCTCGCCAGCGTCTTCACCGAACCTTTCGGCGAGCGCATTTCAGCCCTTCAGTCGGCCATCGTCGGCAACTTCGGCTGGTTCTACATTCTGTCCGTCGCTGGTTTCCTCTTGTTCGCTTTTTGGTTGTTCTTCAGCCCCTACGGTTCGATCAAGCTCGGCAAGGACGACGACGAGCCGGAGTTCAGCTACCTGACCTGGTTCGCCATGCTGTTCAGCGCCGGCATGGGCATCGGCCTGCTGTTCTACGGCGTGGCGGAGCCGGTGCTGCACTTCGCCAACCCGCGGACCGGCGAGGCGGGAACCCCCGACGCGGCGCGGGAGGCGATGAATCTGGCCTTCCTGCATTGGGGGCTGCACGCCTGGGGCATCTACATCACGGTCGGCCTGTCGCTGGGCTATTTCGCCTACCGGCACGACCTGCCCCTGACCATCCGGTCGGCGCTCTATCCGCTGCTGGGCGACCGGCTGCGCGGCTGGCCCGGCCATCTGGTGGACATCGTGGCGATCGTCGGCACGCTGTTCGGCATCGCCACCTCGCTGGGGCTGGGGGTCATGCAGATCAACGCCGGGCTCGATTACCTCGGGCTGGTCGGCGTGGGCACGGTGCAGCAGATGGTGCTGATCGCCGTCATCACCGCGGTGGCCACCGTCTCGGCGGTCAGCGGCGTCGGGAAGGGCATCCGCCGGCTCAGCGAGCTGAACATGCTGGCGGGGCTTCTGCTCCTGCTGTTCGTCTTCCTGCTCGGCCCCTCGGTGTTCCTGCTGTCCACGCTGGTGGAGAGCATCGGGCGCTATCTGTGGACGCTGCCCTACACCAGCTTCCGCACGCTGCCCTACACCGGGGCGGAGTGGCAGGCGAGCTGGACGATGTTCTACTGGGGCTGGTGGATCTCCTGGGCGCCCTTCGTCGGCATGTTCATCGCGCGGGTGTCGCGCGGGCGCACGATCCGCGAGTTCATCGGCGGCGTGCTGTTCGCGCCGGTGGCCCTGACCTTCGTCTGGTTCACCGTGTTCGGCGAGACGGCGATCCACATCGACATGTTTGAAGGCGGCGGCATGGCGGCGGCGGTCCAGGAGAGCGTGCCGACAGCCCTGTTCGTCATGCTGGACCGCCTGCCGCTCAGCGTGATCACCTCGGCCATCGCCACGCTGATGGTCATCACCTTCTTCGTCACCTCAGCCGATTCCGGCGCCCTGGTGATCGACATCATCGGGTCCGGCGGCAACCAGGACCCGCCCATCGCCACGCGCATCTTCTGGGCGGTGCTGTCCGGCGTGGTGGCGGCGGTTCTGCTCCTGGTCGGCGGGCTGCAGGCGCTCCAGACGGCGGCGGTGACGACGGCGCTGCCCTTCGCGGTGGTCATGGTGTTCATGTGCGTCGGGCTGGTGACCAGTCTGCGGGCGGAGCGCCGGGCGGGACCGGACCGGCGGGTGGCGCGCGTGCCCACCGCGTCGGAGGGCGGCACCCCGGTGCAGCCGGTGGGCGACGGCGACTGGCGCCAGCAGCTGGCCGCCGTGGTCGGGCGCAAGGCGGCCATCGCGGCGGCGGCCCCGCCCGGCGCCGCCAGCGCGCGGCGCGAGGTTGCCCGCTTCATCGCCGACACGGTCGAACCGGCCTTCCGCGACATCGCGGCGGAGCTGGAACGGCTGGGTCGCCGGGCGGTCATCGAGGTCGGCCCCTTCAACGCCGGTCTGGCCGTGCTGCGCGACGGGGAGGAGGAGTTCAGCTACGACATCCGCGCGCGGGCCTACCATCCGTTGACTTTCGCCTTTCCCGACCTGAAGGAGGCTGACGAGCGGTGGCAGATGCGCGTGGAGGTGATCCTGCGCGGCGGTCTGCACAAACAATTGTTGCCGGCGCTCGCCGGGCGGGAAGCAATCGTCCGCGACTTCGTCCAGGAGTATGGAAAGTGGAGGGGGTGGTGAAAGAGCGCGGCCTCTTGCGGTAGCAGGAGAAGCTTGCCTCGAATTATGCTAGAAAGCCGTCCGGTGCATCCTTCGTGCCGAGGCGGCGACCACCATGCGTCATCAGGCAGATCCGAACCAGCCCGGGGATGGCGCCCTCGGCGGGGAGTCGCGCGCGTCGGCGGACCGACCGGTGACGGCTGCGGCGGCGGCCCCACCGATGGCTTCCACGACGACCCAAATGACGCTTGCCGATCTCCCCCGGCTCGACGGGCTGTGGGCGCCCATCTGGCTGCATGATGGCGGCCGGATGGTCTGGGGCAACCGCGCCGCGTTGGAGCTGTGGAACGCCGCGTCGCTCACCGACTTCCAGACGCGCGACTTCGGCAGCCGGCCGGAGGGGGCGCCGCGAGCCGAAGGGGAAACGGCGACGGGCCGCTGGACCTTCTACCCCAAGGGGCGTCCGGTGACCGCCTGGGTGCGCCGCAGCGGCATGGCGCTGCCGGACGGGCGCCTGGGCATCCTTCACGAGGCGCAACTCACCGCTCCCCTGGCCGATCCGGACCACGGCGCCACCGACACCGAGGCGCTCGACCGCGAGCGCGCCATGCTGCAAAGCCTGATCGACTCGATGCCGGACATCGTCTTCTTCAAGGACGTGAACGGCACCTACCTCAAGGTCAACCGGGCGATGCTCGATTATGCGGGGCGCCCGCCGCTGGGGCTGACCGACCACCGGCTGTTCGACGCCGAGACGGCGGTGCGGCGGCGGCGGACCGACCAGATCGCCATGCAGAAGGGCTTCTCCCGCAGCGAGGAGTGGTTCGTCCACCCGGACGGGCGCCGCGTGCTGATGGAGACCGCCAAGGCCGTCTGCCTCGACCGCAGCGGCAAGATGCTGGGCGTCGTCGGGATCGCCCGCGACATCACCGAGCGGCGGCAGACGGAGAAGCAGCTTCTGCGGCAGCACGCCCTCTTGCAGGGGATCATCGACACCATCCCCGACGCCGTCTTCTTCAAGGACCGGGACGGGGTTCTGCGCAAGGCCAACCGCGCCTTCGCCTCCTGGACCGGGCGTCCCCTGGAGCAGCTCATCGGGCTGGACAGCCACGAGATCTGGCCCCCCGAGAAGGCCGACGGCATCCGCAGGAGCGACGCCCTGGTCTATGCGGAGGACGAGCCGCGCCGCAGCGAGGAGAGCATCCCGCTGCCCGATGGCGGGGCGATCTGGGTCGAGGTCCTGAAGGCGCCGATTCGCGACGCCGGCAACGAGCTTCTCGGGCTGGTCGGCGTCGGGCGGGACATCACGCTGCGCAAGGCGGCCGAGGAGGATCTGCGGCGGAGCGAGGCGGAGAAGGACCATCTCGCCAACCACGACGCCCTGACCGGCCTGCCCAACCGCCGGCTTCTCTTCGACCGTCTGGACGTGGCGCTGGCCCGGTCGCGGCGGTCCGGTCGCATGCTGGCCCTGCTGTTCATCGACCTCGACGGCTTCAAGGCGGTCAACGACCGGATGGGCCATGATTGCGGCGACGAGGTGCTGCGCATCGCCGCGGCGCGGATCGCCGCCTGCCTGCGCCGCAGCGACACGGTGGCCCGCGTCGGCGGCGACGAGTTCACCATCATCCTGGAGGATGTGACCTTCGCCGACGACGCCGGGGGGGTGGCCGCCAAGATCGTCGAGGCGGTGGCGTTGCCCATCCCGGTGCAGGGCTGGACCGCCGCCATCGGCGCCAGCGTCGGCATCGCCCTGTTCCCCGCCGACGGGACGGACGCCCGCAGCCTGCTGGTGGCGGCGGACGGCGCGATGTACCGCGCCAAGCAGGCGGGCCGCGGCACCCATGTCTTCTACAGGGACGTTCCCCGCCGGAATCCGGACTGACCGGGTGCGGAATCCGCTTGCGGAGTCGGAACAAAAGAAGAACAATACCCGCCTGACCGGTTCTTGACGGGAGAGGATGGGATCATGTTCGTCTGCGTCGATGGTGACCGCACCACCCGCCTGCGCCAGTGGGCTTGGCTCGATATCGGTGCCGGGACGGGTCCCGGCGAACGCCGCCTCGTCGGCTGGAGCGTCACGGACGAGGCGTGGCTCGTTTCCGAACCGATCGGCGTGGTCGCTACCAGCCCGCTCGGCCGTCCGCCGGGCTGGGCGGTGACCGACAACCAACGGCGGTATCTGCTCGAACAGCCCGGGCTGCCCCATGGCGACGAGCCGCTGGCCGCCATCGACTGCCTGCGGGCGAACGGCAGCCTCGACCCCACGGCCCCCATCAGCATCGTGCCCTGGCGTCCGGGCAAATCCACCGCCGAACGCATTTTCGAGCGCCGGACGGCCTGACCGCGGAAATGGGCGCCGCCGCGTGACGGAACGGCCGTTTTCCCGTTGAAAGCCTTGGTTGAGGCGGGAAGGGGTCGTTCACCATGCAGCAGCGCTGGCCGCAGAGGTTGTGGATCGTCCGTCACGGGGAAAGCGCCGGCAACGTCGCGCGCGACGCCGCCTACGCCGCCGGGCTGGGGCGGATCGACATCGCGGAGCGCGACGTCGACGTGCCGCTGAGCCGTCAGGGGGAGCAGCAGTCCGAGGCGCTGGCGCGCTGGTTCGCCGCGCTGCCGCCGGGCGAGCGGCCCGACGTGGTGCTGACCTCTCCCTACCGGCGCGCCCGCCGCACGGCGGAGATCATCCAGGCCGGGGGCGGCCTGCCGGTCGAGCCCACGGAATTCGTGGTGGACGAACGGCTGCGCGAGAAGGAGTTCGGCATCCTCGACCGGCTGACCGCGTTGGGGATCGCTCAGGAGCATCCCGAGCAGGCGGAGTTCCGCCGTCTGCTCGGCAAATTCTACTTCCGCCCGCCCGCCGGGGAGAGCTGGTGCGACGTGATTCTGCGGCTGCGCAGCGCGCTCGATACCATCAGCCTGCACCATGGCGGGCAGCGCGTGCTGGTGGTCAGCCATCAGGTCGTCGTTCTGTGCCTGCGCTACCTGCTGGAGGGCATGACGGAGGAGCAGATCCTCGCCATCGACCGCGAGGGCGACGTGGCGAATTGCGGGGTCACCGAATACGCCTTCGATCCCGCCCAAGGGCACAGCGGGCGGATGCAGCTTCGCCGTTACAACTTCGTCGCCCCGCTGGAGGTGGCCGGGGCGCCGTTGACCGCCGAGCCCGACGCCAACGCGGCTGTCCGATGAGTGTTTTCCGATGAGCGATTTTTCGATGAACGACTCGATCCCGGTCACCCGCGACCTGCTGCGGTCCATGCCGCTGCCCCATCCCGGCGACGGCGCCGACAAGGACGGGCGGGGGCGGGTTCTGGTCATCGGCGGCAGCGTCGAGGTGCCGGGCGCCGTGCTGCTGGCCGGAACGGCGGCGCTGCGCGCCGGGGCGGGCAAGCTCCAGATGGCGACCTGCCGCAGCGTGGCCCCGCATCTCGGGCTCGCCGTGCCGGAAGCGCTAGTGCTCGGCCTGCACGAGACGGCCGAGGGCGGCATCGCCCCCGATTGCGTGGGCATGCTGGGCGAGCGGGCGGCACGCTGCACCGCGGTGCTGATCGGTCCCGGCATGATGGACAAGCGCGCGGTCGCCGACCTGACCAATGCGCTGATCACCGGGCTGGACGGGGAGGGCGGCCCGGTTCTGGTCATCGACGCGGAGGCGTTGATGGGGCTGGACAATGCCAACGACGCGCTGTGCCGCCGCAACGGGCGGACGATCATCACGCCGCACGCCGGCGAAATGGCCGGGCTCTCTGGTGTCAGCCGGGAGGAGGTGGAGGCCGACCCGCCCGCCGCCGCCCGCCGCGTCGCGGATCTTCACAAGGTGATCGTCGTGCTGAAGGGGGCCTGCACCCACATCGCCACGCCGGACGGGAGGATGTGGACCTATGACGGCGGCAACGTCGGCCTTGCCACCTCGGGGTCGGGCGACACGCTGGCCGGCGTCATCGCCGGGCTGGCCGCAAGGGGCGCCGACCCGGCCCAGGCCGCCATCTGGGGTGTCCATCTGCATGGCGAGGCGGGCAACCGCCTGGCCCGCCGCGGCCCGCTGGGCTTCCTGGCCCGCGAACTGCTGGCCCAGGTGCCGGAGATCATGGCCGAGCTGTCGGCCTAAGATCGCCGGTTTCAGAACACCAGCTTGGCGGCCTGATAGAGGATGACCCAGGGAGCGGTGATCAGTCCGCCCCACAGGGCGACCAGCGGCAGGCCGCGCAGCTTCTTCGCCGGAGCCGGAGCGGTGAGGGGGAGCGGGAAGGAAACGGTCTCGGTGGTGCCGACAGCGGGATTGTACTGGGACATGATGACCTGCCGATCTGTGTGTGAAGGCAGGATGCACGCCGATCTCTTAACGACGATTAAAGTCGGGGGTAGCCACCGCGCGGGATTCCGGCGTACCGCCGCCGGGTACCGAAGCGCGTTCGAGTGGGCAATTTCGGGGATCGCGCTGCCGGCTTGATGAAAGGCACCCGGGCGCCTGCACCGGCCTGCGCGCTTTTCCACTGGACCACGCTGCCGACCGGCGCCTTCTGCATGAAGAAATGGAACCGGATCGGCCGCACCCCGCAAGGGTGAGGCCGATCCGGTTCCCGACGCCCGCTCAGATCACTTGGCCAGCGTCTTGTTGAGCCACAGGGCCAGCAACGTGCAGACCGCGCCCGACAGCAGATAGGCGCCGGCCGAGAACAGGCCGAAGTTGGCGGACAGCACCAGCGCCACCAGCGGCGCGAAGCCCGCCCCGAACAGCCAGGCGAGGTCCGAGGTGATGGCCGCGCCGGTGTAGCGGTAGCGCTGGGTGAAGCCCGACGCGACCACGCCCGACGACTGGCCGAAGGACAGGCCCAGGATCACGAAGCCGACGATCATGAAGACCAGCTCGCCCAGCGGCCCGCCGTTCAGCAGCAGGGGCGCCACGCCGCTGAACACGGCGATGGCCGCGGCGCAGCTTCCCAGCAGGGTGCGGCGGCCGATGCGGTCGGCGATCCAGCCGGAGGCGATGATGGCCCCCAGGCCGAAGAAGGCCCCGACCACCTCGATCAGCAGGAAGTCCGCCGGCGTGTCCTGCGTGTAGAGGAAGATCCAGGACAGCGGGAAGACGGTCACCATGTGGAACAGCGCGAAGCTGGCCAGCGGGGCGAAGGCGCCCAGCACGACGCGCATGCCCTCGTTGCGCAGCATCTCGGTCACCGGGACCGGCTGAAGCTCGCGGCTTTCGAACAGGCGGGTGTATTCCGGCGTCACCACGATGCGCAGCCGCGCGAACAGCGCCACCACGTTGATGGCGAAGGCCACGAAGAACGGGTAGCGCCAGCCCCAGCTGAAGAAATCCTCCGCCGACAGGTTGCCGGCGAAATAGGCGAAGAGGGCGCTCGCCACGATCAGCCCGATGGGGGCGCCGAGCTGCGGAATCATCGCGTACCAGCCGCGGCGGTTCTCCGGCGCGTTCAGCGCCAGCAGCGAGGCGAGGCCGTCCCAGGCGCCGCCCAGCGCCAGGCCCTGGCCGATGCGGGCCGCCGCCAGCAGCCAGATCGCCGCCGCGCCGATCTGCTCGTAGCTCGGCAGGAAGGCGATGGCGACCGTCGAGGTCCCCAGCAGGAACAGGGAAAGTGTGAGCTTTGCGCCGCGCCCGTGGGCGCGGTCGATGGCCATGAACAGCATGCTGCCCACCGGGCGGGCGACAAAGGCCAGCGCGAAGATCGCGAAGGACCACAGCGTTCCGGTCAGCGGGTCAAGATAGGGAAAGACCAGCTTCGGGAAGACGATCACCGAAGCGATGGCATAAACGAAAAAATCGAAGAATTCGGACGTCCGTCCGATGATGACGCCAATCGCGATTTCACCGGGATTCACCCGGTGGTCGCGGGCATTGACCAGCCTTGCGTCCCGTTCGGTCGCCGTGGTCGATGATCCCATGGTCCCCCCACCGTCTGGCAATTGCGTCAGAGGGAATTAAATAGGCACCGCAACGGCATTCTGCCACGCCCATGGGCGCATTGCTTTGATGTGCGTCAATGGCGGCGCGGAATCGCGGCGCATTGGACAAATTGTCCAATGTCCTACCCGGCCCGTGGGGGTTAGCTCTTCGCCCAAATCCAAAGCGAACCCCTGCTGACAGGTCCTGCCTTGACCCGTTTCCGCGCCTTGGCCCTCCTGCCGCTGATGGCGGTTTTGAGTGGCTGCAACCTTGTGGTGATGAGCCCGTCCGGCGATGTGGCGAGCCAACAGGCCAACCTCATCACCATTTCCACCCTCCTGATGCTTCTCATCATCATTCCGGTGATGGTGCTGACGGTGCTGTTCGCGTGGCGCTACCGCCAGTCGAATAGCACGGCCCAGTACGACCCGGATTGGGACCATTCGACGCAGCTCGAGCTGGTGATCTGGGCGGCCCCGCTGCTCATCATCATCTGCCTGGGCGCCCTCACCTGGATGGCGACCCACCTGCTCGATCCCTACCGCCCGCTCGACCGCATCGCCGCGGGGCGCCCGGTTCCGGCCGACACCAAGATGCTCGACGTCAACGTCGTGGCGCTCGACTGGAAGTGGCTGTTCATCTACCCGGAGTACGGCATCGCCACGGTGAACGAGGTGGCCGCCCCGGTGGATCGGCCGATCCGCTTCAACATCACCTCCTCGACTGTGATGAACTCCTTCTACATCCCGGCGCTGGCCGGGCAGATCTACGCCATGGCCGGCATGGAGACGAAGCTGCACGCCGTCATCAACGAGCCGGGCAGCTACAAGGGCTTCTCCGCCAACTACAGCGGCGCCGGCTTCTCGCACATGCGCTTCACCTTCCACGGTCTGGCCGCCGACGGCTTCGACAAGTGGGTGGCGGACATCAAGGCGGGCGGCGGCAAGCTCGACCGCGACGGCTATCTCCAGCTTGAGCGTCCCAGCGAGAACGAGCCGGTGCGTCGCTACGGCGCCGTCGACTCGGGCCTGTTCAAGGCCATCGTCGGGATGTGCGTCGAGCCGGGCAAGATGTGCATGCACGACATGATGGCCATCGACGCCAAGGGCGGCCTCGGGCTGGCCGGCATCGACAACGTGATGCCGCTGATGCACGACAAGATGTCCCGCCGCGGCACCGCCGTTCTCGGCCCGGCGCCGGTCTATGTGGCGGGCATCTGCTCGACCGAGGAACTGACCGGCCGCGCCGTCGAGTCGTCGCTGGGCGTGCTGAACGCTCCCGCCGACGAGTCTCCGATTTCCGGCGCGGGTCTGCCGCGCTCCTCCATCACGCCGATCTCCGCGCCCGCCCCTGCGTTCGGGCCGCGGCTGACGGCCAATCCTTGAGCGGCCTACCGCCATGATCGACACATCGACCGTCGCCACCCACCCGCTCTTCGGGCGTCTGACCCTGGAGTCCTTCCCCTATCACGAGCCCATCGTGGTCGCGACCTTCGTCGCGGTCGTGCTGGGCGGCATCGCGCTCGTCGCGGCGCTGAGCTATTTCCGGTTGTGGGGCTATCTCTGGAAGGAGTGGTTCACCACCGTCGACCACAAGCGCATCGGCATCATGTACATGGTGCTGGGCCTGATCATGCTTCTGCGCGGCTTCGCCGACGCCATCATGATGCGCCTCCAGCAGGCCATCGCCTTCGGCGGCAGCGAGGGCTACCTCAACGCGCACCATTACGACCAGATCTTCACCGCCCACGGCGTCATCATGATCTTCTTCGTGGCGATGCCCTTCGTCACGGGCCTGATGAACTACGTGGTGCCGCTGCAGATCGGCGCCCGCGACGTGTCCTTCCCGTTCCTGAACAACTTCAGCTTCTGGATGACGGTGGGCGGTGCTGTGCTGATCATGGTCTCGCTGTTCGTCGGCGAGTTCGCGCGCACCGGCTGGCTGGCCTATCCGCCGCTGTCCAACATCGCCTACAGCCCTGAGACGGGTGTCGACTATTACATCTGGGCGTTGCAGATCGCCGGCGTCGGAACAACATTGTCCGGCATCAACCTGATCTGCACGATCGTCAAGATGCGCGCCCCCGGCATGACCATGATGAAGATGCCGGTCTTCACCTGGACGTCGCTCTGCACCAACGTGCTGATCGTCGCCTCCTTCCCGATCCTGACCGCCACGCTGGTCCTGCTGTCGCTGGACCGCTACGTCGGCACGAACTTCTTCACGAACGATCTCGGCGGCAGCCCGATGATGTACGTGAACCTGATCTGGATCTGGGGCCACCCGGAAGTCTACATCCTGATCCTGCCGGTCTTCGGCATCTTCTCGGAAGTCACCTCGACCTTCTCGGGCAAGAAGCTGTTCGGCTACACCTCCATGGTCTACGCGACGGTGGTCATCACGATCCTGTCCTACCTGGTGTGGCTGCACCACTTCTTCACCATGGGGTCGGGCGCCAGCGTGAACTCGTTCTTCGGCATCACGACGATGATCATCTCGATCCCGACGGGTGCGAAGATCTTCAACTGGCTGTTCACCATGTACCGCGGCCGCATCCGGTTCGAGCTGCCGATGATGTGGACCGTCGCCTTCATGCTGACCTTCGTGGTCGGCGGCATGACGGGCGTGCTGCTGGCCGTTCCGCCGGCGGACTTCGTCCTGCACAACAGCCTGTTCCTGATCGCCCACTTCCACAACGTCATCATCGGCGGCGTGCTGTTCGGCCTGTTCGCCGGCATCTACTACTGGTGGCCCAAGGCCTTCGGCTTCCGCCTCGATCCCTTCTGGGGCAAGGTGTCCTTCTGGTGCTGGGTGATCGGCTTCTGGGTCGCCTTCATGCCGCTCTACGTCCTGGGCCTGATGGGCGTCACCCGCCGCCTGCGCGTGTTCGAGGACCCGTCGCTGCAGATCTGGTTCCAGATCGCCGCCGTGGGCGCCGTCCTGATCGCCGCGGGCATCGGTTCCTTCCTCGTCCAGATCGCTGTCAGCGTCTGGAAGCGCCGTGAACTGGTCGACCGCACGGGCGACCCGTGGGACGGCCGCACGCTGGAATGGGCGACCTCCTCGCCGCCGCCGGACTACAACTTCGCCTTCACGCCGATGATCCACGACAACGACGCGTGGTGGGACATGAAGAAGCGCGGCTACAAGCGTCCGCTTGGCGGCTTCAAGGCGATCCACATGCCCAGCAACAGCGGCACCGGCGTGATCCTGGCCGGGATCAGCGTGGTCCTCGGCTTCGCCCTGGTCTGGTACATCTGGTGGCTTGCCGCGGTGAGCTTCGTCGCCCTGCTGGCGGCCGCCATCCACCACACCTTCAACTATCACCGCGACTTCCACATCCCGGCGGACGTGGTGGTGCGGACCGAGAACGAGCGGACCCGTCTCCTCTCCGGGCAGGTGTAAAGCATGAGCACGACCCTGACAGCCGAGCGGAGCCGCAGCCAGGCTCCGGCCTTCCACGTCGTGGATGAGCACGCGCACCCCGAAGGCTCCAGCACCATGCTGGGCTTCTGGATTTATCTGATGAGCGACTGCCTCATCTTCGCGGTGCTGTTCGCGACCTACGGCGTTCTCGGCGCCAACTACGCCGCCGGGCCCGCGCCCAAGGACCTGTTCGACCTGCCGCTGGTGGCGCTGAACACCGCCATGCTGCTGTTCTCCTCCATCACCTATGGCTTCGCCATGCTGGCGATGGAGAAGGGGCGGGTGTCGCAGACCCAGCTGTGGCTGGCGGTGACCGGCCTGTTCGGCGCCGCCTTCCTGGCGATCGAACTCTACGAGTTCGCCCACCTGATCCACATCGGGGCGACCCCGCAGCGCAGCGCCTTCCTGTCGTCCTTCTTCACGCTGGTCGGCACCCACGGCCTGCACGTCACCTTCGGCCTGGTCTGGCTGGTGACGCTGATGGTGCAGGTCAACAAGCGCGGCCTGATCCCGGCCAACCGCCGGCGCCTGATGTGCCTCAGCCTGTTCTGGCACTTCCTGGACGTCATCTGGATCGGCGTCTTCACCTTCGTCTATCTGATGGGAATGCTGCGATGAGTTCTCACGCCGAACATCAGGCCGGCCACCATGGGGCCGGCCATCACGACCACGGCCACGGGGACGACGGGCACGCCCACGGGACGCTCGGCAGCTACGTGATCGGCTTCGTCCTGTCGGTGATCCTGACGGTCATTCCCTTCTGGCTGGTCATGGACGGGACGATTCTGGACAAGAACATGACCGCGATGGCGATCATGGCCCTGGCCGCCGTCCAGGTCGTCGTCCACATGATCTTCTTCCTGCACATGAACGGGCGGGCGGAAGGCGGGTGGACCATGCTGTCGCTGATCTTCACGCTCATCGTCGTGGTTATCATGCTGGCCGGTTCGCTGTGGGTGATGTACCACCTGAACACCAACATGATGCCGATCCACGACCCGAGCCAGTTGCCGTGACCGGCACGGCGACCCACCGCCCGCGCCGGGGGCTGATCCTTCTCGGCGTCCTGGCGCTGGCGGGAGTCGCCGTCCTCACGTCGCTCGGCGTCTGGCAGGTCGAGCGGCTGTTCTGGAAGCTGGACCTGATCCAGCGGGTGGAGGAGCGGGCGCAGGCCGCGCCCGTTCCCGCCCCCGGCCCGGAGGACTGGCCCGCCGTCACGGCGGCCAGCCAGGAATACCGGCGGGTCGGCGTCACCGGGCGTTTCCTCAACGACCGGGAGACGCTGGTCCAGGCGGTGACCGAACGGGGCGGCGGCTTCTGGGTGCTCACCCCCTTCCGTACCGACCGGGGCTTCACCGTCCTGGTCAACCGGGGCTTCGTGCCGCCCGAGCGGCGCAGCACCGACAGCCGCCCCGACGGGCTGATCGATGCGGACACCACCGTCACCGGCCTGCTGCGGGTGACGGAGCCGGGGGGCGGTTTCCTGCGCTCCAACGATCCGGCGCAGGACCGCTGGTACTCCCGCGACGTGGCGGCCATCGCCGCCGCCCGCGGCCTGACGGAGACGGCCCCCTACTTCATCGACGCCGAGGCCAGCCCGCAGGGCGGCTACCCGGTCGGCGGGCTGACCGTCCTGAAGTTCCCGAACAACCACCTCGTCTATGCGCTGACTTGGTTTGCCCTGGATCTCATGCTGATCGCCGCGGCCTTCTATGTCGCGCGCAATGAATGGCGTCGCCGCGGTTGAAGAAATAATCTCTTGTTCTTTGTGGCTTTTTTGCCGGACGGGAAGAGGCTCCTTGCGGACTCTTTCGTCCGGCTTTTTTTGTGCTATCAAGGCCATCCGGAGTCCGGGACAAGGCTGCCAAGCCGGGCCGTCGTGCCCATATGAGTCGTGCCCCTATGAAGGGGGACCGAAGGAATCCGGCGAAGGGCCAGACGTTTTCCGTGCGCGACACCACCGACAAGAAGAACCTGTTCCTGCTGGTGCAATTGCGCTGGCTCGCCGTCGCCGGGCAGGTGGTGACGATCCTCATCGTGCACTACCAGATGGGCATCACCCTGCCGCTCGACCAAATGGGCGCGGTGATCCTGTTCCTGGTCGCGCTGAACATCGCCAGCGTCCTGCATCTGCGCCGCCAGACCTCGGTGTCGAACACCCAGCTGTTCCTGGAGCTGCTGATCGACGTGTCGGCGCTCACGGTCCAGCTCTACCTCAGCGGCGGCGCCTCCAACCCCTTCATCTCGCTCTACCTGCTCCAGATCACGCTGGGGGCGGTTCTGCTGGAGGCGTGGTCGGCCTGGGCGCTGGTGCTGGTCGCCACGGCCTGCTTCACCTTCCTGATCGGCGCCTACCGCCCGCTGGCCCTGCCGCCGGGGCTGGAGGGGCTTCTGCTCGGCCTGCACATCCAGGGCATGTTCCTGTGCTTCGTGCTGACGGCCAGCCTGATCGTCCCCTTCATCACCCAGATCACCCGCAACCTGCGGGCGCGCGACGCCCATCTGGCCGACCTGCGCCAGCGCTCCATGGAGGAGGACCACATCGTGCGCCTCGGCCTGCTGGCCTCCGGCGCCGCGCACGAGCTTGGGACGCCGCTCGCCACCCTGTCGGTGATCGTGAACGATTGGCGGCGGATGCCCGTGGTCAAGGGCGACCCCGACATGGCCGAGGACATCGCGGAGATGCAGAACCAGATCGACCGCTGCAAGGCCATCGTGTCGGGCATCCTGCTGTCCTCCGGCGAGGCGCGGGGGGAGGGGACTTTGCGCACCACGGTCACCGCCTTCCTGGACGATCTGGTGGAGGAGTGGAAGGCCAGCCGGTCCCCGGCCTGCGTCGATTACGACAACAGCGTCCGCTCGCGGGAGGGGATCATCTCCGACCTCGCGCTGAAGCAGGTGATCTTCAACGTCCTGGACAACGCGCTGGAGGTGTCCCCCGGCTGGGTCGGCATCGCCGCCGGGCGGCAGGGGGACAGCCTCGTCCTCACCGTCAACGACGCCGGCCCCGGCTTCGAGGAGCGGATGCTGGCGGAATTCGGCAAACCCTACCGGTCGAGCAAGGGGCGGCCCGGCGGCGGGCTGGGCCTCTTCCTGGTGGTCAACGTGGTGCGCAAGCTGGGCGGCACGGTCGCCGCGCGCAACCGCCCCGGCGGCGGCGCGTCCGTCACCATGACCCTGCCGCTCGCCGCCCTGTCCGCGGGAGAGAACCATGGAGACTGACCGTTCCCTCGTGCTGGTGGAGGACGACGCCGCCTTCGCCAAGGTCCTGCGCCGCTCCTTCGAGCGCCGGGGCTACCAGGTCTACTGGTGCGACAGCCTGGACGGGCTGCGGGCGCTGCTGGACACGGTGCCCTTCGCCTACGCGGTCGTCGACCTCAAGCTGGGCAACGGCTCCGGCCTGGAATGCGTGCGGGAGCTGCACGCCAGCGACCCGGAGACGCGCATCGTCGTCCTGACCGGTTTCGCCAGCATCGCCACGGCGGTCGAGGCGATCAAGCTGGGCGCCTGCCACTACCTCGCCAAGCCGTCCAACACCGACGACATCGAGGCGGCCTTCGAGCGGACGGAGGGCGATCCCTCCATCGCGCTGGGCGCGCGGGCGACCTCGCTGAAGACGCTGGAGTGGGAGCGCATCCACGAAACCCTCGCGGAAACCGGCTTCAACATCTCCGAAACCGCCCGCCGCCTGGGGATGCACCGGCGCACCCTGGCCCGCAAGCTGGAGAAGAAGCAGGTGCCCTGACCCGGCTTTCCCCTGTCCAGTCGGTCAAAGAACGCGCAAGGCCGCTGGACAATGGCGGCCACTCCGCCCATTTTTCACGGCCTGTTACAGTCGTGTGTCATACGCAGCAGCAAGGAGCAGTGTGAAGTGTCTCTTTCCACGTCGAGCAGCAGCCCCGCCGATCCGCGGACCGAGGCCCGCCGTCTTCTGACGGACGCCATCTCCACGTATCTTCAGTCGTGCAAGGACCTGGCGGCTGCGACCGAACGCGCGACCGAGACGAGCGGCAGCATCGACACCCAGGCCCGCCGCAAGGCTTACCAGACGCTGACCGAACTGGGCGACCAGGTCCGGCTGGCGCAGCGCCGCCTCGTCACCGCGGCCAAGCAGGCCCGCCGGGTCATGCCGGTGGCCGAGATTGAGGAGGTCGCCAAGAAGCTGGACAAGCGCGACACCACGGAAAGCGCCGCCGTGCTGGTCAAGGCCGCCCTGGTCAATTGACTTGGTCCCCTGACCTCGGTCTGGGGAAGGACTCGCCTGTTCGGCATAGACGAATCCGCCGGATCGGCGGGAATCGCCGACTTTTTGCGGGTCACAGCGTCGCGCTCGGTCGATTCCGATCGGGAGCATCTTGCGCGCCGCCGTCCGTCAGGGTAGGTCAGAGGCGCCTGGAGCCCTGGAGGATGCTGGGGTTCCGCCACGAACAAGGGGAATTTGGGAATGACGAAGGCCGATCTCATCGACGCGATCGCCGGCAAGCTGGGCGGCACGAAGGCCGACGCCGGCAAGGCGCTGGACGCGGTTCTGGAGAGCCTGCAGGACGCGCTGGTCAAGGGGGAGACGGTCAAGCTGCCGGGCTTCGGCCAGTTCGAGATCGCCGAGCGCGGCGAGCGCACGGGCCGCAACCCGCAGACCGGTGCGGAGATCAAGATCGCCGCCTCCAAGGCGCCGAAGTTCTCCGCCGGCAAGGCCCTCAAGGACGCCGTCAACGGCAAGGCCGAGTAAACCGATACGTTCTACCCCTCTCCCGTTGAGGGAGAGGGCGTCAGCGCTGAAGGTCGAGTGAGGGAAGGCCGAGGATCAACGCATTGATCCCTGGCCGCACCCTCACCCTCCCGACCCTCCCTCTCCCGGGACGGGAGAGGGATTTCATCCCCCGCTCAATGCGGGTTCGCCGGCCCCGGGGTGGCGTCGGCCAGCCAGCGGCCGATCGGGTCGTCGGTGTCGTTGCCCGTACCGGTAGACGCCTCGCTCCAGCCCGGCGGGACGCCGTCCATGTTCGGCAGGCGGTGGGCGATGCCCTTGTGGCAGTCGATGCAGGTGCGCTGGCCGCTGAACAGGTACTGTTGGTGGATGCGCGCCGCCCGTGCCCCCTGCTTGGTGATGTCCATGGACTCCGCGCTGTGGCAGTTGCGGCATTCCAGGGAATTGTTGGCCTTCAGCCGCGCCCATTCATGCTCGGCCAGCTCCCGCCGCTTCTCCACGAACTTGTCGCGGGTGTCGATGGTGCCGAAGATCTTGCCCCAGACCTCCTTCGACGCCTGCATCTTGCGGGCGATCTTGTCGGTCCAGTTGTGCGGGACGTGGCAGTCCGGGCAGGTCGCCCGCACGCCGGAGCGGTTGGTGAAGTGGATGGTGGTCTTCAGCTCCTCGAACACGTTGTCCCGCATCTCGTGGCAGCTCGTGCAGAACTTCTCGGTGTTGGTGACCTCCAGGGCGGTGTTGAAGCCGCCCCAGAACATCACGCCGGCCAGGAAGCCGCCCAGCGTCAGGAAGCCGAGGCTGAGGTAGCGGCTCGGCCCCGCGATGATCCGCCAGGGCCGCAGCAGGAAATCGGGCAGCTTCATCGCCGGTCACCCCCGTCCGACGGGCGGCTGATGAGGCTGTCCATGTCCTTGAAGGTGTTCGGGACGATGGGCTGGGCCATGGTCTGGGGAACGTGGCACTGCGTGCAGAAATAGCGGCGTGGGCTGACCGCGCCCAGTGTCTGGCCCTCGCGGTCCACGTAATGGGTGATGCTGATCATCGGCGCCTGGGTGGCGCCGGTGAACTGGCGGCTGTGGCAGGTCAGGCACTGGTTGTTGTTCAGGCTGATCTGGTAATCGCGGATGTTGTGGGGGATGACCGGCGGCTGCTCCGGGTAGTTGCGGGCGACCCGCCGGTCGTCGGTGACGTCGGCGGGGATCGGCGGGGCCGGGTCCTCGTCGGTGAACTGGATCGGCGGGCGGAAGGGCTCCCGGACCTGTCCGGTTCCCTGGGCGGCGAGCAGTGCCGGCACGAGGCAGGGCAAAGCCGCGGCCAGCGCGAGCATGAGATGGCGGCGCATGGTTGCGGTCCTCCCTCAGACGGCCACGATCTTGACGGCGCACTTCTTGAAGTCCGTCTGCTTGCTGATCGGGTCGGTGGCGTCGAGCGTGCATTTGTTGATCAGGCGCGCCGAATCGAACCAGGGCACGAAGACGACCCCGCGCGGCGGCCGGTTGCGCCCGCGCGTCTCGACCCGCGTGCGCATCTCGCCGCGCCGCGACATCACCTTGACCTCCGAGCCGCGGCGCAGGCCCCGGTCCTTCGCGTCGTCCGGGTGCATGTAGACCAGCGCCATCGGCATGGCCTTGTAGAGTTCCGGCACCCGCATGGTCATGGAGCCGGAGTGCCAGTGCTCCAGCACGCGGCCCGTGACCAGCCACAGGTCGAAGTCCTTGTCCGGGGATTCCGCCGGGGGTTCGTAGGGGAAGGCGAACAGGTTGGCCTTGCCGTCCGGGTTTCCGTAGAAGCGCACCCCCTCGCCCTTCGGGACGTAAGGGTCGAGCCCCTCCCGGTAGCGCCACTTCGTCTCCTTGCCCTCGACCACCGGCCAGCGCAGCCCGCGCACCTCGTGATAGGTGTCGAAGGGCGCCAGATCGTGGCCGTGGCCGCGCCCGAAGGCGGCGTACTCCTCGAACAGGCCCTTCTGCACGTAGAAGCCGAACTCCTTCGACTCCCGGTTCTCGTAGGCGGGGTCCAGTTCCGACACGGGAAAACGGTCGACGTTGCCGTTGCGGAACAGCACGTCGAACAGGGTCTTGCCGCGGAAGTCCGGGTTGGCATCGAGGATCTCCTTCGGCCACACCTCGTCGGTGGTGAAGCGCTTGGAGAATTCCATGAGCTGCCAGAGGTCCGAGCGCGCCTCGCCCGGCGCGTTGACGAGCTGGTGCCAGAAATGGGTCCGCCGCTCGGCGTTGCCGTAGGCACCCTCCTTCTCGACCCACATGGCCGCGGGCAGGATCAGGTCGGCGGCGGCGGCGGTCACCGTCGGGTAGGCGTCCGACACCACGATGAAATTGTCCGGGTTGCGGTAGCCGGGATAGGTCTCCTGGTCGGTGTTGGGCGCCGCCTGGAGGTTGTTGTTGACCATGATCCAGTAGGCGTTGAGCTTCCCGTCCTTGAGCATCCGGTCCATCAGCACCGCGTGGTAGCCGATCTTGCCGGGCAGCAGGCCCTTGGGGATCTTCCAGCCATCCTCGACGTGGGAGCGGTGGGTGGGGTTGGTCACCTGCATGTCGGCGGGCAGCCGGTGGGCGAAGGTGCCGACCTCGCGCGCCGTTCCACAGGCCGAGGGCTGGCCGGTCAGCGAGAAGGGGCTGTTCCCCGGCTCCGAGATTTTGCCGGTCAGAAGATGGATGTTGTAGACCATGTGGTTCACCCACACGCCGCGGACGTGCTGGTTGAACCCCATGGTCCACAGCGACATCACCTTGACCTTCGGGTCGGCGTACATCTCGGCGAGCGCCAGCAGCCGCTCCTTCGGCACCTTGCTCAGCTCCGCCACCTTATCCAGCGTGTAGTCGCTGACGAAGGTGGCGAACTCGTCGAAGCTCATGGGCTTGGAATCGGTCGGGTCCTTGGCGTTGGCCGCGCGCACCTCCAGCACGCTTTCGGGGCGCAGGCCGTAGCCGATGTCCTTCTGTCCCAGGCGGAAGCTGCAATGCTTCTCGACGAACTCCTTGTTCACCCGCCCGGTCTGGATGATGTGGTTGGCGATGAAGTTCAGGATGGCCAGATCGGTTCCCGGCTCGAAGATCATCGGGATGTCGGCCAGCTCGAAGCTGCGATGCTCGAAGGTCGAGAGGACCGCCACCTTCACGTGGCTGTGGGCGAGCCGCCGGTCGGTGATGCGCGTCCACAGGATGGGATGCATCTCCGCCATGTTGGAGCCCCAGAGGACGAAGGCGTCGGCGTGCTCGAAATCGTCGTAGCAGCCCATCGGCTCGTCCATGCCGAAGGTGCGGATGAAGGCCACGGCGGCCGACGCCATGCAGTGGCGGGCGTTGGGGTCCAGGTTGTTGGTCCGGAAGCCGGCGCGCATCAGCTTGGACGCGGCGTAGCCCTCCCAGATCGTCCATTGGCCGGACCCGAACATGCCGACGGCGTCCGGACCCTTCTCCTTCAGCACCCGCTTCCATTGGCGGGCCATCTCGTCGAAGGCCTCGTCCCAGGAGACCGGGCGGAATTCCCCGTCCTTGTGGTACTTGCCGTCGCGCATGCGCAGCAGCGGCTGGGTCAGCCGGTCCTGCCCGTACATGATCTTGGACAGGAAATAGCCCTTCACGCAGTTCAGGCCGCGGTTGACCTCCGCCTGCATGTCGCCGTGGGTGGCGACGACGCGGTTGTCCTTGGTGGCGACCATGACGCTGCATCCGGTGCCGCAGAAGCGGCAGGGCGCCTTCGACCAGGTGAGCTGAGCGTCTTCGCCCGCCACCATGGATTGCTGGGCCATGGCGGGCAGGCTGATGCCCCCCGCCGTCGCGGCGGCCGCGACCGCCTGCGCCTTGATGAAATCCCGCCGGTCAAGCATGGGTTCCTCCCCTTTTTCTTGACGAATGTGAACTCTGGACGCGTCAGTTCCGCGCCCCAGCGACCTCCTCCGCGGCCCGGGCCGCCATCGGCTCGGCGTGGTGGAAGACCATGACCGCCGACATCACGCCGGGCATCAGATGGATCGCGGTCATGCGGTCGGCGATGCGGCCCTCGTGAGGGCCTTCCACGGTGACCACCATCCGGCCCCGCTCCTCCGCATGGACCTCGGCGTCGCCCAGCGCGGCGACGGCGGCCCTCACGTCGGGGCTGCGCTCGGGGCGCAGATGCACGAGGATGGAAGCGATGTGCCATTCCGTCGGCGCTTCGGCCGGACGGTCCGGGGCGTCAGGATGCGCTGGATGCGCTGGGTGCATGGGCGATCTCCGGTCCGGGTTGCAACATGACGGCGTCGGCGGGGCAGGCGGCCAGGCAGGCGCCGCAGCCGGAGCAGGCGTCGTCCTCGACCACGGGGACCGCCACGCCGCCGGGCGCCAGGGCGAAGCGGATGGCCGATTCCGGGCAGGCGTCGCGGCAGCTTCGGCAGACGACGCGGTTCATGGCGAGGCAGGACGGGGCGATCCGCGCCGTCAGGGTCCAGGGGCGGCTGGTACGGTCGAAGACCGGTTCGGGGCAGGAATCGGCACAGGCCGCGCAGAAGCTGCATTCCCCTTGCCGGAAGTCGACCTCGGGAAAGCCGCCGTCGCCCCGGCGGATGATCTTCTCCGGGCAGGCGTCGGCGCAGGCGCCGCAGCGCGTGCACAGGTCGGTGAAGCGCTCCGTACGGGACCAGGGCGGGCGCAGCGCTGCCGGTTCGGCGCGCCGCCGTCCGCGAAGAAAACCTCGTCGCCCCAAGTCGACCGGGTCATCGGCCATGGCGCCGTACCCCTCAGACCGGGGGCGGACCGGGCGGACCCATGATGATTTGCGACATCCAGACCAGGAAGCCGTAGCCCCCCACGACGGCGACCGACAGGATCGGCCAGATCACCACCGCCAGTATCAGGAACATGGCGATCTCCCGCCGCTTGGCGCCGGGATCGGGCAGGGGCGGGTTGGCGGTGGCGCTGGATGGGAAGCGGACCGGATCCGGTGACGGGTCCGGAGAAGGGCGGCGGCTCATGGCGGCTCCCGTTTTTGGCGGGCGGTGGCGTTGCCGACAGCCGGGGAGGCGGTCGGACATCCCAACAACAGGTTGAGCGTCGCTTCTGTTCCATGCGGCCGGGCGTGCGATGGACGCCGCCCCGGTGCGCCGCAGCCACGGCCCGGCGGTGGCGTTGAGGGCGGATAATTCGGCTCACGAACTTTTTTTGAGGGCCCCCGGGATTAAGCGGGCTGTGGGATCGTAAACTGAGTGATGAGGGGATAAGGAGGTCGGACGGCCTTGGTGTGATTTGGCTTTCCGGATTGTTTATTTCCGATTCGCACGGAACATACAGATTAGATCGACTATGAGGTTGCTGATGATCTGAAGTTCTGTAAGATTGGAACAGCCGTTCTTGGTGTAACGGCTTCTCCACTGTTGTGATCGTAAGTGAAGCGAACTCATTCAGAGGCCGCGCCTGCTTTGGCGCGGCCTTTTTTTTGTTTCTTCAAAGTCATAGTACGAAAGTTCGGCTGGGGGTTGCTTACTTTTCGTAGGGCATACCTTCAACGATAGTTGCGAATGAGGGGATTATTTGTGCTGTGATTCCTGAAACGGATGTTGTGTTCCGCTGATTGTGTGGTATACCAAGTACGAAATGCGGAACACCAAGCCTCTCCCAACGGTGGCGGTGGTGCTCCCGCCAAGACATGAAGGGCACGCAAGCCCCGAAGAAAGGCAATGCGACAACAACCATCGGCCCCGCCCGGCTGAGTTGAGTGTTCGATCACCGCATTGGGGAGGAAGAGTAATGAGTCAGTCCATCGCTGCACCGCCTGGCGGCTCGCAGGCGCCCGTTTCCGAAGGCGCGCGCTGGATGCAGATCGTCGTCGGCATCGTCTGCATGGTGGCCGCGGCCAACATCCAGTATGCCTGGACGCTCTTCGTGCCGGAAATCCAGGCCACCCATGGCTGGACCCGCGCTTCGATCCAGACCGCCTTCACCGTCTTCGTCGTCGTCCAGACCTGGCTGACCCCCATCGAAGGCTACTTCATCGACCGCTACGGCCCCCGCGTCATCGTCGCCTTCGGCGGCGTGATGACCGGCCTCTCCTGGATCATCGACAGCTACGCCGGCTCGCTCGGCATGCTCTATGTCGGTTCGGCCATCGGCGGCATCGGCGTCGGCTGCGTCTACGCCACCTGCGTCAACAGCGCCATCAAGTGGTTCCCGGACAAGCGCGGCCTCGCCGTCGGCCTGACCGCGGGCGGCTACGGCGCCGGCTCGGCCCTGACGATCCTGCCGATCGCCAACATGATCCATTCCTCGGGCTATCAGGCGGCCTTCTTCTGGTTCGGCCTGCTGCAGGGCACGATCATCCTCATCGCCGCCTACTTCCTGCGCGCCCCGCAGAAGGACCAGGTGAAGGCCTCGACCAAGGTCCTGCAGTCCCGCCGCGACTACACGCTGAAGGAAGCGCTGCAGACGCCGGTCTTCTGGGTCATGATGGTCATGTTCATCTGCACCGTGTCCGGCGGTCTGATGGCGGTGGCCCAGCTCGGCGTGATCGCCCACGATCTGGGCGTGAAGGAAGCCCCGATCAGCCTGTTCGGCATCACCATGGCGGCTCTGCCCTTCGCGCTGATGCTCGACCGCGTGATGAACGGCATCTCCCGTCCGCTGTTCGGCTTCATCTCCGACCACATCGGCCGTGAAGCGACGATGTTCATCGCCTTCACCTTCGAAGGCATCGGCATCCTGATGCTCAGCCGCTTCGGCCACGACCCGATCATGTTCCTGATCCTGTCGGGCATGGTGTTCCTGGCCTGGGGCGAAGTGTACAGCCTGTTCAGCGCGACCTCGGCGGACACCTTCGGCACCAAGCATGCGGCGAAGATCTACGGCGTGCTCTACTGCGCCAAGGGCATCGCGGCCCTCCTGGTCCCGCTGGGCAATCTGCTGATGGAAGCCACCGGCACCTGGGCGACCGTGCTCTACATCTGCGCCACCATGGATCTGTTCGCGGCGGTCTGCGCCATCACCGTCCTGCGGCCCATGCTGCGCAAGCACCATGCCCGCAACGCCGAACTCGCCGCCCAGCAGGGCAGGGGGCCGGTCACGGCGGCAGCCAGCCCGTAACCTCCGCTTCAGCGGATCGACCGGAAGGGGACCACGCGCGTGGTCCCCTTTTCGGTGTTCCGGGCCGGCCTCCCACAACGGGGAAAGAGTGGAACGGGCCGGAACGGAACGGGGCGATGAGGCATGTCGGCGGAGGGGGCATGGGCAATCGACAGCGGGGGGAAGGAATGGCAAAGGACGACGGCAGTTTCCGGCTGGTGATCGCCTGTTCGCTGGGCGGAGTGGCGGTCAGCGTGGCCCTCGGCTCGCTGCTGCTGTCGCGTTGGACGCCCCGGACGGAGAACACGGTGGTCGAGCGGGCGATCCACAACATGGACCGGGAGACCTGCGAGCGGGTTCTGCACTCCTTCACGCAGCCGCAGCCGGTGGGCACCCGCGTGCTGTGGCTGTGGGCGGAGGAATCGACGCCGGGCGTCTTCACCGGCGCACCCTGGACGTCGCGGGTGACCGGGCCGGGCGTGCAGACGGCCGCCGCCGGAGCCGGGGCGGGTGCGGGAGGGGGGGCGGGCCGCTCCCCCCGCCCCTACGCCTTCGACCCGGCCTCCCAGGCGGCGCCGGACGCGGCCTGCTCCTTCCCGAACAACTCCCTGCACATCGTGTCGGTGGAGTATCCGCCCAAGCCGGACGCCGCGCCGGCGACGGGCAAGCCGTAAAGGCGGGCAAGCCGCAAAAAGGAAAAGGGCCGGCCGCGGGAAGCGGCCGGCCCTTTCCGGCAGGCGGTGGCGCCGGATGGATGCGCCGCCTTACTCCTCGCGGTTGCCCATGAGCTGGAGGAGCATCTGGAAGAGGTTGATGAAGTTGAGGTAGAGGGAGAGGGCGCCCATGACGGCGAGCTTGGTGTTGCCCTCGTGCCCGTAGCCCTCGGCGTACTCCTCCTTGATGCGCTGGGTGTCGTAGGCGGTCAGGCCGGTGAAGATGACCACGCCGATGACCGAGATGGCGAACTGCAGCGCGCTGGAGCCGACGAAGATGTTGACCAGGCTGGCGATGACGATGCCGATCAGGCCCATCATCAGGAACGAGCCCATCTTCGACAGGTCGGCCTTGGTGGTGTAGCCCCACAGGCTCATCGCCGCGAACATCGCCGCGGTGATGAAGAACACCCGCGCCACGCTGGCCCCGGTGAAGACCAGGAAGATCGACGCCATCGACACGCCCATCACCGCGCAGAAGGCCCAGAACAGACCCTGCAGCGCACTGGCCGACATCGCATGGAAGCGGAAGGACAGCACCATGATGAAGGCCAGCGGCGCCAGCATCACCACCCACTTCAGCGGGGTCGTGAAGATCGGGACGTACAGCGCCGGCGTGCTCGCCACGAACAGCGCCACCAGCCCCGTCACGCCAAGGCCGAGCATCATGAAGTTGTAGACCCGCAGCATGTGCTTGCGCAGGCCCTCGTCGAACGCCGCGCCGTAGGCCGGCGCCGCGCTGCCGAATTGGTTGCCGTAGAAGGGTCCGCTCATTGTCTCACCATGTCCTTCGGATGCTTGTCGTTCAGAGGCTTGTCGTTCAGCGCGCTTGGTTCAGAACCACGCCATGCGGGCGTCGCGGGCGTGGGCCAGGATTTCCTTTTCCGGCTGCTCGCCGCACAGCGCGTAGACCGTCGTCCCGACCTGCCAGTAGGCGACCGAGACGTTGCCGATGCGCTCGGCCTGGGGTTCGGTGACGGCGAAGCGGTCGACCTCGCTGGCGAACAGCGTGATCAGCTGCGACCCGCCGTGGCGGTAGGCCGCCTGCACCGCGACCCCGCCGTCCCAGGCCACGGTGCGCAGCCCGTCCGGCGCCTGCCCGATGTCGAGCTGCGGGATCGGCACCGCGACCTCCGGATTGGTGGAGGCCAGACGGTTCACCAAAGAATTTGCGGCGTCGGCGAAGGGCTTGAAGTCGATCCCGCTGTGCAGCGCCTGCTGGTGGGTCTGGGCCGCGATGGTGATGTAGTGGGTGGCCGCGTGGGCCGTGGCGACCGGGTTGACCGACAGGGACGACACTGCGCTGTGCGCCGTCCAGCCCAGCCCGACGAGGCACAGCGCCGCGACGGCGCGCCGCCCGCGGCCCGAGCCCGTGGCGGCCCGCGCCCGCGCCCGGTTCATCAGCTCCGCCGCCGGGCGGCGCCACAGGGCGCCCCACTGCTTGCGGCGCGGCAGCGGCGCGCCGGCGCCGACCGCCGGCTGGGCCGGGGTGGGGCCGGTTCGGCGGCGGGTTGGGGCGTGACCATCTCGGCCGCCGCCTTTTCCACGGCGGGTCCGGCCATGAACAGGCCGATCTCGTCGCGGACCCGCATGTCGTGCATGACGCGGGCGGCCTCCTCCGGATTGGCCTCCAGATAGGCTTCCACCTCGATGCGGCGCTGCGCGTCAAGCTCGCCGTCCACATAGGCGTTCAGGTCGATGTCGCTGATCGGTTCGTTCATCGTCATTTCACCACGCGCAACGGGGGGCGCTGGACCCGGTCTGATTGGCTTCGGTCGGACTGGTCTGACGCCGGCTGGCGCCCGCCGCCCGTCTTGGCCCGCAGCGCGTCGCGCGCACGGCCCAGGCGGGACATCAGGGTGCCCACGGGGATGCCCAGGCATTCGGCGGCGTCCCGGTAGGACATGCCGTCGAGCGCCACCAGCACCAGGGCCTCCCGCTGTTCGACCGGCAGGGTCATCAGGGCCGCTATGGTCTGGCCGAGATGGACGTGGCTCATCTGCGCCGGCGGGGAGCCTTCCTCCGCCATCGAGATCAGTTCGCCGGTCGCCTGGCGTTCGGCCTGCTGGCGCCGCCAGCGGTCCACGAAGGTGTTGTGGACGATGGCGAGCAGCCACTTGCGCAGGTCGCGCCCGTCCGTGAAGGACGACGCCCCCTCGATGGCCTTGACGAGCGCCTCCTGGACGAGGTCCTCCGCCTGGTCGGGGTCGCGCATCAGGACCAGGGCGTAGCGCCGCAGAACGTCCAGATGCTGTCCCAGCTCGTCTTTCATCACCGTCCCGGATTGGTTCTTCACACTCGGCATACGGATCATGCCGTGGCTTAATCCGTTCCGGGGGAAAAAATCGCCACGGGATTGGCTTGCGCGCGGACGCCGGGCGGAGTAGGTCAGAAGCGCCTGGAGCCCTGGAGGATGCTGGGGTTCCGCCATGAACAAGGGGAGTAGGGAATGACGAAGGCCGATCTCATCGACGCGATCGCCGGCAAGCTGGGCGGCACCAAGGCCGACGCCGGCAAGGCGCTGGACGCGGTTCTGGAGAGCCTGCAGGACGCGCTGGTCAAGGGGGAGACGGTCAAGCTGCCGGGCTTCGGCCAGTTCGAGATCGCCGAGCGCGGCGAGCGCACGGGCCGCAACCCGCAGACCGGTGCGGAGATCAAGATCGCCGCCTCCAAGGCGCCGAAGTTCTCCGCCGGCAAGGCCCTCAAGGACGCCGTCAACGGCAAGGCCGAATAAGCCTTCCGCAAGGACGATCCTTGTATCGGATGAAGGGGCGGCGGCAACGCCGCCCCTTTCGTCTTTCCAAATTTCTTGGTGACGTCATGAGCAGCAACAGCGTCTACCGCTGGATCAAGGTCGAGGGACGATGGGAGCCGGCACAGCAACTGGCCGATGGCTCCTACATGCCGATCGGTGACATCGTGCCGCTGTCCGCCCGCAGCGTGAAGGTCGGCCCGGTGATCGAACCGCCGCCCCGCAACGCCGCACCCAAGGACGGCGTCGACGAGCAGGGCTGACTCCCGGCTTTACCCGGCCGTCCCGGTTTGGTCGAGCATCGCGCGGACCGCGCCGATCGCCGACTGGAAGCTGAAGGGCTTGTGCAGGACGCGCAGCCGGTCCGACTCCGGGTGCCAGAGGGCGCCGCTGTCGGCGGTCATGACGATCACCGGCAGGGTGGGCCGCCGCGCCCGCGTCCGGCGAATCAGCTCGTTGCCATCCATCACCGGCATCCGCAGGTCGGTCATCAGCAGCGACGCCGGGCCGTTTTCCAGGGCGGTGATGGCCTCCAACCCGTTGTGGGTCAGCGTGACGCGCAGACCCTGGCCTTCCAGCGTATCGGCGAGGGCCAGGGCTTCGAGACGTTCATCCTCGGCGACGAGGATGTGGGGGACGGACTCCATGATTCGGCCTGACGGTGCAACGCAAAGGGAGTAAGGGGTACGTTGCGGCCGGCCGAATGGATTTCCCTTGATTGCGGAGGGTGATCGGAACGCTGGCGATCAGGCGGCGTGGATCAGGCGCATTCGGCGAGTTCCGCCAGGGCTTCGGCGTCCAGCAGTTCGACGCGGCCGCCGTCGAGGATGCGTATCAGGCGCGAGGTCTTCAGCTTGGTGAAGCCGCGGGACACCGTCTCGGTGGTCAGGCCGAGATGGTCGGCGATGTCGCAACGGCTCATCGGCAGGGCGATGGTCCGGCCCGAACCGGCGCGGCGGCCCAGCGCCAGCAGGAAGCTCGCCAGCTTTTCCAGCGCCGACTTGCGGCCCAGCAGCAGCATCTGGTCCTGCGCCGCCACCAGCTCGGAGGTGGTGACCGACAGTAGCCGTCGCGCCAGGGCGGGCTGGGAGTCCAGCAGGGCGTCGAGCTGGCAGCGCGGGATGCGCTGGACGGTGGAGGCGGTGATCGCCTCGGCGGAATAGAGGTAGCGGTCGGCGAAGGCCAGCCCGACCATGTCGCCGGCCTGGAGGAAGCCGATGATCTGACGGCGCCCGTCCGGCAGCAGCTTGTAGAGGCGGATCATGCCGTCGACCACCCGGAAGACGGCGTCGGCGGCCTCGCCCTCGGCGAAGATGGACTGCTCGCGGTCGAACACCCGGAACTGGGCGATGTCGGCCAGCGGGTCGGCGTCGTTGGCGGCGAAGCCGGCGGCATGGCGGGAGGGGGCGACACGCGGCATCGCCATCGCGACGGCCTGATGGCCGTGCGGAACGCGCGTCGGCTGGGCGGCGATGGCGGTGTGAGCGTGCATGTCGGGCCCCTCGGCGTTCGTGGAAGCGGCCCGTCCCCGTGGGGCAACCGCTCGATGAGCCGAAGTTATGCGCTGCGGGGTACCCTGTGCAGTTCGGTCTTGTACCTAAGGGGCTTTGCGTACGTAAGACTACCTAGGGGCCATGGGTGACGGGTGGGCGGAGGGGAGCGAGGACGCTCACCCTCCGTGCACCAGCCGTTCGAACAGGTCCTCCGACCCCATCTGCCCGCCCTTGAGCATCAGCTCGACGCCATCGGTGGGCGGGTGGGCGCTGTGGGTCAGGCTGACCGTCACGCCGGGGCTGAGCGCCGTCCGGAAGGACAGGCCCCACAGGCCCAGCGCCTTGACCGCCTTGCTGGAGGTGTCGCCCCCGGCGATGCCCAGGCGGCGCAGCGGCACCGCGCGGGCGACCGAGGCCACGAAGTCGGCGGTGGCGTCGGCGATGGCGGCGGACTGGGCGGTGTCGGGCGTCTCGCCCTCCGCCGGGGCGGTCCACACCAGCACGTTGCGGCCCTGGCCAAGAAGCGCCGCGATCTCGGCCCGCAGCCGCTCGCGGTAGGCGGCATCGCGGCACAGGGCGCCCGCGTCCGCCGGCATGCGGTGGAAGGAGGAGGCTGCGGCGATCTGCCGGCGCGTGACCGGCGACAGGCTGCCGGCCAGGACGAAGACCGGCCCCTCCGCCGGGGCCAGGGGCGTGTCGCCGACCGTGTCGTCGCGCTCCCATTGGGTGCCCAGCGCCTGGACCACCCCGCTCGGCCCGACGGTCAGAAGGGGCGAGCGCCGCGCCCGCTCCCAGATCAGCCGCCCGACGGGCGCCAGATCCATCGGCTGAGCGATGTCCAGCAGGACGGCGGATACGCCGCCCGCCACCATCCGGTCCAGCTTTTCGTCCAGAGCCCCGCTGACCAGCCCGTAATCCGGGTAGTGCAGGGCGCCCATCCCCTCCAGCCCCTGCGCGGCGAGGTGAAGGCGCAGGTCGGCCTCCGTCATCGGCGTCACCGGGTGGGCCTTCATCGTCGGGTGGCGGTCGATGCGGTGGACCGTCCCGCCCGTGCCCGCCGCGGCGAACAGCGTGCTGAACAGGCAATAGCGCCCGATGTTCGGCTGGCCGCCAACCACCGGCAGGAAGCGGTTGGGGAAGAAGGGCCGCAGGGCCGCCACCGCCGCCCCGATGCTGCCGACCTGCGGCGCGCTGTCGAAGGTCGAGCAGCACTTGTAGTGCATCACCGGCACGCCGAGCCCGGCGAAGAAGCGCCCCACCGGCTCCAGCTCGGCCCGCAGGGCTTCCGGGTCCATGGTGCGCGACGCCCCGGCGATCCCCAGCGCGTCCAGTGGGCCGAGCCCGGCCAGCCGCTCCGCGTCGGGGATCTCCAGCAGCAGCAGCGCCCGCTGCCCGGCCTTCGCCAGCGTGGCCAGCGTGTCGGTGGCCCCGGTGAAGTCGTCACCGTACCAGCCCAGCCGGGGCGGCGGGTGCGCCGCCGTCACTTGCCCGCTCCGAAGAACTCCATGGCGCGCTTCAACTCCGGCCGGGTCGCTGCGGCGTCCGGCAGGGTGACGCCCTCGCGCACCGCCGCCCAGGCCTGACGGATGCTGGTCACGCCGGCGGCGGGGCCGTCCGGGTGGGCCATGATGCCGCCGCCCGACATGAACAGCAGATCGTCCGTCCCCACCGCGTCCCAGGTGACGGGAACGGTCCCCGCCCACTGGCCGGACGAGAAGGCCGGCATCACCGCGTCGTCGCAGCCCTCGGCCAGCGGGGCGAGGCAGGACGTGGCGCCGTCGATGACCTCCGCGTCGGGCTGGGCGAACTTGCCCTGGAGGCCGTGGACGTGCATGTGGTCCACCCCGGCCAGCCGCCACAGCGTCTGGTAGGCGTCGAAGCCGATGCCCAGGCTGGGGTGGCGCGACAGGGCGCCGAAGCCGTTGCGGTGCCCGTGCAGCACCAGCCCGCTGTGACGGCGCAGCGTCTGCACGGCGGAGAAGCCGCACCAGTTCAGGCTGACCATCACGCAGCTTCCGCCCTCGCGCTCCACCAGATCGGCGTGGCGGCGCATGGCGTCCGTCTCGTCGCTGATGTTGAACGCGACCATGACGTGCTTGCCGGTGCGGTCCTGGTGGCGGCGCACCCGGTCCATCACCGCCGGCACGCGCTGGGCCAGCGGGGCGTGGACCGGATCGGCGCAGATCTCGTCGTCCTTGATGAAATCCAACCCGGCGGCGCAGAGCGTGCCGACCAGCTCGCCGGTCTCCTCCGCCGACAGGCCGAGGTTCGGCTTGATGATGGAGCCGACCAGCGCCCCGCGCTCCACCCCGGTCAGCCGCCGGGTGCCGGCCACGCCGTGCCGCGGCGCGTCGAAGCGCTGGCGGTACGCGGCGGGCAGGCGGACGGAGTCGAGCCGCAGGCCGGTGACCTCGCCCAGGTCGAACAGGTTGCCGGCCACCGTCGCGGCCAGCGTCGGCAGGTTGGTGCCGACGTTGCCGATGGGGAAGCTGATGGTAACGCGGGCGCGCCGCCACGGTCCGGGCCGCTTCTGCCGCTCCAGCCATGTGTTCGGCAGGCTGGGGGAGGCGGCGGGTTCCAGCTCCTCCACCCGCTCCACCACGGCGCGGGCGCGGGCGCGCAGGTCGTCCGTCTCGCCGTGGACGCGGGTGAAGGTGCCGCAGGACTGCTCCCCCGCCATGATCTCCGCCACCTTGGCGGGGTCCATCGGGGTCTCGATCAGATAGGTCGCCTCGAAGCGGTCGGAGCGCATGGCGATGCTCACAGCCGGCTGAGGTCGGGGAAGGGCCGGACCGGATCGCGGCCGTCCCAGTCGAGGGAGGCGTTGCGGATCAGGTCGAACATCTTGCCCTTCGGCCCGGCGACCTCCGACAGCTCGATCACCGTGCCGGGGTGGTACTCGGTGTCGAAATAGACGAAGCGGCCCTTCTCGCCGACCTCGCCGCTCATCACCGGCTTGAAACCCTGACCGGTCAGCCGCTCCAGGTCGGCGTCGTAGTTCTCGGTCCAGTAGGCGACGTGCTGGAGGCCGGTGCGGCCCGCCTTCAGGAAGTCGCGGTACATCGACGGCGCGTCGTTGCGGGTCTGGATCAGCTCCATCTGGAGCGGACCGGAGTTGGCGAGCGCCACCGAGTTGTGAACCTCGTACCGCTCTCCGCGGTAGGTGTAGTTCTTGATCGGAACCCGCTCGTTGTAGAACCACGGGCCGATGCCCAGGGTGCGGCTCCAGTAATCCATGGCGGCCTCGATGTCGTCGACGACGTAGCCAGCCTGCCGGATCTGGCCGAAGAATCGGCTCATGAAGGAACTCCTGATTTTATCGTTATGGGGGGACCGGCAAGACTTCAGTAGGGAAGGAAGCCGGTGGAAATCCACGGAATGGCGGCGACCACGATCAGGCCCACGAGAAGGGCGGCGACGTAGCCCCAGATGTGCTTCAGGCCTTCGTCCGGGCTGACCTTGCTGATGGCGCAGGCGCCGTAGTAGCCGACGCCGAAGGGCGGGGCGAACAGGCCGATGCCCATGGCGAAGATCACGACCATCGCGTAATGCACCTCGTGCACCCCGGCGTCGCGGGCGATGGGGAACAGCAGCGGGCCGAACAGGACGATGGCGGGGATGCCCTCCAGCACGCTGCCCAGGATGATGAAGGCGACGATGGAGATGGCGAGGAAGCCGTAGCCGCCGCCGGGGATGTCGGCCATCCACAGGGCCAGCGCGCGGGAGAAGCCGGACTGCGTCAGGCCCCAGGCCATGGCGGTGGCGCAGCCGACGATGAAGATGATCGCCCCGGTCAGCGACGCCGTCTCGACCAGCATCGGCTTCAGCCGCGCCCAGTCGAACTGGCGGTAGACCAGCAGACCCATGATGGTGGAGTAGGCGATGCCGATGGTCGACACCTCGGTCGCCGTCGCCACACCTTCCACCACCGCGGCGCGGATGACGAAGGGCAGCAGGATGGCTGGCAGGGCAGCCACGGCCAGACGGGCGATCTCCGACGCCGGCGGGCGGCGGATGTGGCTCAGATCCTCGTGGCGGTAGCGCCACCAGACGACGACGCAGAGCGCCGCGCCCAGAACCACCGCCGGCAGCAGGCCGCCCGCGAACAGCGCCGCGATGGACACGCCGGTGACCGAGCCGATGGTGATGAGGACGATGGAGGGCGGAATGGTCTCGGTCTGCGCGCCGGTCGCCGACAGCAGGGCCACGAGGTCGCCGGGAGGGGCGCCGCGCTTCTTCATCTCCGGGAACAGCACCGGCGCGATGGCCGCCATGTCGGCGATCTTCGAGCCGGAGATGCCCGACACCAGATACATCGCCCCGATCAGCACGTAGGACAGGCCGCCACGCACATGGCCGAGCAGGCTGGCGAGGAACTGGATCATGGCGCGGGCCATGCCGGTCATCTCGATCAGCAGGCCGAGGAAGACGAACAGCGGCACCGCCAGCAGGATCAGGTGCGACATGCCCTCATCCAGCCGCCCGACCATGACGAGCAGCGGGGTCGAGGTGGTCAGCGCCAGATAGCCGAAGGTGGCCAGCGCGAAGGAGAAGGCGATGGGAACGCCGCCGAACACGCAGGCGGCGACCACGCCGACGAAGAAGATGACGAGGTTGGCCTGCCCCAGCGGCTTCAGCACCGGGCCGGCCAGCCAGAAGGCGACGGTGACCGCCACGGTGAGGGCGATCGCCGCCAGGGTCAGCCGGAGGTTGCGCGTCCGCATCAGCCGGATCAGCGCGACCACGGCCATCAGCCCCAGCCCGGTCGGCAAGGCCGCCGCGCGCCAGGCGTTGCTGATCTCCAGCGCCGGGGTGACGATGAACTGCTCCTCCATGGCGTAGTCCAGGGCGGGGTGCAGGATCATCGCCAGGAAGGCGATGGGTGCCGTGATCGCCAGCGTCTCCAGCAGGGCGCGGGCCGTGGGGCCGACGCGGCTGACCAGACCGGTCATCCGCATGTGCTCGCCGCGGCGCAGCGCCACCACGGCGCCCAGCATGGACAGCCACAGGAAGAGGATGGAGGCCAGCTCGTCCGACCACACCAGCGGCGCGTGGAAGACGTAGCGCGCCGTCACCCCGGCCAGCAGGATGGCGATCTCGGCCAGAACGATGAGGGCGGCGGCACCCTCCACCGTCGCGGCGAGGCCGCGGTCCAGCCGATCGGTCCAGGAACCGCCGGACGCGGCCCCTGGCATGGCGCCGCCCTCGTCGAGCGCCGTCGCGTGGTGAGACAAAGCCGCACCCTCCCTTTCCGTGTTGTCCACAGCCGTTCTTCAGGCCGGCGTCAGGCGAGCTTGCCGACGGCGCCTTCCAGCAGCGCCCAGGCCTCGTCGCCGAAGCGGCCCTTCCATTCGCCGTAGAAGCCGCTGTCGCGGAGCTTGGCGCGGAAGCTGTCGGGCGACGGCTGGTTGAAGGCGAGGCCCTTGGACTGGAGGTCGGCCTGCACCGACTGGTTCAGCGCCTTGATGTCCTCGCGCTGCTGGACGCCGGCGTCGTTGATCGCGGTGGAGACGATCTTCTGCAGGTCGGGAGGCAGGCCGCGCCAGGCGCGCCCGTTGGCGATGAACCAGAAGCCGTCCCAGATGTGGTTGGACAGGGCGCAGTACTTCTGCACCTCGTACAGCTTGGCGACCTGGATGATCGGCAGCGGGTTCTCCTGCGCGTCGACGATGCGCGTCTGCAGCGAGGAATAGACCTCCGAGAACTGCAGGCTGGCCGGGGCGGCGGACAGCGACTTGAACATGGCGATGCTGAGCGGGCTGACCGGCACGCGGATCTTCAGCCCGTCCATGTCGGCGGCGGTCTGGATCGGCTTGGCCCCGCTGGTCATCTGGCGGAAGCCGTTGTCCCACATCTTCTCGAAGGCGTGCAGGCCGACCTTGGAGATGGCGCCGCGCACATGCTCGCCCAGCTTGCCGTCCATGGCGGACCAGACCTGCCCGTAGTCGGCGAAGGCGAAGCCGACGGCGTTGATGGCGGCCACCGGGACCAGCGTGGCGATGACCAGCGCCGAGGGCGTGAAGAAGGTGATGCCGCCGCTGCGCACCTGCGACAGCATGTCGGTGTCGCCGCCGAGCTGGTTGTTCGGGAAGATCTGGATGTCGACGCGGCCGTTCGTCTCGCGGCGGATGCGCTCCGCCGCCTCGTGCGAGCGGACGTTCAGCGGATGGGTCAGCGGCAGGTTGTTGCCGTACTTGAAATCGAACTCGGCGGCGCGGGCGATGCGCGGCGCGCCGATCAGGGTGGCGGTGCCGGCCCCCGCAGCGAGTCCGATCGCCGGCGTGGCGGCCAGCCCCTTGAGCATCGTGCGGCGCGACAGCGGGTTCATGCTTTCCTCCCGGGAAACGTTGATGTAGTTTGATGTTCGACGGTGATTGTTGGTTGGACGGTATGTGCGCGAATGGCCGGTGTCAAACGCGAATGATGATGTGATTTGATGGGATCGGAGGGTTTTGAACCGTGATGCAGGATGATGCGGACGCCGTCGCCGCAACCCCCGAACATTCCCGCGGGCTGCCGCGGATCGCCGACATCGCGCGGCTGTCGGGCGTGTCCACCGCCACCGTGGACCGCGTGCTGAACCACCGCCCCGGCGTGCGCCCGGCGACCGTGCAGCGCGTGATGAAGGCGGCGGCGGAACTCGATTACATCCCGGAATCGGACCTCAGCGCGGCGCTGGCGCCCAAGCCGACGCGGCTGGCCTTTCTGCTGCCGGACGGAACGAACCGTTACCTGACGCGGCTCGGCCAGCTCATCCGCCAGTCGGAGGCGGCGCTGGCCCCGCTGGGCATCCGCGCGCAGGTGGAGTTCATCAAGAGCTTCAACCCGGACCTGCTGGCGCGCAGCCTGCTCCAGCACTGGCGCAAGGTCGACGGGGTGGCCTTCATGGCGCTGGAGCATCCGGCGGTGCGCGAGGCGGTGAACGAGCTGGCGGCGCGCAACGTGCCGACGGTGACGCTGATCTCCGACGTGCAGAACTGCCGGCGGGCGGCCTATGTCGGACTCGACAACCGGGCGGCGGGGCGGACCGCGGGCTATCTGTTCGCGCGCTTCCTCGGCGGGCGGGCGGGGAAGGTCGCGATGATCGCCGGCAGCCTGAGCTACCGCGCGCACGAGGACCGCGAGCTGGGATTCCTGAACGTCCTGAAGGAGATGGCGCCGGCCCTCGAGGTGGTGGGCCTGCGCGAGGCCCACGACGACGAGGCCAAGAGCTACCGGCAGACGCGGACGCTGCTCAGCCACCACCCCGACCTCGCCGGCATCTACACCATCGGCGGAGGGGCGGAGGGCGTGGCCCGCGCGCTGAAGGAGGCGCGGCGGGAGCGCGAGGTCGTCTTCATCGGCCACGGCTTCACGCCGGAGACGCGGGCGCTGCTGATCGACGGCACGATGGAGGCGGTGATCACCCAGGACCCGCGCAGCGCGCTGATGGGCTGCGCCGCCGTCTTCGCCAATCTGCGCGCGGGCCGCGAGGCGATGCACGGCGTGGAGCCGCCGCGCATCGAGGTCATCTTCAGGGAGAACCTGCCCCCCGCGGCTCCGCCGTGACCGGCGCTGGGGTGGGCACGGGCCGCTTGTCGCGCACCATGACGACCAGCAGGACGGCGCAGAGGATCAGCGCCAGCGCGGCGTAGGTGCGCAGCGGCGGCGTCTCGCCCAGCACGACGATGGCGCCGGTCACGCCGATCACCGGCACGATCAGCGAACTGACCGAGGCCTGGGCGACGCTCAGCCGCCGCACGATGGCGAACCACAGCAGATAGCCGCCGACCATCGCCACCAGGATGTGGAAGACCAGCGCGACCAGCACGCGGGGCTCCAGCGCCAACGTCGGGGCGGGGTCGAGGGCCAGCGCGAAGGGCAGCACCACCGGCAGGGAGATGGCGAACTGCCAGCCGGTGATGGCGTTCGGCCCCATGGTCCAGGCCGTCCGCTTGATCAGGACATTGCCCAGCGCCCAACTCAGCGCTCCGGTCAGCATGAAGGCGGGGCCGAGCGGCAGGGCGCCCAGCCGCAGCAGATCGGGGCCGAGCAGCACGGCCAGGCCCGTCAGCCCGCAGGCCAGCCCCATCCACTGGCGCGGCCCCGGACGCTCGCCCAGGATGGGGATGGCCAGCAGCGTCGCCCAGGCCGGCATGGTGTAGGCGATGATCGCCGCTCCGGAGGTCGCCATGTTCATCTGCCCGAAGGCGGAGCAGATGTTGAAGCCCGCCATGTTCAGCAGCGCGACGGCGGCCAGAGGCCAGCGCTGCCCGCGCGGCACGGCCAGCGATTCCCCGCGCGACCGCGCGTAGGCGAACAGCACCGCCGCCCCGACGGCGAAGCCCAGGCTGCGCAGCGTCCAGGGCTGGATCTGGGTGAGGATGATCTTGACGGCGGGCCAGTTCAGGCCCCAGCAGACGCTGATGAGGCCGACCAGCGACAGATCCAGCGCCCGAGCGCGGCTTATCATGGCATGGGATTCCGGGTGTGGGGTGGATGCGCGACCTTCACAACTCAAATTCCCTCTCCCCTCCGCTCACGCGCAAACGAAGTTTGCGCTGACGCGACAGGCGGACCTTTGGTCCGCCGAAAGCGGGAGAGGGTTGGGGTGAGGGGGATGCACGTGGCGGGACGTCCGGCAAAAGCGCAACCCCCTTACCGGCCCTCCGGGCCACCCTCTCCCCAGAGGCGAGAGGGTTCTGCCGGTCAGAACCTTACCGCGTCGCCGCCCTTCAGGGACAGCATGGCGCGAGCCTCGTCCGGCGTCGCGACCTCAAGGGCCAGCCCCTCGATCAGTTTGCGGACCATGGCGACCTGTTCGGCGTTGGAGGTGGCGAGACGGCCCGGACCGGCCCACAGATTGTCCTCCAGCCCGACGCGCACGTTGCCGCCCAGGGCCAGCGACTGGGTGGCGATGGGCATCTGGTTGCGCCCGGCGCCCAGCACCGACCACACATACTGCTCGCCGAACAGCCGGTCGGCGGTGCGCTTCATGTGCATCACGTCCTCCGGATGCGGGCCGATGCCGCCCAGGATGCCGAACACCGACTGCACGAACAGCGGCGGCGTCACCAGCTTGCGGTCCAGGAAATGGGCCAGCGTGTAGAGGTGGGAGATGTCGTAGCACTCGAACTCGAAGCGCGTCCCGTTGCCGGAGCAGGTCTTCAGGATGTGCTCGATGTCCTTGAAGGTGTTCTTGAACACGAGGTCGCGGCTGTTTTCCAGATAGGTGCGCTCCCAGTCGTGCTGGAACTCGCTGAAGCGGTTCAGCATGGGAAACAGGCCGAAATTCATCGAGCCCATGTTGAGCGACGCGACTTCCGGCTGGAACTGCGCGGCGGGGCGCAGCCGGTCTTCCACCGTCATGGCGGCGCTGCCGCCGGTGGTGATGTTCACAACGGCCTTCGTCGCCTGCTTGATGCGCGGCAGGAAGCGCTGGAACAGCTCCGGGTCCTGGGTCGGGCGGCCGGTCTCCGGGTCGCGGGCGTGCAGGTGGACGATGGCCGCCCCGGCCTCCACCGCGGCGATGGCCTCCGACGCGATCTGGTCCGGCGTCACCGGCAGGTGCGGCGACATGCTGGGCGTGTGGATGGAGCCGGTGACCGCGCAGGTGATGATGACTTTGCGCGCGCTCTTCTTGGGCGTCGTCATGTTGTCCTCCCTTGTCTCCTCCCCCGCCCCGTGAGGGGGCGAGGGGGATGGTGTTGTCCGTCAGATCACCGCTTCGATCAGGAAGGGGCCCTTGCGGGCGAAGGCGGCCGACAGCAGGCGGTTGAAGCTCTCCGCGTCGGTGGCCTGTCCGCCCTCCACCCCCATGCCGCGGGCGAGCGCCACCCAGTCGAGGTCGGGGCGGCCCAGCTCCGTGCAGTTGCGGGCGTTCGGCCCCATGTCGCGGAAGCCGAGGTTGCCCAGTTCCCACTGCAGGATGCCGTAGCGGCGGTTGGCGAAGATGATCGTCACCACGTCGGCCTGCTCGCGCGCCTGGCTCCACAGGGCCTGGAGCGTGTACATGCCGCTGCCGTCCGCCTGCACGGTCACCACCTTGCGGTCGGGGCAGGCGATGGCCGCACCCAGCGCCAGCGGCATGCCGATGCCGATGGCCCCGCCGGTGATGGTCAGCCAGTCGTGCGGGCGCGCCCCGGCGCAGGCCGTGTAGACCATCGGGCTGGAGGAAATCCCCTCGTCCACCACGATGGCGCCCTCCGGCAGCAGGGCGGCCAGCGACTGCCCGACGCTGTCGGCGGTGAGAGCGCCGGTCGCCGGGGAGGGCGGGGCGAGCGGCTGCGCCGGAGCCGGCGTGCCGGCGGCGCCCACCGCCTCGACCAGCCAGCGCAGGGCGGCCAGGGCGTCGCTGCCCGGCGGGGCGACGGTGTGGATGCGGCAGTCCTCCGGCGCCAGACGGCTGGGCTTGTCGGGGTAGCCGAAGAAGCCGACCGGCTCCCCCGAACCGATCAGGACGACGTGCTTGGCCCCGGCCAGCGCGGCGATGCCGAGGTCGATGGGGTAGGGGAAGCGCTCCACCGTCACGCGGCCCGCCCCGCGCTCGATGCGGGTGGCGCCGGTGTGGGCGTAGAGTTTGGCGCCGGTCGCGGCGGCGATTTGCCCGGCCAGCGCCAGCCCCTCCGCGCGCGTGGCGCGGCCGTTCAGCAGGACCACCACCCGCTCCCCGCTTCGCAGGGCGTCGGCGGCGGCGCGCAGCGCCTCGGCGTCCGGGGCGGCGGGGACGGGCGGCTCCACGATGATCGGCTCCGCCGCCGCCGTGTCGTCCCAGGAGGAGTCCGACGGCAGGATCAGGGTGGACACGCCGCAGGGCGGGGTCAGCGCGGCGCGGATGGCCTCCGCCGTGTCCGCGGCGACCGAGGCGGCGTCCGGCACCGTGCGCACCCAGGCCGACATGGGCTTTGCCAAGCCTTCCACGTCGGAGGTCAGCGGCGCGTCGACGCCGCGGTGCCACGTCGCGTGGTCGCCGACGATGTTGACCATCGGCACGCGGGCGCGCCGGGCGTTGTGCAGGTTGGCGAGACCGTTCGCCAGCCCCGGCCCCAGGTGCAGCAGCGTCGCCGCCGGCCGGTCGGTCATGCGGGCGTAGCCGTCAGCCGCGCCGGTCGCCACGCCTTCGAACAGCGTCGGGACGCAGCGCGCGCCGGGCATGCTGTCGAAGGCGGCGAGCGCGTGCAGCTCCGACGTGCCGGGGTTCGCGAAGCAGGTGTCGACGCCGTTCGCCATCAGCGTCCGGACCAGCATTTCCGCGCCCGGGATTTTCGCGCCCGGGATTTTTACGCCGCTCATCGTGCCGCCTCCGTAAGCCCGCCCTCGAAACCGTCCAGGAAGCTGGCGAGATTCACCGCCAGCGCGTCGCAATCGTAGCCGCCCTCCTGCACGACCACGGTCGGCAGGCCGGCGCCGGCGATCTTGCGGCCCAGCGTGGCGAAGCCCGGCGTGGTCACCTTGAAGAAGGCCAGCGGGTCGCCGACGTAGGTGTCGAAGCCCAGCGACAGCACCAGCGCCTCCGGCCCGAAGGCGGCGATGTGGCTCAGCGCCCCGTCCACCGCGTCGAGGAAGGTGGACTCCTCGGTGCCCATGGGCAGGGGGATGTTCAGGTTGCTGCCGAGGCCGCGGCCCTTGCCGCGCTCGTGCGCGTAGCCGGCGAACCAGGGATAGAAGTTGTTGGGGTCGCCGTGGATCGACACGACCAGCACGTCGTCGCGCTCGTAGAAGATCGCCTGCGTGCCGTTGCCGTGATGGACGTCCACGTCGAAGACGGCGACGCGCGGCGCGCGGCCCTGCTGGGCCAGCACCGGCAGCATCGCCTGGGCGGCGACGGCGGCGTTGTTGATGTAGCAGAAGCCCCCGGCCATGTCGCGGGACGCGTGGTGCCCCGGCGGGCGGCACAGGGCGTAGGCCGCGCGCTCCCGACCGCTCGCCACCATCAGCGCCGCGTGGACCGCCGTGTCGGCGCCGCCGCAGACGGCCTCCCAGGTGCCGGCGCCGATCGGGCAGGCGGTGTCCGCCATGTGCCAGCCCGCCTGGCCGACGATGCCCGTCGGGTACTCGGCCATGTCGGTGTTGCGGTGGACGTTGGGGACGATGACCTCCGACGCGTCCGGCAGGGCCGACCAGCGGGCGTGGGCGGTTTCCAGGAAGCGCAGGTAATCGGCGGAATGGACCGCCGCGCGCGGGCCGGCGCCGTAGGACGGCGGCTCCTCCACCGTCACGCCGCGCGCCCGCAGGGAGCCGACGAGCGCCTCCGCCCGCTCCGCCTTCTCGGGCGAGGGCTTCGGCTGGCCGCGCACCAGGAAGGTCGGCGGACGATGGCGCAACTGGGCCTCGGCAAAGACGTAGCGCATTGAAAAGGCTCCCGGAGTGAATTGATACCCTCTCCCGCCTGGGGAGAGGGGGAGGTGGATGTTACCCGGCCGCGGCCAGAACCGCGTCCGCCAGGACCGCGCAGCCGGACGCGGCGTGTTCGGGCTTGATGTTCTCCGCCTCGTTGTGGCTCAGGCCGTTCTCGCAGGGGATGAAGATCATCGCCGTCGGCACCTTGCGGGCGACATAGACCGCGTCGTGGCCGGCCCCGGACACGATGTCGCGGTGGCTGAGGCCGCGCCGCTCGACCGAGCGGCGGACGTGGCCGACCAGCTCCGGCGCGAAGGGCGTGGTCGGGAAGGCCCAGAAGTCGGTCAGCTCCAGCGTCAGGCCGCGGTTGTCCGCGATGGCGGCCAGCCGCTCGCGCAGCAGGGCGTCCATGCGGGCCAGCGCGTCGGGGTCCGGGTTGCGCAGGTCGATGGTGAACCAGACGCGGCCCGGAATGACGTTGCGGGAGTCCGGGTGGACCTGGACGCGCCCGATGGTCGAGCAGGCGTCGCCGCCGACCTGCAGCGCGATGGCCTCCACCGCCTCCATCATCACGGCCGCGCCAGCCAGCGCGTCGCGGCGCAGGCGCATGGGCGTCGGCCCGGCGTGGGATTCGCGGCCGGTCACCGTCGCCTCGTACCAGCGCTGACCCTGCGCGCCGGTCACCACGCCGATCTCGACGTCCTCGGCCTCCAGAACCGGACCCTGCTCGATGTGCGCTTCGAAATAGGCGCCCATGGCGTGGCCGGTGACCGGGACCTCGCCCTTGTAGCCGATGCGCGCCAGCTCGTCGCCCAAGCGGACGCCGTCGGTGTCGCGGATGTCCAGCACATGGTCGAGCGTGAAGACGCCCATCGCCACGCCGGACCCGAGCATCGGCGGGGAGAAGCGCGCGCCCTCCTCGTTGGTCCAGACGATCAGGTCGATGGGGGCGTCCGTCTCGATGCCCTGGTCGTTGAAGCTGCGGATGACCTCCAGCCCGGCCAGCACGCCGTAGATGCCGTCGAAGCGGCCGCCGGTCGGCTGGGTGTCCAGATGGCTCCCCATGCAGACGGCGGGACGGTCGGGGTTGCGGCCCGCGCGGCGGGCGAAGATGTTGCCCACCTCGTCCACCGTCACGGTGCAGCCGGCCTCCTCGCACCAGCGCACGAAGAGGTCGCGCCCTTCCCGGTCGAGGTCGGTCAGCGCCAGCCGGCACAGGCCGCCCTTCGGCGTCGCGCCGATCTTCGCGAGGTCCATCAGGGTCCGCCACAGGCGGTCGCCGTCGATGCGCAGATCAGACATGGTCCCTATCCCGATCCCAATTCCGAATTAGTGTTGAGTCTCGGCGCGAGCCGCGGTCAGCAGCCCGGTCACCGTGGGCAGGCTCAGCCCCGCCCTGTTCGCCAATTCCAGCGGCGCGTCCAGCACCGCCTCGATCTCCGCCCGCCGGCCCGCCGCCACGTCGGCGCGCAGCGCCGGACGGATGCGGCCCGGATGCTGGGCCATGGTCCACACGTCCCCGACCTTCGCCTTCGCCGGATGGCCGAGCGCCGCCGACAGGGCCAGCACCTCCTCCACCACCGCGGCGAAGGTCGGCTGCAGAGCGTCGTCGTGGGCGATCTCCTGCGCCGTCTTGCCGGTGGCGAGGCCAAGCAGGCCGAAGGCGAAGGGCGCCAGCAGCGCCGTCCACACCTCCGCCCGGATGTCCGGCACGGCCAGGGCGTTGAAGCCGCCCGCCCCGAACAGGGCCGCCAGATCCTTGACGTCCTTGTTTCCCGCCACCGGGCCGAGGGCGAGCCGCAGCCCGCCGAGATGCCGCAGATAGCCGGGGGTCCGCCGCTCCACCGCCACGCGGGCGACGGCGCCGACGATGCGGTCCGCCGGGATGGCGTCCGACAGAAGCCCTTTCGGATCGACCGAGGACAGTGGGGCCGCAGCCGACGGACCGCCGATGGCCTCATCCGCCGGGTACCACCAGGGGATGCCGCCGACCACCGGCACCAGCCGCGTCTGCGGCCCGAGCAGGGGCAGAAGCAGGTCCAGCACGTCGGTCAGCAGGGGGGATGGCACCGCCAGCACCACCACGTCCTGCGGGCCGAGCGACAGCGTGTCGTCGGTCACCTGGGGCCGCACCGTCACCGGACGGCCCGAGGGGCCCTCGACCGTCAGCCCGTCGCGCCGCAGTGTGTCGAGCGTCCGCCGCCGGGCGACCAGCGCGGCCGGCAGTCCGGCGGCGGTCAGCCGCGCGGCGATCAGACCGCCGACCGCCCCGGCCCCGATGACGGCGACCTTCATGCCCGCCCCGTCAGGCGCTGTTGCGCAGGGCGGCCGACCGCCGCGCCACCGGAACCACGTCCTCCGGGATGGTCCAGCCCTTGCCGGGGATGGCGTCCAGGAGGGTGCGGGTGTAGGCGTGCTGCGGGTTGCCGAACACCTCCTTCGCCGGGCCGATCTCGACGATGCGGCCCTTCTGCATGACCGCGATGGTGTCGCAGATCTGGGCGGCGATGCGCAGGTCGTGGGTGATGAACAGCATCGACAGGTTCAGCCGGTGCCGCAGATTCTCCAGCAGGTCGAGCACCTGCGCCTGCACCGACACGTCAAGCGCCGACACCGGTTCGTCGGCGATCAGCAGCTTCGGCTCCAGCGCCAGGGCGCGGGCGATCGAGATGCGCTGGCGCTGCCCGCCGGAGAACTCGTGCGGGAAGCGCTCCGCCGCCGAGGCGTCGAGCCCGACGAGCTTCAGCAGCGCCTTCGCCTTGTCGAGCGCCTTGTGGCGGTCCTCGCCGAAGGCCACCGGCCCCTGGGTGATGATGTCGCCCACGGTGTGGCGCGGGTTCAGCGAGGCGTAGGGGTCCTGGAAGACCATCTGCACGTGCCGCCGGTAGGGCCGGAAGGCCGGGCGCGACAGCGACAGCAGATCGACGCCCTCGAACAGGATCCTGCCCGAATCCGGCTTGATCAGCCCGACGATGGAGCGGCCGAGCGTCGACTTGCCGGAGCCGGACTCGCCGACCAGCCCGACCGTCTCGCCCTGGTGGATGGTCAGCGACAGGTCGTCGCCCGCCACCACCTTGCGCCCCGGCGTGAAGAAGCCGCCGCCGAGGTGGAAGGTCTTGCACACCTTCTCCGCCGTCAGCACCGGCTGGCGCGCGCGGGTGAAGTCCTCGCGGTGCTCGATCAGGTGCGGGACGGCGGCGATGAGCTGGCGGGTGTAGGGATGCTGCGGCCGGTTCAGCACCTCCTCGGCGGTGCCGATCTCGACGATCCGGCCGCGCTGCATCACCGCCACGCGGTGGGCGATCTCCGCCACCACGCCGAAGTCGTGGGTGATGAACATCACGCCCATGCGGCGCTTGGCCTGGATGTCCTGGATCAGCTCCAGGATCTGCTTCTGCGTGGTGACGTCGAGCGCGGTCGTCGGCTCGTCGGCGATCAGGATGTCCGGCTCCACCGCCAGCGCCATGGCGATCATCACGCGCTGGCGCTGGCCGCCCGACAGGCGGAACGGGTAGCTGCGGCGCAGATGGTCCGGCTCCGGCAGGCCGACGGAGGCGAGAAGCTCCACCACGCGCGCCCGGCGGGCGGCGCGATCGAGCGTGGTGTGGTAGCGCAGGACCTCGTCGATCTGGTCGCCGACCCGCATCAGCGGGTTCAGCGCCGTCATCGGCTCCTGGAAGATCATGGCGATGCGGCCGCCGCGAAGCGCGCGCTGGTCGCGCTCCGGCAGGCTGAACACGTTGGTGCCCTGGTGACGGATCTCGCCGGCCGAGACCGTCACCGCCTTGGGCAGCAGGCCCATCACGGCGTGCGCGGTCATCGACTTGCCCGACCCGGACTCGCCGACCACGCAGAGGATCTCCCCGTGCTCCAGCGCGAAGGTCAGGTCTTCGACCGCGTGCGGGCGGTCGGCGCCGCGCGGCAGGTCGATGGTCAGGTGGCGGACGTCGAGGAGAGGCGTCTCGGTCATCAGGAACGGCCCTTTCGCGCCAGCTTGGGATTCAGCGCGTCGTTCAGCCCCTCACCCACGAGGTTGAGGGCAAGCACGGTCAGAAGGATCGCGATGCCGGGGAAGAAGCTCATCCACCAAGCCTGGCGGATCACCGTGCGGGCGGCGCCCACCATGTAGCCCCAGCTCATCAGGTTCGGATCGCCGAGCCCGAGGAAGGAGAGGGAGCTTTCCAGCAGGATCGCCGTCGCCACCATCAGCGAGGCCGACACGATGATCGGGGACAGGCTGTTGGGCAGGATCTGGCGCCAGATGATCGTCATGTTCGACTGGCCGGTGGTCACCGCGGCGTGCACGAACTCGCGGCTCCGCAGGCTCATGAACTCGCCGCGCGCCAGCCGCGCCAGCGGCGGCCAGGAGACGATGGCGATGGCCAGCACGATGGAGGTCAGCGACGGCGTGAAGATCGCCACCAGCACCACGGCCAGCACGAAGTTCGGGATGGTCTGGAACAGCTCGGTGAAGCGCATCACCAGATCGTCGACGCGCCCGCCGTAGAAGCCGGAGACGGCCCCCAGGAACACGCCGATCAGCACCGCGACGGCGGTCGAGGTCAGCCCGATCAGCAGCGACACCCGCGCCCCGTGGGCGATGCCCGCCGCGATGTCGCGGCCCAGCGTGTCGGAGCCGAGCAGCGCGTCCTCCGACAGCGGCGGCTGGAAGGGCATCGCGGTCATGTCCCACGGGCTGTCCGGATAGAGCACGTCGGCGAAGGCCGCCATCAGGACGATCAGGGTGAGGAAGGCCAGCCCGATCACCGCGCCCTTGTTGCGGGCGAAGGCGCTCCAGAAGCCGGAGCCCTTGCGGGACGGCGTGATGGCCGCGGCGGTCATGGCGCCACCTCGATGCGCGGATCGACGAGGGAATAGATCAGGTCGGTCAGCAGGTTGAACACCACCACCACCACCGAGGTCAGAAGGAAGATGCCGAGCAGGACCTGATAGTCGCGCTGCAACACGGCCTCGAAGGCGAGGCGCCCGATGCCGGGGAGCGCGAAGACGGTCTCGATCAGGATGGAGCCGCCGATCAGGTGGCCGGCCTGGAACCCCGCCACGGTGATGACGGGCAGGATGGCGTTGCGCAGGATGTGCACCGACACGATGCGCCATTCCGGCAGGCCCTTGGCCCGCGCCGTCTTGACGAAGTCCATGTCGCGCACCTCCAGGATCGAGGCGCGGGTCAGCCGGGTGTAGACGGCCATGTAGAAGAGGCCGAGCGTGGTCACCGGCAGCACGAGGTGCTTGGCCCGGTCGAGGAAGGCGTCCCAGCCGGTGTAGCCGGCGCCGATGCTCTCCGTGCCGAAGGCGGGCAGCCAGCCGAGATTGACCGAGAAGAGAAGGATCAGCATCAGCCCGATCCAGAAGATCGGCGTCGCGTAGGCGGTCAGGCCGACCACGGTGATGGCGGTGTCCGACCAGGTACCGGCGCGCATCGCCGCCAGCGTGCCGAGCGCCACGCCGCCCAGCAGGGCCAGCACGAAGGCGGTCAGCGTCAGCGACAGGGTGACGGGCAGGCGGTCCATCAGCAGGTCGAAGACGGGTCGCTGCTGGCGGTAGGAGTAGCCGAGGTCGGCCTGCACCACCTTGGACATGTAGGTGCCGAGCTGCTCGTACAGGGGGCGGTCGAGGCCGAACTGCTGGCGGAGCTGTTCGACGAACTTGGCATCGGCGGCCCCGGCCTCGCCCGCCATCACCGCGGCGGGATCGCCGGGCGCTGCGTGGACCAGGAAGAAGTTGAACACGGCGATCGCCAGAATGACGAAGACCGCCTTCACCAGCCTCTGTGAGATGAATAGGGCGATGCGGGGCATGGAAAGCACTCCTGCGGCGACGGGTGCCCCCTCCCTAACCCTCCTCCGCCTTCGGCGGTGGAGGGAATTTCGCCCCCTCTCCCGCGAAGCGGGGGAGGGATGGGGAGGGGGCAAGCGCGCCCTTACTTCTTGACCATGTAGACGCTGTCGTAGCTCTCGTTCACGCCGATGGCGGTCGTGACGGCGTTCTTGAAGCGCTTGTCCACGAAGGTCGGGAACTCCATCTCGAGCAGCCAGGCCACCGGAACGTCCTCGACCAGGATCTTCTGGGCGGCGGAGTAGAGCTGCTGGCGCTCCTCGTCCTTGTTGGTCTGGGCGGCCTGGGCGAACAGCTTGTCCACCTCGGGGTTGGAGTAGCCCATGGTGTTGGAGAACATCACGCCCTTGCGGATGTTTTCCGAGACGTAGGTGCGCGTGACGCCGAGCGCCGGGTCGCCGTACTGGTAGACGAAGTTGAAGCTCAGGTCGTAGTCCCAGTTGGACACGCGGTTGACCCAGCCGGCGGCGTCGGTGGTCTCCAGCGTCACGTCGACGCCGACGCGCTTCATCGCCTGCTTCACATACTCGCCGAGACGGGTCCAGGTCTCGCCGTAGGGCATGACGAGCAGGCGGACCTTGGCGCGGGTGCCGTCGGGGCCCTTCTTGTAGCCGGCCTCCTCGAGCAGGGCCTCGGCCTTCTTCGGGTCGAAGTCGTACTTCCGGACGTTGGCCTCGTGGAAGCGGGTGACCGAGTTCACCGGGCCGGTCGCCGGACGGCCGAGGCCGAACCAGATCTTGTCGCGGATGAACTTGCGGTCGATGGCGTGCATCATCGCCTGCCGGAAGCGCTTGTCGTCCAGCGGCTTGTTGCGCGTGTTGATCTCGATCCAGGACAGCGGCGCGAAGAACTCGTAGCCCTTGGTCGTCATCTCGACGTTGGGCAGGCCCTTCAGGCGCGGGACGTCGAAGGTCTCGATGTCGTTGAACTGGGTCTGCTGGACGGTGCCCTGCTCCACGGCGACGGCGCGCGAGGCGGCGTCGGGGATCACGCGGAAGTAGATGTCGTCCAGGTACGGCTTGCCGGCCTTCCAGTACTCGTCGTTGCGGACGAGGTGGATGTAGGAGCCCTTGTTCCACTCCTTGAACTTGAAGGGGCCGGTGCCGATCGGGGTGGCGTTGGCCGGGTTGGCCTTGAAGTCGGTGCCTTCATAGATGTGCTTCGGCATCATCGGGGCCGACGACACCTCGAAGGCCTGGAGGAACGGGCCAAACGGCTCCTTCAGCGTGAACTGGACGGTGTGGTCGTCCAGCGCCTCGATCTTCTCGCACTTGGAGAAGGTGGCGCGGGCGCGCGGGTGGGTCTCCATCAGGAACTTGGTGGTGGAGAAGACCACGTCGTGGGCGGTGAAGGGCTTGCCGTCGTGCCACTTGGCGTTCTTCACCAGCTTGAAGGTGTAGACCTTGCCGTCGGGCGAGACCTCCCAGCTTTCCGCCAGTTCCGGCTGCGGCTTCAGATCGAAGCTGAAGGTCAGCAGGCCCTGGTAGATCTTGCCGGCGACCGTCTGCGTCGGACCCTGCTGGTTCAGGCCCAGCACCAGGATCGGCGGTTCCGGCTGGACGATGATGTTCATCGTGCCGCCGCGCTCCTGCGCCGCGGCCACGCCGGGCACGGTCAGGGCCAGCGGCGCCGCCAGGGCGGCGGCCAGCGCCGCGGCGGTCAGGGTTTGGCGAAAATGACGCAAACGATTGCTCATGTCTGAAGCCCCCTTATTGTTGATTCTAATCAGCGATCGGTTCCAGGCCGCACCAGTCGGCCATGAACAGGGCAAGCACGGCGGTTACCTTCGCCATGCTGTCGAGCGAGACGGATTCGTCGATTCCGTGAATGCGCTCCGCCTCCGGGCCGTAGCAGGTGGCCGGCGTGTCGCCGTAAAGCACGAAGTTGCGCACGTCGGTGGTGCAGGTCTGGGCCAGCTTCGGCGCCGGCGTCCCGAAGATCGAGCGGTGCGCGGCGTCCAGCGCCTCCAGCATCGGGTGATCGGGGTCCAGCGTGCAGCCCTCGGCCTGGAAGCCGCGGAAGATGACGCGGGCGTCGATCCCCTTGAGATCGGAGTCGCCGCGGCAGGCCTCGGCCACCACGCGCTCGATCTCGGCGCTGACCTCGGCGGCGGCGCGGCCCGGCGGGAAGCCGAAGCGCAGCTCCATCCGGCAGCGGGTGGGGACGGAGGACGCCCACTCGCCGCCGTCGATGTGCCCGACGTTCAGATTGTAGGGGTGGTGGTGGTGCGCGTAGGCGGGATGCCGCCCGTCGGGGTGGTTCCAGGCCGACTCCAACGCCTTCAGATGCTTCAGAACGCGGAAGGCCGCCTCGATGGCGTTCAGGCCGGCGCCGGTGTCGAGCACATGGGCGGGGCGGCCGGTCACCTCCAGCTCGCAGCGGATCACGCCGATCTGGGCGATCTGCAGCGTGTGGTTGAAAGGTTCCGGGATCACCGCGGCGTCGGCCCTGTAGCCGCGGGCGACGCAGGCGAGCGCGCCGTTGCCGGTGCATTCCTCCTCGACCACCGACTGGAGATAAACCGGGGCGGCGGGCTGGACGCCCAGGCTTTGCAGCGCCTTGAAGGCCATGACGTAGGCGGCGATGCCCGCCTTCATGTCGCCGGCGCCGCGGCCGTAGAGGCGCCCGTCGCGGACCACCGGCTCGAAGGGCGGTGCGGACCACAGCTCCTCCGGCCCGGTCGGCACCACGTCGATGTGGCCGTTCAGGATCAGCGACTTGCCGGCCGCGCGCCGGGGCTTGTGGACGCCGACGACGTTTTCGCGGCCTTCGTAGGAGATCAGCGAGGGGGACCAGCCGGGCTGGGCCTTCAGGGCGTCCTCGTCGATGGCGAAGCGGTCGACCTCCAGGCCCATGTCCCGGAAAATCCGTTCCATCAGGTCCTGCGCCGGACCTTCCTGCCCCAGCAGGCTGGGACTCCGGACCAGATCGGACAGCAGGCTCACTCCATCCTCGCGCAGCTTCGCCACCGCGCCCAGGATCGCATCCCGGTCCACGGCTGCAATGCTCCGCCCACCCTCGTGGGATGCGGGCATGACGACTCCGTTCTTACCACTCCGCCGCGCAGTCGTCCTTATGGGTCGGCAAATCCCCGGAAAGAAACTGTGGCGATTTCGACTTTCGGACTATGACCCCGGTTTTGCCCGGTTGGGCGAAGCCGGGGGTCGACCGCTGACGACCGGCGTATTACAATTCAGCTTCTCATCCTCCGCCAAATCGATAATCCTCATTGCCGACATAAGCAGGATTTATGGCGATGGGATTTCCCCCGATGACGGCGCGCGACCTGGAACGGCTCGGCCACCAGCTGGACTGGAACCTGTTGCGCACCTTCATGGTGATCGTGCAGGAGCAGGGGCTGACCCGCGCGGCGCAGCGCCTGGGGCTGACCCAGCCGGCGGTGTCCCAGGCGCTGAAACGGCTGGAGGACCAGATTGGCCGCAGCCTGATCGAACGCGGGCAGGGCCGCTTCCGGGTGACCGAGGCGGGCGAGATCATCTACGCCGAGGTGCTGGAGATTTACGGCAACATCTCCCGCTTCGCCGTCCTGATGCGCGATATCCGCGAGGAGATTTCAGGCCATATCCGAATCCTGCTGGCCAGCCGGATCCAGTCGCTGCTGTTCGACGCCCTGCTGGAGCGCTTCCACGCCACCCACCCGCAGGTGACCTTCCGGCTGGACGTGATGGCGAGCGCCGACGTCCATATGGCGATCCAGCAGAAGACCGGCTCGCTCGGCCTCTGCCTGATGCGGGAGCCGCCGCCGCTGGTCGAGCACGCGTTGTTCGCCCGCCAGATCTACGGCCTCTACTGCGGGCCTCGGCACCAACTGTTCGGCCGCACCGGCCTGACGCTGAGCGATCTGCGCAGCGAGGGGTTCGTCTCCTTCACCTCCGACCAGATCGGCGGGGTGCTGTCGCCGCTCGCCGTCTTCCGCGCGCAGGAGGGGATCGAGAGCCGGATCGTCGGCGCCTCGGTCAATCTGGACGAGGTGCGGCGCATGATCTCGGTGGGGCTGGGGATCGGGCCGCTGCCCCGCCATGTGGCGGAGCGCGACGTGCGCGACGGCCTGCTCTGGCCCCTGCCGCCGGAGGAAGGGGTGGCGCCGGTGGACATCCATCTGCTGTGGAACCCCGCCTCCAAGATGAACCGGGCGGAGCGCGCCTTCATCGAGCATTGCCGCGCCGCCACCGCCGGCATCCCGCTCGACCTGCGGTTCGATCCGGTGGCGGTGAGCGAGTGGGTCGACCGCCAGTTCGGCGGCGACTGATCCTTCCACGTTTCTGACGTCCTCCAGGGATTGCGCCGTCATCCGGCGGATGACGCGGCGCGGGCGCTCGCGCGGCTGCAAGAGGCCGCAAGCAAAAATTCCCATTCTCTTTTCCACGCTTTGATAAGCGGAAGATTCCTTTTTGAAAAACAGAGACTTCCCGGAGTCTTCGCAAAGGAAGCCGGGAATCTCACAAAAATGCCTCGCCGGCAAATCCATCCGAATTGGTAGTAGTGTCATATGCCAAAGGGCGAAAACGCCAAAGAACTCATACCAGAAGACAACATCTTAAGAGAGCATTGACACATGGCCAACCTGTACGGACCGAAGACGCTGACGGCCCCCTCTGGTGCGATCGTCATAGCACCCGGCGCCAACATCCAGTCCATCGTCAATGGCGCTCCCGCTGGCGCGACCTTCTGGTTGCAGCCGGGCGAGTACCGTCTCCAGTCGATCACGCCCAAGGACAACCAGACCTTCATCGGGGCCGAGGGCGCCGTGCTGAACGGGTCGAAGCTGCTGACCGGCTTCACCCAGGACAGCGCCGGGCGCTGGGTGATCGGCGGGCAGACCCAGCAGGGTGAGCGCCGCGCGACCGACGAGGCGACGCCCGGCGCGATGCGCGCCGGCTATCCGGAGACCGTCTATGTGGACGACAAGCCGCTGACGCCGGTGGACGCGCTGTCGAAGCTGAAGGCGGGAACCTTCTACTTCGACTACAACGCCGACAAGATCTATCTGGGCGACAACCCGGCGGGGCACAAGGTGGAGGCCGGGACCACCGCGCACGCCTTCGGCGGCACCGCCAAGGGCGTGACGGTCAAGAATCTCGTCATCGAGAAATACACCCCGCCGGCGCAGGAAGGCGCCATCCAGGGCGACGCCAACTGGACCATCCAGGACAACGAGCTGCGGCTGAACTACGCGGTCGGCGCCACGGCGCAGGACGGCAGCAAGTTCATCGGCAACTACGTCCACGACAACGGCGAGATGGGGCTCGGCGGCGCCGGCGCCAAGATCCTGGTCGAAGGCAACGAGATCGCGCGCAACGGCGCCTGGTCGGGCATCGACGTGTTCTGGGAGGGCGGCGGCACCAAGTTCGCCTACACCACCGACCTGGTGGTCCGCGGCAATTACTCGCACGACAACACCGGCTTCGGCCTGTGGACCGACATCGACAATGTCGGGACCCTGTACGAGAACAACGTCCTCGTGAACAACAGCGGCGGCGGCATCACCCACGAGATCAGCTACGACGCCGTCATCCGCAACAACGTCATGGTCGGCAACGGCGCCAAGCCGCAGGCCGAGGGCTGGCTGTGGGGCGGGTCGATCCAGATCCAGAACTCGCAGAACGTCGAGGCCTACGGCAACAAGATCGACATCACCGGGGTCAAGGGCGCCAACAGCATCGTGATGATCCAGCAGGACCGCGGCGCCGGCGAGTTCGGGACCTGGAAAACGACCAACAACAAGATCCACGACAACATCATCGTCTCGAAGGACGGCAACGGCCAGTCGGGCGGCGTCGCCGACTACAACGAGGCCGGCATGCTGAACGGCGGCAACGTGTGGGACAACAACACCTACTACATGCCGGACGGCGACCGCTGGCGCTGGGGCGACTTCCCGGAAGGCGACAGCTGGTCCGCCTACATGAACGCGACCACGCAGGACGAGCATTCGACCCTGTCCCAGGCCTACCCCTCGACCGCCGGCTGGACGACGGTCACGCCCACCGCCCCGCCGGCCCCCACCCCGACGGACACCACGCCGCCCACGGTCAAGGTGAGCATCGCCGACAGCACCGTGACCAAGGGCGAGGCGCCGCTCGTCACCTTCGCCTTCAGCGAGGCGGTGAAGGACTTCGCGCTGGCCGACACCACGGTGAAGGGCGGCACGCTGAGCGGCTTCAAGACGGTGGACGCCTCCACCTACACCGCCGTCTTCACGCCCTCGACCAACACGAAGATCACCGACGCCAACGTCGCGGTGAAGGCCGGCAGCTACACCGACCTCGCCGGCAACGCGGGCAAGGCGGGCGCCTCCGCCGGCTTCGCGGTGGACACGACGGCGACCACGCCGACCGTCCCGACCACGCCGACGGCCAGCGTCACGACGATCAAGGTCAACGCCTCCGGGTCGGCCGCGGGCGGTGTGAACGCACATTTCAAGGTGCTGGTGGACGGCAAGGCCATCGGCGACGCCACGGTCGGCACGGCGGCGAAGGACTACAGCTTCACCACCAGCCTGACCGCCGGGCAGCCGCACAAGGTGCAGATCCAGTACGACAACGACGGCTTCGTGAACGGGCAGGACCGCAACCTGTTCGTCAACAAGATCACCATCAACGGCACCGCCCACAACCCGACCGACAGCATCGTCAGCTACGACAAGGGTGCCCTGGACGGCAAGGACGTGGTCAAGGGCCAGTCGTCCCTGTGGTGGGGCGGCACGCTGGTGGTCGACGCCCCGGCCAAGGAATTCCCCGCGGGCGGCTCGCTGCCGCAAAGCGGTCCCAGCACGACGACGATCACCGTCAACGCCTCCGGCGCGGCGGCCGGCGGGGTGAACGCCCACTTCAACCTGCTGGTCGACGGCCAGAAGGTCGGCGAGGGCGTGGCCGGCACGGCGGCGAAGGACTACAGCTTCACCACCAGCCTGAGCGCCGATCAGGCGCACAAGGTGCAGATACAGTACGACAACGACGCCGTGGTGAACGGGCAGGACCGCAGCCTGTTCGTCAACAAGGTGACCATCAACGGCAAGTCCGTCCTGCCCACCGACGGCAACGTCACCTATGACAAGGGCGCGCTGGACGGCAAGGACGTGGTCAAGGGCCAGTCCGGCCTGTGGTGGAACGGCACGCTGGTCGTCGACGCCGACAAGAGCTTCTTCCCCTCGGCCACCCCGGTCGGCGAGGCCACGGCGCTGGCGCTCGACGCCGGGACGGACAGCGTGTGGAGCCACGTCGCCGCCCAGCAGGCGGCGTCCGCTCCGGCGGCCGCGGCCGACGCGGCGGTGACGGCGAACAGCCTGTACGGGGCCATGCCGGTCGAGGCCGGCTATGACCCGCTGTTCGACCACGCCGACCCGTCGCTGCTGAGCCACGCGGCCTGACGCGACCCAAACGGCGAAGGGCGGTCCAACCAATATTGGACCGCCCTTTGGCGGTTGTCGAAACCGCAGGACCCTTGGGGGCTTGCGACGGTCCCGGCTGGTCTCGATCGTCGCGTGCCCGGAACCGGGCGGGGAAAGGCCTCCTGCGCCAGCCGGTCCGCCCCGACGGGATGCGGTCGCGGCACCTGGCGGGTGACGCCGATCCGGTGCGGGTGTTTCGGCGCACCGGCGCACCGGCGCACCGGCGCCCAGCGTCCGAGCGTGCCGGCAGTCCATGGCACCCCGTCCTTCTCGTGGCGATGGAGCCGATACCGTTCCGTCTCATCGCGATGGCGGGCCAAATGAACCCTGCTTTCCATGCCTCCCGCCATGGAACCGGCCGCGCCTCCTTGGGGCCATTCACTTGCCGTTGGGATTACGCATCGTCCCGAAGGAGTCTCTGACGGGTAAGCGCATCACCATCATTCAATCTAGCTACGTGTCCGGGAAAGGTCCCTTTGATATCATCCGCTCGATAGACGGATTTTCCCTGTTCGACTGCGTGTCGTTTGCTTGATGCGGCTGGGGCGACCGCATCAGGACGGCGCAGGGTGCGCAATGGCTGTCAATCCCGACCGACACCAACGGACGCCATCAAAAGGCCATCCAGGAAACACGGATTGCCGGCCCCTTGCGCGGGCGAGCGGTGGAGGGCGCTTAGCCGCGCCCCTTTCGCCGCGCTCGCTCCCCAACTCAGGGCGGTCCACGGCGAGTTCGAGCGCGAGGTGATGCTGATGAGCGACACGAAGATTGGCTTCAACCGCCCCACGGTGGCCGGCAACGAACTGGAATACATCCGCCAGTCCCTGGAGCAGGCGCACCTTTCCGGAGATGGGGTCTTCACCAAACGCTGTCACGCATGGCTGGAGCGGCGGCTTGGGGCACCGCAGGCCTTGCTGACCCATTCCTGCACGGCCGCGCTGGAGATGGCCGCCCTTCTGACCGGCGTCGGTCCGGGGGATGAGGTCATCATGCCCTCCTTCACCTTCGTGTCCACCGCGAACGCGTTCGTTCTGCGCGGAGCGGTGCCGGTCTTCGTGGACATTCGCCCGGACACGCTGAACATCGACGAGCGTCTGATCGAGGCGGCGATCACGCCCCGCACCCGGGCCATCTGCGTGGTGCATTACGCCGGCGTCGCCTGCGACATGGACGCGATCTGCGCCATCGCCGCCCGGCATGGTCTGGCGGTGATCGAGGATGCCGCCCAGGCGCTGATGTCCGCGTACCGCGGCCGTCCGCTCGGCACCTTCGGCGCCTTGTCGGCCTTCTCCTTCCACGAAACCAAGAATCTGATCTCCGGCGAGGGCGGCGCCCTGGTCGTCAACGATCCGGATCTGATCACCCGCGCCGAAATCATCCGCGAGAAGGGCACGAACCGCACGCGCTTCCTCCGTGGCGAGGTCAACAAATACACCTGGGTGGACGTCGGTTCGTCCTATCTTCCCTCCGACTTGCTGGCGGCGTTTCTTCTCGCTCAATTCGAGAATGCCGAGCGGCTGGACGAGGAGCGCCATGCCTTGTGGAACGCCTACCACGAGGCTTTGGCACCGCTGGAGCAACGCGGCCTGTTGCGCCGTCCGCTGATTCCGGCGGAGTGTCGGCACAACGCGCATCTGTATTTTGTCCTGGCGCGCACAGCCCGCGAGCGCGACGCGCTAATCGCCCATCTCCGAACGAACGGCATACAGGCGCCGTTCCATTACGTGCCGCTTCACACCGCGCCGGCGGGACGGCGTTTTTCCCGCGCCGCGGGGGAATTGCCCGTGACGACCGACCTCTCCGCAAGGCTGCTGCGTCTTCCGATGTGGTACGGTTTGGGTGCCGGAGCCGGGCAGGTGGTCGAAGCCGTGCAGGACTTTTTCCGCACGGCCCACGCGAGGGCGGCAACGACGACGGGCTATACCGCCGCGAAGGTGTTGGCGCGCAATATGGCTTGGGTGCGAAGCCCATCCGGCGAGGTTCTGCCAACGCCACCGGAGGGCGCGACCGGCATGCCCCTCCCGATCACGCGAACGCAGTGAATCGAGAAGGTTCCACGGTTGGAAAATGATGGAAGCGATCATTTTCCAACCGCATCAACCCTCCCGGCATCGACCTGTTCCCAGGCGTGCTCTTATGCCGGCGCCGGCGTGTAGAGGTCTGGCGTGATCCGGCAGCTCGCGAAATCCTGGGCGCGCGCGTGGGCGGCACGGCTCATGGCGCGCAGGCGCGGGCGGTCCCGGTCCAGGGTCACGATGGCGTCGGCCAGCCCGTCGATCACCTCCGCCGCCGCGCGCCCGCGGCAGGGAACGGCGAAGCCGCAGGAGGAATCGATCATGATTCCCGAGCCGCCGAGATCGAGGCAGATCACCGGTTGCGCGTTGGCCAGCGCCTCCATGATGACGTTGGCGGCGGAATCGTGCAGGCTGGGGAACAGAAGCGCGTCGGAGCTTCGCAGGACCTCCATGTAGTCGGGATGCGACAGCCACTCGATGAAGTCGACATGGTCGGCGATGCCCAGCCGGTCGGCGAGGGTTTTCCATTCCTCCGACTGGGGACCGCTGCCGATCATCTGAAGGCGCGCCCGCGCCCCCTTCTCCAGCGCCCTGGCCAGCGCGGTCAGCGCGTAGTGGCCGCCCTTCCAATAGAGGAAGCGGCCCGAGAAACGCAGCTTCAGCGGCGCCCCGGCATCGCCGCCGGTTTCGGCCTTCATCGGCACGAAGCGGTCGGGCGGCAGCGAGCAGCCGAAATGCTGGCGCGCCTTGTGGCGGTCCCCGGCGGGCAGGACATGGCGGCTTTCATGGGTCTTCACATAGATCAGGTTGTAGCGCCGGTAGGTCATGCGCAGGAAGGGGTCGATGCGCGTCATGGCGATGGCGGCGTCGCGGACCAGCTCCGTCGCGATGGCCTTCCATCCCAGCGGGCGGATCAGCGGCCAGGGTGCCCGCTCCCCGCCGCCGACCGGGCCGATCACCGACAAGGGCGCCAGCCCGCCGCAGAAGGCGGGAAAACGGATTCCGCCGATGGTCACGTTGTGGATGATATCGAAGGGTTGCCGGCGCACCAGCTCCTTCACCACGGCCCGGCAGCGCCATTGCCACGCGATGTAGGAGAGCTGGAACCGCGTCTTGCTGTCGTGGTGCGCCATGGTGTCGGGGCGGTCGATGAACACGAAGTCGTCCGGTTCGAAGGCGGTTTCGCCGCGTTCGATCTTGCCCAGGATCTTCGGGCGCAGGCGCCCCTGAGTCACCACCGTCACGCGGCAGCCCGAGCGCTTTAGCCCCTCGCCCCAGTTCCAGCCGTTGGCGGATTCCGACCCGCTGTCCGGCTCGCAGGCGAAGGCCACCAGAAGGACCGACTTTCCGGAATTGGCGGACTCGCCGGTGGACGGCACGCTCATCGTTCATCCTCCCTCAATCGATGCGACAGCTGGCCATGTGGCAGCGCGGACCGGTTTTCGAGTTCGTTGCGGTAGATCAGGCCGGCGGCGATGCCGACGCCGAACAGGACCCAGAACCAGATGCCCAGCATCGGCCCCTCCAGCGTCACGTCGAAGGAGGCGTTGATGACGATGGACAGCCAGTAGCAGAAGAGGAGGACGAACAGCCGCGCCCAGGCGCGGTCGCCGTTGCGGCGGGCCAGCAGGAAGGCGCGCATCATGAAGACCGACCAGCTTCCCAGCAGCGCCGCCCACAGGGCGAAGCCGGGCACCCCGGCGCGGGCGAGGATCGTCATGTGGGCGTTGTGCGGGCTGCGCAGCACCTGCCCGTCCTCGGCATCCACCACCTGGAACCCGTCGTCGTCGGCCAGATTGATGCCGAAGCCCTTGCCGTCCCAGAAATGGTCGCCCTGCACGGTGTAGCCGATGATCTTGTCCCACCACATGATGCGCCACTGCTTGGTGCCGTCGAGCGTGGCGGTGTCGGTGGTGCCCAGGATGCTCATCGCGTTGGTGACGAGCTGGTCGACCGACAGCTTGCGCGACGAGACCTCGATCTCCAGGTTCAGCACCAGCGCCACGATGACGGTGACCGCGGCGATGCCCAGCAACGGGGCGAGCTGCCGACTGCGCGGCACCAGGGCCAGCGCGATGGCCAGCGGCACGACGATGGCGAGCATCCCGCCGCGGCTGTGCGCGGCGACCAGCGCCATGCCGAACACCAGCATCGCGAGTTGCAGCAGGTTCAGGCGGCGGAAGCCCAGCAGCACGAACAGGGCGATGCCCGCGAAATGCACGCCGACCTCGCCGGGGCGCAGGCTGATGAAGGGAACGCCGTAGCGCGGCCAGGTGGGGATCTGCGCGTTCAGAAGCTGGAACAGCGGGTAGACGACCGGCATCACCGTGACGAAGAACACCGCGAAGCCGCCATAGGCCAGCACGAGGCGGCGCAGCCGGTCCGGCTCGTCGTAGAGCACGGCGATGACGACGAAGGCGAGCAGCCCGTACATCACGATCACGCTGTCGCGCAGCGCGTCGAAGCTGTAGGTGCCGAAGAAGGGCAGCGTGCGCGCCAGCACCCAGACGATCAGGATCGCCAGCAGCGTTCCCGGCAGGCTGGACACCGTGGCGAAGACCCCGCCGGTGCGCAGCATGACCAGGAGGCCCGAGAGCAGCAGCACCTCCCCGATGAACAGCGGCGGCGCCCCGATGTAGGCGAAGCCGCGCCCGGCCAGGGAATAGCCCAGCAGGACGATCATCAGGAAGGTCAGGTAATGGTCGGCGGCGCGGGTCCGGCCGCGCTTCGGCGTGGCGAGGACGGCGCTCATGACGGGCGTCCATAGGCGGCGGCGCGCAGCCGGGCGGCGATCCGCCCCCAATCGCCGATCGCCACCACCATGCGGTGGGCGTTGGCCGCCATGGCTTGCCAGGCGCCGGGGCCGGTGCGCTCGGCCCGCGCCAGCGCGTCGGCCACCGCCTCCGCCGTCAGGGCGGACACGCCGAAGCCGGCGCCGTGGCTTTCCACATAGGGGACGAGGCCGGTCTCCCGCGTCACGATCAGCGGCAGACCGGACAGGGCGGCCTCCAGGCCGCCGGTCGGCATCACGTCGTAGCGCGAGGTCAGGGTGAAATAATGCCAGCCCGCCATCATCGCCGCCTTCTCCGCCCCGAAGACCGGGCCGTGGATGCGGATGCGGGTGCCGAGGCCGTGGGCGTTCGCCCGCCGTTCCAGCTCGGCGCGGGCGGGGCCGGACCCCGCCAGTTCCAGCACCCCGCGCCCACCGGCGCGGCGGTAGGCGGCGAAGCCGTCGATCAGCAGGTCCACGCCCTTGTGGTCGATCTCGTAGCGCGCGCAATAGCCGAAGGTCAGACGGTCGCCGTCCGGTGCCGCGCGCGGAACGGCGGCGGGAAGGCCGCCGCGCCGCGCCGACCAGGCGGTGTTGGGGAGCAGGCGGATGGCGGCGCCGGGGGCGACCCGGCGGACAATGGCCGCCTCCTCCTCGGTGATGGCGTGGACGAAGCGGGCGCGGGCGAAGGCGGGAGCGTCGAAGACGCGCAGCCACGCCGCGGGCAGAGGGCGGCGCACCCGGCCCGCGATGTCGTAGACGTGCGAGCACTGGCCGTGCAGCGTCACGCCGTAGGCGACGCCGCGCCGGTGCAGCCCGCGGGCGAGTGCCGCGAACAGCGGCTTCACCGCGCCATGGATGTGAACCACCGTGTCCGGTCCGGCGCCCTCCAGAAGGCGGTCGAGCGTCGCCTCCGCGATGGTCAGCGACCGCCCGGACAGCCGCGGCCCGCCGAGGGGAAAGCGCTGCGCCGGGCAGTCCGCCGGGATGCCGGTCAGGGCGTCCGGATCGTCGGAGAACAGGCACAGCCGCGCCTCGTCGCCCATGGCCCGCTGCTCCGCGATCAGGCTGCGCACCACGTTGTGCAGCCCGTTCGCCGAAGAGGGATGGGCGATGGCCGGCTGGATCACGACGTGCCGGAGGTCGAGCGGACGGACTCCGGCTTCGTCCATGGTGAATGAGGCGCTGCCGTCAGCGGGCGACATGGGCGGTCCTCGTCTTGGAGAGGTAATAGTGGGCGGCGCCGACGCGCAGAAGGCTGGAGAACAGCAGGGCCATGCACACCCCGGCGACGCCGTACATCGCCGCCAGCGGACCGACCGCCGCGAACACCGCCAGCGTCCCGGTGACGTTCACCACCAGCGCGAACTGGCTGCGCTGCACGCCGTAGAAGTAGCTGCAGACCATCTCCGCCAGATAGCCGGCCAGCGCCCCGATGGAGAGCAGGCGCAGCGGCCAGTCCTGGTCGGCGTAGGGCGACATGGCGCCATAGACGACGTTCAGCATCTGGTGCGGGATCAGCAGGCCGAGGCTGTAATAGACCAGCAGCGGTGCCGCACCGATGACGACGTAGCCGCGGATCGCCAGCCACGCCTGCTCGTCGGGGTGAAGCCCGCCCGTGTTGGACGACAGGGTGCTGCGGCCGCGCGCGGCGATCTGGGGAACGAGGTTGCCCATGCCGATGATGATCGGGTTGGCGATGTTCACCAGATTGACCACCGCCTGGAACGCCGCGGTCGACGCCATGCCGTCCATCGCCGCCATCAGCCAGACGAGGCTCTGCACCCGCAGCATCAGGAACAGGTTGTTGGCGAGCGCCCAATGCCCGATCGACCAGAAGCGGCGGACGACCGCCGGCAAATCCGACAGGCCGTCGAAGCGCGGGCGCAGGATCGCGAAATGGACCACCGCCCCGGCCAGCGCCGGACCGGTCATGGCGATGAACACCCGTTCCAGCGTCAGGTGGCCGCCCAGCGCCATCAGGTTCAGAACGGCGATCTGGCCCAGGTAGGTGACGCTGTCGCCCCACAGCGCCTTGTCGTGCTTCAGCCCGGACATCAGCCCGCGCCGTCCGATCTCCTGCACCTGCCAGACGATGAAGTAGAGCACGGCGGGGCCGACCAGCTCCGGCATGCCGAGCCCATAGCCGACCAGCGCCACGATGCCGGACAGCGGCAGGATCGACCCGGCGGTCATCAGGACGGCGCGGCCCGCCAGGGTCCGGCGTTCGGCGCGGTCCAGCACCGCGCCCTCCACCGACAGCGGGTACTGGATCAGGCTGACATTGACGACCTGGAGCGCCAGCAGGACCGAGAGGAAGAAGACGAAGGTCCCGTATTCCTCCGACGGGAAGGTCCGGGCGAGCTGGATGTTGATGGCGAACATGCCCAGGCTGACCACGCCCTGGTCGGCGAGGGTCCAGAAGCTGCGCACCAACGAGGCTGGAAGCGACGCCGGGATCATTCTCATGCGCTGCCGACCCGCGTCGTCTCGGTGGGGGCGGGCAGGGGATGCCGGTCCTCATTGGCAGGCCGCGCGGCGGCGGGAGCGGTGCGCGGAACGTCGCGGTAGGCCCAGCGCAGATAGTCCGCGGTCAGCGCCATGCCGTCCTCGAAGGCGAAGCGCGGCTCGTAGCCGAGCAGGCGCCGCGCCTTGGTCAGGTCGATGAGCGCCCTGGCCTGATAGAGCGCCAGCTTCTGCGCGTCGGGCAGCCAGAGCTGGTTGCGGCTGGCCTTCTTCTTCAGGAAATAATGGACCATCACGAGGTGGCGAAGCCGCGGCGGCAGGCGGTCGAACCCGCCCTGGAGCAGCCGGCGGGCGGGGCGCCAGCGCACGATGATCTGGATGATCTTCTTGGGGTCCTGAAGCACCATGGCGATGTCGCGCCGCAGGCTCTTCATCTCCTTGCGGATGGCCTCGGCGGGCTGGAAGCGCAAGCTGTCCACGCCCAGCGCCTCCTGGAAGCGCCCGAAGACGGCGGCCCAGGGCGGGGCGTCGGGTCCGGAGATCACGAAGCGCTCCCCGATGGCCTGGGGGCTGCGGGTCGCCGCGATCATCGCGTCCACCAGATCGTCGATGTAGACGGCGTTGCACAGCCCGCCTTCCTGCGGCAGCACCACCGTGCCGCTCAGCAGCATCTCGGCGGGGGCGTTCGTCCACGGCTTGCAGAAGGGGCCGTAGACGATGGAGGGCTGGAGCACCACCCCCGGCAGGCCGCGCGTGCGCGCCGCGTCGAGCACCATGGCTTCAAGGTCGAGCTTGTTCTGGACGTAGCTCCAGGCCCGGTCGCCGTCGCGGGTCTCCTCCGACAGCGGGCCGTCGGGCAGCGGTTCGTAGACCGAGAAGGTGCTGAGATGGACGAAGCTCTCCACCCCGTTGGCGAGGCTGGCGTCGATCAGCGCGTTCATCCCGTCGATGTTCTGGCGGCGCGACCGCACGTCGTAGGCGCAGTGGAAGACCCAGTCGGCGCCGGCCACCGCCTTGCCGATGGCTTCGCGGTCCAGCAGGTCGGCGCGGATGATCTCCACTGGGAAGCGGGCCAGACGCACCGCCTGCGCGATGTCGCGGACGATGCAGCGGACCCTGGCGCCATGCTCCAGGCACAGCCGCTCGACCAGCCGTCCGCCGATGAAGCCGGCGGCGCCCGTCACCACGACCGTCGGCCCGTCGGCATGGGGAGATGCCGCCGGCGCCGGGCCAACCACCCAGGGCAGGGCCAGCGTCTTGCGGCTGGCGTAGCAGCGCTCGATCAAGGCGGTGGAGGGCAGGGCCTCGCGCCCGCCGACGGCGGCCGGGCGCCCCTCGCGGATGGCGTCGGCGAAGTCCTTCAGCTCTGCCTGGAACAGGTCGCCGAAGATCTGCGGCGGGATGTGGTTGGCCGAGAAGCCGTCATGGACGAAATCGAGGATCTGCGGCACGTCCGAGACGATCTGGTTCTCGTAGAGATGGACCTCGACGCTTCCCTTGGTGCCGTGGACGCGGATGGTGTTGCGCAGGGCGCGGGTGCGGCTCAGCTCCAGCGTCCCGGTGGCTCCGGACGCCATGGTCAGGGACAGCCGGCAGTCGGATTCCAGCCCGCCGTAGCTGTCGTCGCTGTAGTCGACCTCCGCCGCCTCCCCGAACCACCACAGCAGCAGGTCCAGCGTGTGCGACCCGGTGTCGAGCAGCACGCCGCCGCCCGCCCCGTCGCGCCGCAGCATGGCCGGCGAGCTGATGCCCCAGTTGTAGACGAAGCCCTCCCGCGCCTCGAAGCGCAGGACGCGGCCGAGCTGGCCGGAGTCGATCAGCGCCTTCAGCCAGCGGACGCCGTTGACGTAGCGGCGCATCAGCCCGACGGCGAGCACGCGCCGACGCTCCTCCGCGGTCTGCACCATGCGCTCGGCGTCGGCCAGCGCGACGGCCAGCGGCTTTTCCATGAAGACGTGCTTTCCGGCCTCCAGCAGGCTCTGGCCGACCGGCGCGTGGAACATCGGCGGGGCCGCCACCAGCGCCGCGTCGAAGCCGTCCGCCGCCTCCCGCCAGTCGGCCACGGCGACGGGGGCGCGGTTGCGGCCGAGCATGGCCTGCACCGCCTCCAGCCTCTCCGGCGAGGGATCGACGAGCACGCTCGGCCGCCAGCCCAAGCGGAGCAGAGCCGGCAACAGGTGGTGGCTCACGATGCTGCCGCAGCCGATGATGGCAAGCCGCGGGAACTCGGCGTTGGTCATGGAATCCTCGCTTTTGGGATTGCCGTCGCGTGGGCGCCGTCCGTCGGCGCCGTCAATGCCGCGCGGGCGCGTGCAGGGCGTAGTAGTAGGCGTCGTCCTTGTGGCCGTACTTGACGTGCTTGGACGCGACGACCCGCGACAGCACGACGCCGCCGACCGCGCTGTCGACCGACCTCAGCTTGTTCAAGCCGGCCGTCACGGTGTCCAGCGGGGTGTGCTGCCAGCGGACGACGTAGATCACGCTGTCGGCCAGGAAGGACAGGGCCAGCGCGTCGGAGAACAGCATCACCGGGGCGGAGTCGATCACCACCACGTCGTAGTTGTGGCGCGCCCACTGGATCAGGTCGCTCATCGCCTGTGAGCTGATGCGGTCGTGGGCGTCGGAGGTGCCGACGGCGTTGCCCAGCACCCCGAGGTTGGTGGTTTCCTGATGGATCAGGTCGTCGATGCCGACGCGGCCGTCCAGCAGGTCGGCGACGCTGCCTTGCGGCCGGTAGCCCAGCAGCGTCGCGATGGAGGGACGGCGGAAGTCCGCGTCAATCAGCAGCGTGTTCAGCCCCAGACCGGCCAGCGACCGCGCCAGATTGGCCGCCAGCATCGATTTGCCTTCCTTGGGGATGGAGGAGGTGACGAGCAGCACCTTGGGCGGCGTCCCCCGCTTGCGCGGCATGCAGGCCATGGTGCGCACCGTCTGGATCGCCTCGCGGAAGGCGCCGATCTCGCGGGCGCGGCGGCTGTCGGGGCGGTTTTCGGGGTACAAGGGCAGGTTCCAGACCGCCTCGTTGCGGGGGAGCGCCGGGACCATGCCGAGGCAGGGCACGCCGGTCGCCCGCTCCACCTGGGTCGGCGTGCGCAGGCCGGAGCTGAGCCGCTCCAGCAGCAGCACCAGCGCCACCGCCAGCGCCGTGGAGCCGACCAGCCCGACGCCCAGCGACATGCGCAGCTGCGGGAAGGCCGGGCGGATCGGCGGCAGCGCCGGGGCGCTGAGATGCGCGTCCAGAGCGCCGGTGTTCTTCAGCGCCATCGTCTGCTCGTAGCGTTCGGCGAGGCTGCGGTAGAGCGTGCGGTGCGCGTCGGCGGCGCGCTCCAGGTCGCGGAGCTGGATGCCGGTCGCCTCGATGCCCTTCTGCTGGTCCTGCAGGTCGGCGATGCTCTTCAGCAGGGTGGCCTCGCGGATGCGCGCGACCTCCAGGTCGGCGTCCAGCCCCTTCTGGATCTTGCCGACCTCGTCGCGGATGCGGGCCTTCAACTCGCCGATGCCGCGGCGGAGATTCACGATCTCCTGGTGCTTGTCGCCATAGACCTGCTGAAGCTCGGCCAGCCGGCGCTCCAGCATCGCCTCGGCCTCGCGCAGCTTCTGGATCAGCGGGGAGGCCAGCACCTCCGGGATCGCCGCGGCGTTGTTGGCGGCGGTCTGGTCGCGGGCCTGGCGCACGCGGGCCTCGGCCGCCGCCTTCTGCGCCTGCGCGGCGGTCAGCTGGGTGGCGAGTTCGTTCATCTGCTGCTGGACCATGTTGCGCCCGTCGGGCGGCAGCTCCAGCAGGCTGTTCTCCTTGCGGAAGCTGCGGATGGCCTCCTCGGCGCCGCGCACCGCCTCGCGCGCCTCTACGAGCCGCCCGCCGAGCCACTGGTTGACCCGTTCGGTCAGGTCGCGGTTCATCTCCGTCCGGTAGTCCAGATAGGCTTGGCCGAAGGCGTTGGCGATGGCGGCGGCCTTCGCGGGATCGACCGACGACGCCTCGATGATGATGGTGAAGGAGCGGTCGTCGTTGCGCGCCTCGATCCGGCGCAGCAGCGTGTCGATGGTCAGCAGGCGGGCTTGATTAGGGTCGCGGGCGACCGGCCCGTCGTCGGCGCGGAACAGGGCGGTCGTCTCCTGCACGATCCGGCGCAGCACGTCGTTGCCTTCCGGCGGCAGCGCGCCGACGCCGGCCTTGGTGACGCGCTTCAGCCAATGGTCGTCCGCGCCGTCCAGCGCCTTGAGCGTCGGGTTGAATTCGGCGTCGTTGAGCAGGCCGAGCTTTTCCACCACCCGCTCCGCCAGGGCGCGCGAGCCGACGATGGACACCTCGCTGCGCACGGCCGGCGCCTCGGGAGTCAGGTTGGACACCACCGACTTGAACTCCGCCAGTTCGACCCGCCGGGAGTCGAGTTGAACCATCGCGGTGGCACGGTACATCGGCTTCAGCGACTGCATGACGTAGGTGATGGTCGCCGTTCCCAGCAGGATGATGGTGAGCAGCAGCAGCTTGCGCCGCCACAGCACCGCCAGCGTGGCGAAGACGGTCGCCTCCTGCCGGCCGCGGACGTCGGAGGATTCCCCGCCGCCCGATTGCAGAAGACTGTCCGGAAGGACGCTGGCGTGCGCTTCGTGGCCTGGAAGCGTTCCGCCTTTGCCGATCGAAGATGTCACGTCGTCGCCCCTTTCGTCTTGCTGGCTGGCGGTCCGGCCCGGGATGGGCGTGGCGGATGGGTGCAAAGGACGCGCTGCGGCCTTCTTGTTTTCTTTGGAGATAACCGAGACTTCGGGCGTCGTCTGAAGAGCAGGTCCGAATGGATTGACCAAATGGACTGTGGTGTTCCGCTGCGCAATCGTTGCCGGACAGACTTCGAGTACCGTGAATGGCGCCGCGCAACAATTGAAAAAAAGAAGGGCCATCCGTCGCTGTGCTTACGACGGCGACCGTCATAAATAATCATATCCGATACCCCGTCCGCGTGTTTGACGGTCAACTCCGCGCCGGTCACAGTCTGCCGGGTGCAGCGGAGCCGGTTCAGGCTTCGAAACGCCGCACAATTCCAGACATGGCCGTGCATTTCCGCGTAAAGCCCGAGCATATGCACGCTTCGCATGGCGAAACGCTGCGCCTTGTCTCTGGACTTTAAAATATTCGCGGAAGCGGTTCGGCGCGGCGTCTCCGCGTTCCGCCGCCGTCCGGTCGTTACCCCCGGTCAACTCCATGGAGAGGCTCAATGACGTCCACGACTGAGCGCGTTCTTGTGACAGGTGGCGCCGGGTTCATCGGATCGCATCTGTGCGAGCGTCTTCTGGCCGCCGGGAAAGAGGTCCTGTGCGTCGACAACTATTTCACGGGTGCGCGTTCGAATATTGCGCATCTTCTCGACAATCCGAAGTTCGAGGCGGTGCGTCACGACATCACCTTCCCCCTCTATGTCGAGGTGGACGAGATCTACAACCTCGCCTGCCCGGCCTCGCCGGTGCATTACCAGTTCGACCCGGTGCAGACGACCAAGACCAGCGTCCACGGTGCCATCAACATGCTGGGGCTGGCCAAGCGGGTGAAGGCGACGATCCTCCAGGCCTCGACCAGCGAGGTCTACGGCGACCCCTTTGTCCACCCGCAGCGCGAGGATTACTGGGGCAACGTGAATCCCATCGGTCCGCGCGCCTGCTACGACGAGGGCAAGCGCTGCGCCGAGACGCTGTTCTTCGACTACAACCGACAGCACAAGGTCCCGATCAAGGTCGCGCGCATCTTCAACACCTACGGCCCGCGCATGAATCCGAACGACGGGCGCGTCGTGTCGAACTTCATCGTGCAGGCGCTCAAGGGCGATCCGATCACCATCTACGGCGACGGCTCGCAGACGCGGTCCTTCTGCTACGTTGACGATCTGGTCGAGGGGCTGCACCGGCTGATGGAAACGGACGGGACGGTGACCGGCCCGATCAACCTCGGCAATCCCGGCGAGTTCACCATCCTGGAACTGGCGGAGACCGTCATCCGGATGACCGGATCGCGCTCCCGGATCGAGCGGCACCCGCTGCCCCAGGACGATCCGCGGCAGCGCAAGCCGGACATCACCAAGGCCCATGCTTACCTAAAATGGATGCCGCACGTGCCGCTCGAAGAGGGGCTGGAGCGCACCATCGCCTATTTCGCCAAGACCTATTTCTGAGCGCGGTGACGCAGTCGGCAGCGCCGCCGCATCGCTGGGGTGCGGCGGCAGGGAATGGGCCAACAGGGAACGGCGGATGTTCGAACTCCCTTCACGAGACAGTTCGGCGAAGCCGGACTACGGCGCGCGCGTGGGGATGGCCTTTCAAGGCCCGCGCCCGGACTCCGTCTCGCCGGTCGCCGCGGCGGCCTCCGCCCCCGCCCTGCTGTGCGGGCTGGTCGCCGCGGACGCGCTGATGGTCGTCGGGACGGGGCTGGCGGCGGAGGGTATCGCCGCCCGAGTGCTGCGGGCGACCCCGGCCGATCCGGCCCTGTTCACGGGCGCCGTCACCTCGTTTGCAGGCGTCTTCAACGTCGCGGTCGGCCCGCTGGCCGTGCTGTCGCTGATGTGCTTCTACAGCGCGGGCTGCTACCGCAACCTGCGCCCCAGGGCGGTGCGGCGGACCATCGGCGCGCACGCCGGGCCGCTGTTCGGGGCCTGGACGGCGGCCTTTCTGGTGCTCGTCCTCCTGCTTGGTGTGACGGGGGACTTGCGGCGGTTCGACACGGCGGCGGCTGGGACGCTGTGGTTGTGGTACGGGCTCGGCCTGTTCGGGCTGACGGCGCTGCGCAGTCTGGTCCTCCGGCTGGCGCGCGGCTGGAACCTGGCCGGCGGTCTGCGGCAGCGGACCCTGCTGGTCGGCACCAACGATTTGGCCTTCGAGTGGCTGGACCGGCTCCAGCGGACGGAGGGGGCGGGCTATCAGGTGATCGGCGCGGTATCCACTGCGGCGGACCGGCCGTCGTCCGTCACCGCCCCGCCCTTGAGTACCGCCCGGATGGCCGGCGTGCCGGTGCTGGGGGGTGTGGCCGGGCTGGTCGAGCAGGTGCGCAAGAACCGCATCGACCTCGTGGTGGTGGCCCTGCCCTGGAGCGCCGAGGCCGAGATCACCGACATCCTGGAACGGCTGCGCGTCCTCGCGGTGGACGTCCGCCTGCTGCCGCACCGGCTGATCGCCCGCACCGCGGGCCTGTCGGTCGATGCGACGGCGGGCATTCCGCTGCTCGGCGTCATCCATCACCCGCTGGCCGGCTGGCGCGGCGTGCTGAAGCGGTCGGAGGATCTGCTGATCGGCGGCGCGGCGCTGGCGGTCCTGGCGCCGGTGCTGCTGCTGGCCGCGGCGGCCATCAAGCTGGAAAGCCCCGGCCCGGTGCTGTTCCGCCAGAAGCGCTTCGGCTTCAACAACGAGGAATTCGAGATCTGGAAGTTCCGCACGATGCACACCGACCGCGGCGACCAGTCGGGCGCGCAGCGGACGGTGCGCAACGACCCGCGGGTGACGCGCGTCGGGCGCTTCCTGCGCCGCACCAGCATCGACGAACTGCCGCAGCTCTTCAATGTGCTGCGCGGCGACATGTCCATCGTCGGGCCGCGACCCCATCCCGTCGCCATGAAGGCTGGGGACGTGCTGTACCACGAGGCGGTGGAGAACTACGCCTGCCGCCACCGGGTCCGTCCCGGAATCACCGGATGGGCGCAGGTGAACGGGCTGCGTGGCGAGATCGACAACCTCCACACCGCCGCCCGCCGCGTCGAACACGACCTCTACTACGTCGACAACTGGTCCCTCGGGCTGGACGCCGAAATCATGGTGCGCACCGCCCTCCTCCTTTTTTGGGACCGCAACGCCTACTGACGAAGACGCCCCTGCTGAACCAACAAACAAACCGCGAAGGAGTTTGACGCCATGTCCGTCGCCCTTGTCACCGGTTCCTGCGGATTGATCGGCTCGGAGAGTTGCCTGCATTTCGGTGCGCTGGGAATGGACGTCGTCGGCATCGACAACGACATGCGGCGCACCTTCTTCGGCGACGAGGCCTCGACCGCGTGGCAGCGCCAGACCCTGGAGCAGACGCTGCGCCAGCGCTACCGCCACCACGCCATCGACATCCGCGACGCCGCGGCCATCGACGCGCTGTTCGAGCGGCACGGTTCGGCCATCTCCCTGATCATCCACACGGCGGCCCAGCCCTCGCACGATTGGGCGGCGCGCGATCCGCAGATGGATTTCTCGGTGAATGCCAACGGCACGCTGAACCTGCTGGAGGCGGCGCGGCGGCACTGCCCGGACGCCGTGTTCATCTTCACCTCGACCAACAAGGTCTACGGCGACACGCCGAACCGCCTGCCGCTGATCGAGACGGAGACGCGCTACGAGATCGACCCGTCCAACCGCTACGCCGGCGGCATCGCCGAGGACATGTCGATCGACGCCACCCTGCACAGCCTGTTCGGCGCCTCCAAGGTGGCGGCCGACGTGCTGGTGCAGGAATTCGGCCGCTATTTCGGGATGAAGACGGTGTGCTTCCGTGGCGGCTGCCTGACCGGGCCGAACCATTCGCCGACGCAGCTTCACGGCTTCCTGGCCTATCTGATGCGCTGCGCCGTCACCGGCACCCGCTACGACGTGATCGGCTACAAGGGCAAGCAGGTCCGCGACAACATCCACAGCAACGACCTGATCGCCGCCTTCCAGGCGTTCTACGACGCGCCGCGCAGCGCCGAAGTCTACAACATCGGCGGCGGGCGGGCGAGCAACTGCTCCATCCTGGAAGCGGTGGCGCTGTGCGAGGAGATCACCGGGCGCCCGATGGATCTGGCCTTCAAGGAAGCCAACCGCATCGGCGACCACATCTGGTGGGTCAGCTCGCTCGGCCGGTTCCGCTCCCACTACCCGTCCTGGGACATCCGGCACGACGTCCGCAACATCCTCACCGATATTCACGACAGCAATCGGCGCCGCTGGCGCGTGGAGGCCGTGGCATGATCGACCATGGGAAAAAGGAAGTGCTCGGCGTCTATGTCAACGCCGTCGATTACGAGGCCGGCGTGCACGCCATCATCGACGCGGCGGAGCAGCGGAAGCCCTTCGCGGCCAGTGCGCTCGCCGTCCATGGCGTGATGACCGGGGCGCTCGACCCCGAGCACCGCTACCGCCTGAACGCCATCGACCTCGTGACTCCGGACGGCCAGCCGGTGCGCTGGGCGCTGAACCGGCTGCACGGCGCCGCTCTGCCGGACCGCGTCTACGGCCCGAACCTGATGCTGCGCACCTGCGCGGCGGCGGCGGCGAGGGGGCTGCCCATCTACCTCTACGGCGCCACGGCGGGGCTGCTCGACACGCTGACCACGGCGCTGATGGAGCGCTTCCCTGGCCTGATCATTGCCGGGGCCCGCCCGTCCGCCTTCCGCACCCTGAGCGCCGAGGAGCGCGCGGCGGTGGACCGCGAGATCATGGAGTCCGGCGCCCGCATCGTCTTCGTCGGGCTGGGCTGCCCACGCCAGGAGACCTGGGTCTATGAGCACAAGGCGGCGCTGTCGATGCCGCTGATCGCGGTCGGCGCGGCCTTCGACTTCATCGCCGGGAAACAGCCGCAGGCGCCGATGTGGATGCAGAATTCCGGCCTGGAATGGCTGTTCCGGCTGTCCACCGAACCGCGGCGGCTGTGGCGGCGCTACGTCATGCTGAATCCGGCTTTCCTGTTCCTGCTGGCCTGTCAGGCGGTGCAAATGCCGCTGGTCCGCAGCGGCCAGGCGCGCCGCCCGAAAGGAGAGCTTCGATTTGGCTAGAGGCTTGCCGGTGCTTCGCAGTTGCCAAACAAAACAAGCGTTTTTATAAATGAAACACCGTCAGATGCTGGTTTTGTCCGCCGTTTTAAAATGAAACGGCATGGTATCGGCGGATTTACCTGAGCAACCTCGGAACAATGCCTTGAGCCGCGACCGCTGCGGTCCGCGCCTCCATGACAGTCGGGGATTCCTGCAATGAGCCTGAAGATCCTGTCGGCGATCGTCGTGCCGCCGCATCTGGCGGTCAGCGGCGCCAGCAAGGCGGCGGAGAAGCTGAGCGTCGCGCTGCAGGCGCACGGTCGCATCGACATCGCGAACATGGGCATGGCGAGCCGGGTGCCGATGGACCCCGGCAAGCCGGGCGAACGGATCGAAGTCCGGACCTCAAGCCCCTTCGTCGGGCTCGATTCCGTGCTGCCCAACCGCGCGAAGACCCTGTTCTACCAGTCGAGCATCCCGGCGCTGATCCGCCATGGCTCCTACGATCTGGTGCACATCCACAACCCGATCCCGGCGCTGGAGATGATGCGGGTGGCCCGCGCCTGCGTGGCGAAGGGCGTGCCCTACGTGGTGTCCACCCACGGCTTCGTGGAGATCGGCAACCCGGCGGCCTTCCGGCGTATGGACGCGGCGCGGCGGCTGGCCTGGGACCTGCTGATCGACCGTCCGGTCCGCTACGTCGTCCGCAACGCGGCGGCCATCTGCGCAATCTCCCCGGTGGACCTGCCCATCGTCCGGAACTTCGGCTTCACCGGGGGCGACATCGCCGTCATTCCCTACGGCGTGGACCGCCCGAACGACTGGGGCGCGCCGACCCCGGCGGACCGCGACATTCACGGCAAGTTCGGCATCCCGGAGCGCAAGGAGGACGGCGGTCCATTCACCGCCTTCTTCCTCGCCAACCACACGGCCAACAAGGGGTTGGGCGTGCTGCTCGACGCCTTCGTCGGCCTGTCGATGCCGTTCCGCCTGATCGTCGGCGGCGAGAAGCGCGACTTCGTCGATTACGAGGCGTACCAGCGCCGCTGCGGGCCGGGCCAGACCATCCACCTTACCGGCAATCTGGCCGAGGCGGAGGTCGCGGCCATGTTCCGCCGCTCCGATCTGTTCGTCTTCCCGACCCTGGCCGACACCTTCCCCAACGTGATCCTCGAGGCGATGGCCTTCGGCGTCCCGGTGGTGGCGAGCCGGGTCGGCGGCATCCCGTATCAGGTCGACGACGGCTGCGCGGTGATCGTCGAGCCGGGCGACGCGCTGGCCCTGCGCGCCGCCGTCGAGCAGCTCGCCACGGATCCCGAGCGGATGGCGCGGATGGGCCGCCACGGCCGCCTGCGCGCCGCCCAGCGCTTCGACTGGGCCGCCGCCGCCGCCGAGACCCACCGGCTCTACGACGCTGTGATCCGCCGCCCGGCGGGCGCCGCCGTCCTCAAGGCCGCCTGAACCCCGCCTGACACCCTCTGCCCAACCGGTAAAAGCCGCAGCAATGGAGAAGAATCCTATGGAAGGCAAAACGCTCGTGACCGGCGGGGCCGGCTTCGTCGGCTGCAATCTGGTCAAGAACCTGCTGGAGGACGGGCGCGACGTCGTCGTCCTGGACGCCCTGCTGCGGCCGGGCAGCGAGCGCAACGCGGCGTGGCTGCAGACCCTCAACGCCGGCTCCCGCCTGACCTTCATGAAGGCCGACGTGCGCGACTTCGCCGCCGTCAAATCCTGCATGGCCGGGGCGGAGGAGGTCTACCACCTTGCCGGGCAGGTCGCGGTGACCTCGTCACTGGACGACCCGCGCACCGACTTCGACATCAACGCGCTCGGCACCTTCAACGTGCTGGAGGCGGCGCGCCGCATGAAGACTCCGCCGAAGGTGGTCTTCACCTCGACCAACAAGGTCTATGGCGGGCTGGAGCATGTGGCGGTGGAACAGACCGGCAGCCGCTACCGCTTCGCGGACCGCCCGCTCGGCGTTTCGGAGGCGGAGCCGCTGGACTTCCATTCGCCCTACGGCTGCTCCAAGGGGGCGGCGGACCAGTATGTGCGCGACTACGCCCGCATCTACGACCTGCCGACCGTCGTCTTCCGGATGAGCTGCATCTACGGCCCGCGCCAGTTCGGCAACGAGGACCAGGGCTGGGTCGCGCATTTCATCATCTCGGCGCTGAGCGGGCGTCCGATCCACATCTACGGCGACGGCATGCAGGTGCGCGACGTGCTGTTCGTGGAAGATCTCGTGCGCGCCTTCCGCCTCGCCACCGAGAAGATCGAGGTCAGCCGCGGGCAGGTCTTCAACATCGGCGGCGGGCCGGAGAACACCATCTCGGTCTGGCGCGAGTTCGGGGAGATGCTGTCCACCCTGCGCGGCGCGCCGGTGGAGGCCGACTTCTCCGATTGGCGGCCCGGCGACCAGCCCTGCTACGTCAGCGACATCCGCAAGGCGGAGCAGGTCCTCGGCTGGCGCCCGCAGGTTGACCGCGACACCGGCATCCGCCGCCTGTGGGACTGGGCGGAGCGCTATCTCGCGCAGAACGGCCTGCCCACGGACCAGACCCAGTTGGAAGCGGGCCGCATCGCCCTCAGCGCGTAATCCCATTCCTGTGCGGTGGAGGAATCAATGGACGTTCTTGTAACGGGCGGGGCCGGGTTCATCGGCTCCCACATCACGCACCGCCTCGTGTCGCTGGGCCACCGGGTGACGGTGATCGACAACGAGTCCACCGGGCTGCGCTCCAACGTACCGGCGGAGGTGCGCTACATCCGCGGCGACGTCACCAACCCCGCCGACCTCGATGCGGCGTTCGAGGAGGTGCCCGACGCGGTCATCCACATCGCCGGGCAGGTGTCGATCATCCGCGCCTTCAGCAACCCGGTCGGCGACCTGCGCACCAACGTGGAGGGGACGGTGAACGTCCTCCAGCAGTGCGTGGAGCGCGGGGTGAAGCGCCTTCTCTACGCCAGCTCGATGAGCGCCTACGGCAACGCCGAGGTGGTGCCGACGCCGGAAGACACCCCCTGCTCCCCGGTGTCCTACTACGGGGTGACGAAATACGCGGGCGAGCGCTACGTCCATCTGACCGCGGCGCGGCCCGACCTGCCGGGCGGTCTGGCCGTCACCTCCTTCCGCATGTACAACGTCTACGGGCCACGGCAGGCGGTGGACAACCCCTATCAGGGGGTGCTGGGCATCTTCCTGGGCAACATCATCCGCGGCGAACCGATCCGCATCTACGGCGACGGTAAGCAGACCCGCGACTTCGTCTTCATCGACGACGTGGTGGACGCCTGGGTCGGCGCGCTCGACAACCCGGCCAGCCACGGCAGGATCTTCAACCTCGGCAGCGGGCGGCAGACCAGCATCAGCGAACTGGCCGACCTCGCGCTGGGGGCGCTGGGGCGCACGCGGGCCGACCATCCCGTGCTCTACCACCCCGAACGTCCGGGCGAACAGCGCAGCGTGCAGGCGGACGTGACCTACGCCGGGGCGGTGCTCGGCTGGACGCCGCGCACGCGGTTGGAGCAGGGGCTGGCGGAAACCGTGCGCTGGGCTTTGCGCGAGAACGGCCGGGACGATGTCCAGCCGAGCGGCCAAGCGAACGGCATGGCAGAGCGCGCCGTGGCCTGACGGTCAATTTTCAAGCCGGCCAACCTTCGAGCCGGCCAGGGATGGCTTCGGCAACGCCATCAAGCAACAGGAGTGGAAGAATGCGGATCGCGGTTGTGGGGACCGGCTATGTCGGCTTGGTGTCCGGCGCCTGCTTTGCCGAATTCGGCATCGACGTGTGCTGTGTGGACAAGGACGAAACGAAAATCCGGCGCCTGAGGGGCGGCGAGATCCCCATCTACGAGCCCGGCCTCGACGTCCTCGTGGCGCGCAACATGGCGGCGGAGCGTCTGTCCTTCACCTCCGACCTCGCGGTCGCCATGGAGGGGGCCGACGTGGTGCTGATCGCGGTCGGCACCCCCTCCCGCCCCGGTGACGGCGGGGCCGACCTGACCTATGTCCACGCGGCGGCGGCGGAGATCGCGCGGACGATGTCCCGCTACACCGTCATCGTCACCAAATCGACGGTGCCGGTCGGCACCGGGCGCCATGTTGCCGCCATCGTGCGCGACATCAACCCGCGCGCCGAGTTCGACGTGGTGTCCAACCCGGAATTCCTGCGCGAAGGCTCGGCCATCGGAGACTTCATGCAGCCCGATCGCGTGGTGATCGGCGCCGACTCCGAGCGGGCGCGGGTGGTGATGGACACCCTCTACCAGCCGCTGATCCGCGCCGGGACGCCCTTCGTGCGCACCGGGATCGAGACGGCGGAGCTGACGAAATACTCGGCCAACGCCTTCCTCGCCTTCAAGATCACCTTCATCAACGAGGTGGCCGACCTGTGCGAGCGGGTGGGGGCCGACGTGCAGGACGTGGCGGCGGGGATGGGGCTGGACGGGCGCATCGGGCGTCCCTTCCTGAACGCCGGGCCGGGCTTCGGCGGTTCCTGCTTCCCCAAGGACACCGAGGCGCTGGTGCGCACCGGGCGGCAGCACGGCGCGCCGGTGCGGCTGATCGAAACGGTGGTGGACGTGAACCGGGCGCGCAAGCGGCTGATGGCCGGGCGGATCCTCCAGGCCTGCGGGCCGGACGCGGCGGGCAAGCGCATCGCCGTGCTGGGCATCACCTTCAAGCCCGACACCAACGACATGCGCGAGGCGGCGAGCCTGGAGATCATTCCGTTGCTTCAGCAGGCCGGCGCCACGGTCCACGCCTACGATCCCGCCGGCATGGAGGAAGGGCGCCACCTGCTGCCCGGCGTGGTCTGGCACGACGATGCCTACGCCCCGCTTGCCGAGGCCGACTGCGTCGCCATCCTGACGGAATGGAACGAGTTCCGCGCGCTGGATCTGGGCCGCGTCCGCAGCATGATGCGCCGCCCGGTGATGGTCGATCTGCGCAACGTCTACGACCCGGCCGCCATGGCGGCGGCGGGGTTCCATTATGGCTCCGTGGGGCGGCGCGATGTGCGGCCCGACGCGGCGAAGCGGCGCAAGGCGGCGGAGGCGATGCTCCTCAGCAACAGCTTCGCGGGTGACGCCTGTGTCCTGCCCTTCTCCGGACAGCTCGCGGCCGCCGCTTCCGACCTGGCGGATTGACGCGGGCTCGGTGCCCGTGGACTCCGGCCACGCACCGGTGCCCTGACCGGGCCGTCCCCGCTCCGGCGGCGGCGGCCCGGCGCGGGGGCCGGCTGGGATCTCCCGATTCCGAAAGACACAGCCATGTTCGGGTTGGACGCGTTGGCCGGCATCCGTCGAGACTTCATGCCCCGTGCGCCCGCCGGCGCGCGGGGCGGCGCCCATCCTCCCCGTTCCGATGAACGGACCGGCGGGCGGACGCCGATCGCCGTGCTGCTGATCGACGACCGCACGCTGTTCGGCGAAAGCCTCGCCGCGGCGATCAACGCCTTCGCGCCGGACGTGGCGGCCAGCCACCAGCGCAGCAGCACGGCGCTGGCCGACCTTCCCGCCGCCCTGCGCGGCGCCGATGTGGTTCTGGTGAGCATCGGGCGCGCCGACCCGGCCAAGGGCGGCATCGGACAGTTGCTGGACGCGCTGTCCGGCGGCCCGCCTCATCCTCCCGTGGCGGTTCTGGCCGACCGTCCCGGTGTGGCGGTGGCCGCCGCCGCGACCCGTCTCGGGCTGCGTGGGGTGCTGAGCGGACGGATGCCGCTGGCCGAGGTGATCGCCGCCCTGCGGCTGATTCATAAAGGCGGCACGGTCAGTCCGGATCCCGGCTCCGATTCCCGCTGATCGGCTCGCGAGCGGGCGGTTCGGCCGGCTGCCACGCCTTGCGCACGGCTTCGGCGCGGTTGGAGGCGCCCAGCGCCCGCAGGATGCCGCGGACATGGACCTTCGCGGTGTTCTCGCTGATCCCCAGCTCCTGCGCGATGACGCGGTTCGATTTCCCTTCGCGAAGCCGTTGCAGCACGCCGCGCTGACGCGCGGTCAGCGCCGCCCCGCCGGACGGCGCGGGCGGGTCGTCCTCCGTGGCCTCGCCACGCTGCAGCAGGCGGTTCAGGAAGGGGGAGGGGAAGAAGGTCCCGCCGCCGGCCACCAGACGGACCGCCTCGCGGGCGACGGCGAGACCGACGCTGGTCGGAAGGCACCCCCGCACGCCCAGACGGCTGGCCTCCAGCGGCAGATCCGCCTCATCGCCGTCGGACAGGACGACCAGCGGCGTGCCGCCGAAGGCACCGGCAAGGCCGCGCAGCGTCACAAGGACGCTGCCTCCGGGCGGAGTCAGGCTGGCGATGTTGCACAGCACGACGGCGGGCCGGGCTCCGGCGGCGAGGATCGCCTTCGCCTCGTCGAGGGAGGCCGCGGTCCGCACCTGGAGGGACGGATCCCGCAGGCTGAGGCCGGCGGACAGGCATTCGCGGGTCAGGGGGGTGTCATCGAGAAGAAGGGCCGCGACGCCCCGATGCTCGTTCATCGAACCGGGCACTGAATCAGGCATTGAACCGGCGACCGAACCGGGAGCGTGTGCACCGCCGCGGGGTGATGGAGCCGGCTTCCCGTTCGATGCCATGAAGAATGTCTCCCGACCGGTTTCCCAAACCCGATGCTGCACTGCACCCTTGCGACGGTCAACGTCAATCCCGTGCAGAAATAACCAGGACGGCCCTCGCCTTTACCTCCTATTTGAAACACTTCCCGTCGAAATTCGTGTATTTCGGTGAGGTTCCGGTGGTGGACATCCGGAAGCGCAGCGTTTTGTCTCCCTGATTTTTCCATTGGTCAGAGCGTGCCGCACCCTGACTTGCGCCATTCGGGACTGTTCTTTCGGGCGCCAAAGAGAAGCCGGCAGGCCGGAGGCCCCATCCGGCCCGGTCGCGGGATGAGGCTCAGTGCACGGTCTACGCCTTCCCCTCCGCACAAAGGCGTACGATCCCTGGGGAAGACGGCCCGAAGGGCGCCGAAATAGGTACGGACTAAAACGCGGACCTGTCACAACTTTGCGTCGAAGTGCGTATTTACCGGGCCTGTTGTTCTGGTAACGTTGGAAACATCAAATGCAAATCGCGCAAGCATTCCTGATGATCTTCCAACAGAAACACGCCAACCGGTCGGCAGGGAAAGGCGCTGAGAATGAAAAAAATGAAATCTTTCCGAGTATCCGCGAGCGGACGCGCTCACCCGAAAATTGAAACCCCTCTCCCCGGCGATGGCGGATCGCGGTCCGCAATCCTGGTTTGAAGAGATGGGAAGAATTGGCGTTTGACCGAAAAGGGGGAGCGGATGACGACGGACATCGAACATCAATCAGGGATCGCCCCAGGGATCGTGCCGGGCATCGCTCCAGGCATCGCCGTGGTCCTGGCCGACCCGAACAGCCTGACGCGGGACTGTTTCTCGCTCGGGCTCGGCACGCTGTGCCGGGACATGACCGTGCGGTCGGTGGCCTCGCTGAGGGACGCCGCCGGTGTCCTGGCGCGGGACGGGCGGCCGGAGGTCGTGTTGTGCAACATCGGTGCGCAGACAGGGCTGAACGACGTCCTGTGCGCGGCCATCCGCGACGCCGTGTCGGCCTGCCTGCCGGTGCCGCTGGTGATCATCTCCGACCGCGACGACGGCGGGATGATCTTGGAAAGCCTGCGCCTGGGCGTGCGCGGCTACATCGTGCCCAGCCTCGGGCTGGGGGTCATGCTGGAGGCGATCCGGCTGGTCGCCGCCGGGGGCACCTTCGTGCCGGCCACGTCGCTGCAATCGCTGATCGCGCCGGTGCCCGGCGGCATCGCCGTCCCGCCGCCGCCGCCGGGCGCCGACCTGCCGGTGACCGACCGGATCGGCGGGCTGACGCCGCGGGAAATGGCCGTGCTGACCTGCATGCGCGAGGGCAAGTCGAACAAGCTCATCGCCTACATGCTGGGCATGTGCGAGAACACCGCCAAGGCCCATGTGCGCAATGTGCTCAAGAAGCTTGGCGCCACCAACCGGACGGAGGCCGCCTTCATGGCGCACGCCCATCTGTCCCGCGGCGCGCCCCTGGAGTCGAATCAGCCCTGAGCGGACGGTCCCTGACGGACGAAGGGGCGCGGGAAAACGGTGCGGGGCGCCCCCGCGCCATTTTCCTGCGTTTTGCTGCGCCGGCTCATACCGCCGAGCGTGAATCCTGACCCATCAGGTTTTCGCTCGCCCTCAGGCGGCCTGCGCGGCCGCCGTCACGGCCCTTGCCGTCGAGCGCAAGTCGGAACCTCCGCTCGGCGGCATCACTCCTCCTCGCGCATGACGCGGCAGACCGCTTCCGTCCGGTTGGTGGCGCCGAGCCGCCGCAGGATGTTCCGCACATGCACTTTGACGGTGCTTTCCCGCATGCCCAGCTGGTGGGCGATGACCTTGTTCGGCTTGCCTTCCTGAAGGCATTCCAGGACGGCGATCTGGCGCGGGGTCAGTTGGGTCAGGTGGGGCTTGCCGTTGACCGCGGGCGCCGGCACGGATAACGCGGCGTGAAGCAGCGGCTCCGTCACCGTGCCCTGCTCCAGGATCAGCCGGTGCAGGATGGTCGCCGGAACGAAGATGCCGCCGGCCGCCACCAGACGGATCGCCTCCAGCGCCATGGTGAGTCCGACGGTGGTGGAGATGTAGCCGTGCGCGCCCTGCCGGATGGCCTCCAGCGCGGTCGCCGTCTCGTCGGAATCCGACAGCATGATGAGCGGAATGCCGCCCAGCACCTCCAGAAGCTCGGCCAGCCTCGGCCGGAACTCCGGATCGGAGGCGAGCCGCCCGCTGAAATTGGCCAGCGCCACGTCCGGCGCGCCGTCCCGCCGCACCACGCTTTCCAGATCGGCCAGGGACGCCGCCGTCAGCACCCGTACCCCCCGGCCGCACAGGTTCAGGCTGGTGGACAGGCTTTCCCGGGTGAGCGGCGTCTCGTCGTGCAGGATGGCGGTGACGATCTGATCCTCCCCCAGGGGCCGTCCGCCGCCGGACATCCGGTAATAGGAGCCGAGCGGGCCGGAATCGTTCATCGGGGCGGCGGCCAGGGGAAAGGCGGCCAGGATGCGGTTGGGCGTGATGGTCGTGAAGGATGGGGTGCGGCGGGCGGCGTCGGGCGAGCGCGCTCCGTCTTTGCACGGCAACATACAAGACCTCCTTCTGCCACACGCCATGGACACGCCGAACCGCGGAGCTGGCCAGGACCGCCGCCAACATCGCCGTCAACATCACTGTTGCGAAGACTTTGGCCCTGTTCGGTCAAGTGAACCGGATCGCGAGGGAAAGCGATGCCGCGAGAGGATCTTGCGACTGCTTCCATGCTATAACATCCCAGGAGTTTTTGACCGTCAATCGCAAACAAGATCATAATACTGTACGCTGATATCCGCAAAATACCTCCAAATTAGTAAGTTTTTCAAAATTGTAACAGTGCTTTGCGGATTTTTGATTGATGGGTCCTGATAGACTTTCTCTCTATGGAAGTAAAATGGAGGCGCTCGATCAGCGTTTTCCTTCCGTCAGCATCCCCGAGGGGCAGGCCAGCGGCGTCTTCGGGGGAAGGCCGCCCTGGACGACGCTTGCCGTCTCCTGCCCCTGGGCGCGGATGGCGTTCCAGTCGGCCTCCGCGTCGTTCCAGAACCAGACCCGCTCCCCCGGATCGGCCAGATGGTAGCGGTTGCCGTAGAGCCGGTTGCCGGCGGCGACCGCCGCGTTGTCGGTGTCCACGTCGGTAACGGCGCCAACGCGCGCGTCGGCGTTGCGGATGACGATGCGGTTGTCGAAAATCTCGTTGCCGACCGCGGGGGTGTAGGGCGCGCGGTCCTGGGACACCACCGTCACCGCGTTGCCGTAGCCGGCCGGCACGTCGATGTCGTTGCCGTAGACCTTCACGCCGCGCGCGCTGGAGATTAGGATCTGGGCCCCCCAGAACCAGCCCTGGCCGCGCTGCCCGTTGTCGGCGACCCGGTTGCCGCGGATCACCCCGTCGTAGCTGATTTCGTAGGTGATGCCGTTGTCGGCGTTGCCGAAGACCAGATTGTCCTCGATCACCAGCCGGTGGACATCAATGTCGGCCCAGAGTCCGGCCCCCACATTGTCGTGGACGCAATTGCCGCGGAGGAGCCCGCCGCCAGCGGATTCGGTGATCTTGCCGCCGCCGCCCTCCCAATGGAAATCGACGCCGGCATAGCCGTTGCGGGCGATCTCGTTGCCGGCGATCAGAAAATCCGTCCCCGAACCGGAAAAGCCGGCGTGGCCGTTGTCGAGGATGCGGTTGCCGAGGATGCGGCTGCCGTTGCCGGCGTTGACGCCGACCCCGTGGTTCAGGCGCAGGACGCTGTTGCGGACGGTCCAGCCGGGGCCGAACTCCGCGTCCACGGCGGCGGCCTGGATGGGGGCGGCGTATTTCTCGATGGTCAGCGCCTCGATCACGACGCCCGACGCCGTGCCCCCGAAGGCGCGGGGGGTGACGCTGGTCTCGACGGTGCGCCCGGCGGGATCGTCGCCGATCACGATCTCGTCGGCGCCGTAATCGAAGAACCAGCGTCCCGGCCCGACGGCGGCCCGGCTGCCGACATGCAGCAGCGGCGCGTCGTCGATGAACAGGTCCTCCGGGCGGGCGCAGCGGGGGAAGCCCGGGCGGCAGAACTCCGCCGCGTTGACCCGGCCCTCCTGGGTCTGTCCGCGGGCGATCCAGACGGAGCCGTGGCGGACGAAGGCGGTGAGCCGCCGCGCGCCGCTCAACACGGCGCCGGGTGCGCCCGAGAAGCGGTTGCCGTCCTTCGGAACGATGGATTGCAGGCGGTGGACGCCGGCCTCCAGCCGGAAGCGCGTGCCGGGAGGATGGCGGTCCACCGCCGCCTGGATGTCGGCGCCGGGCCGCAGGGAGACGGTGGGAGGCTCCGTTCCCGCCGCCGCCGTCGCAAGCCCGGCCAGCACAAGAGCGGCACAGAGAGGAATCGTCGCGAGGCGGGCAGGGCGGGGTGCGTGCCGCCGGGCTGTGGCGCGTCCGGTGTCCATGATGGCCTCGCGGCGTCGTCCGCGGCGAGGCGGATCGGAGGGGCGGATCGGAAAGGCGGGCGAAAACGCTACCACGCGGGACCGGCGGCCAGAATCGTCAAACCGGATGACCGACCTTGGTCTGGGCGGGGCCTCGGCCGAAGGGAACCGGAACCGCCGCGGGCCGTTGCCCAAGAGCACATCCCCAATCGTTCGAGAGCGTGCCATGGCCTCCCGCATCGAGGATTATGCCCTTCTGGGAGACTGCGAAACCGCAGCCCTGCTGTCCGCCGAAGGTTCCATCGACTGGCTGTGCTGGCCGCGCTTCGATTCCGACGCCTGCTTCGCGGCACTTCTCGGCACGCCGGAGAACGGGCGCTGGCTGCTGCGCCCGAGCGACCCCGACGCCCGCACGACCCGGCGCTACCGCGGCGACAGCCTGATCCTGGAGACGGAGTTCGAGACGGCCGAGGGCGCCGTCACCATGATCGACTTCATGCCGCCGCGCGGCGAGGCGTCGGATGTCGTGCGCATCCTGCGCGGGCGGCGCGGGCGCGTCGCCATGCGGATGGACCTGACCCTGCGCTTCGGCTACGGGCACGTCGTGCCGTGGGTGACGCGGATCGGCCCGAGCACGCTGCGCGCCATCGCCGGGCCGGACATGGTCGTCCTGCACACCAGCGCCCCGATCCACGGCGAGGATCTGAGCACGGTCGCCGATTTCACCGTGGCGGATGGCGAGAGCCTCAGCTTCGTGATGACCTATTCTCCCTCGCACCTGCCTTTGCCTGAGCCGGTCGACGCCGAGCAGGCCCTGGCGGAGACCGAGCGGTTCTGGGAGGAGTGGAGCGGGCGCTGCGCCTACGGCGGCCCCTGGCGGGACGCGGTGGTGCGTTCCCTGGTCACGCTGAAGGCGCTGACCTACCGGCCGACCGGCGGCATCGTCGCGGCGCCGACCACCTCGCTTCCCGAGCAACTGGGCGGGGTGCGCAACTGGGACTACCGCTATTGCTGGCTGCGCGACGCCACCTTGACGCTGCTGGCGCTGATGAACGCCGGCTATCTGCAGGAGGCGCGCGACTGGCGCGACTGGGGCATGCGCACCATCGCCGGCAGCCCGCAGCAGATCCAGATCATGTACGGCATCGCCGGAGAGCGGCGCCTGCTGGAATGGGAGGTGCCGTGGCTGCCGGGCTACGAAGGCGCCAGCCCGGTCCGCGTCGGCAACGCCGCGGCCCCGCAGCTCCAGCTCGACGTGTATGGCGAGATGATGGACGCGGCGCACCAGGCGCGGATGCGCGGCATCGAGATCCAGCCGGAGGCCTGGCACGTCCAGTGCGCCTTGCTCGACCACATGGAATCGGTGTGGGACCAGCCCGATGAGGGAATCTGGGAAGTGCGCGGCGGGACGCAGCATTTCACCCATTCCAAGGTGATGGCCTGGGTCGCCGTGGACCGCATGGTGAAGAGCGCGGAGAAGTTCGGCCTGGACGCCCCGTTGGAGCGCTGGAAGGCGCTGCGGCAGGCCATCTTCGAGGATGTCTGTGCCCACGGCTTCTCGAAGGAGCGAAACAGCTTCGTTCAGCATTACGGGGCCAGCCATGTCGATGCGGCTCTGCTGATGCTGCCGATGGTCGGCTTCCTGCCGGTGGACGATCCCCGAATCCAGGGCACGGTCGCGGCCATCGAGGAGGAATTGCTTCAGGACGGGCTCGTCCTGCGCTACCGGACGGAGAGGACCGACGACGGGCTGCCCAACGGGGAAGGGGTGTTCCTCGCCTGCTCCTTCTGGCTGGCCGACGTCTATGTGCTGCAGGGGCGCAAGGCGGAGGCCGAGGCGCTGTTCAACAGGCTGCTCGCCCTGCGCAACGATCTGGGGTTGCTGTCGGAGGAGTACGACACGTCGGCGAAGCGGCTGGTCGGCAACTTCCCGCAGGCCTTCTCGCACATCGCGCTGATCAACACCGCCTTCAACCTGACCCGCGCCGAGAAGCCTGCGGAGCAACGCCAGGACGGCGACTGACGCCGGACAGGAAAAGCCCCTCCCGCCGGTGAAGGCGGGAGGGGCGCGTCGGGTACGGTCAGGCGGGAACGGTCAGCGGATGTTGCTGCCGGTCGTGCTGCTGCCCGTGGTGGTGCCCGTGGTGGTGCTGGAGGCGCCGGTGCGGCTGGTGCTGTCCGAACTGCCGGAGGTTCCGCTCATCCCGGTGCCGGACATGCCGGTCCCGGAGGTGCTCGACGTGCCCGTCGTGGACCCGCTCATGCCGGTGCCGCTCATGCCAGTGTTCGAGGACCCGGTGGTGCCGAGCCCGGCCATCGCCGACGCACCGGCGGTGGTGCCGGTGCCGCCGAAGGTCTGCTCGCGGACGCGCAGGTTGTTCTGCACGTGGCGGACGCCGGAGATGGTCTCGGCCATGTCCTCGGCGCGGCGCTTGGTCCGGCGGTCGCCCACCGTGCCGCTCAGCGTGACCTCGCTGTTGCTGACGGTCACGTCGATCTCCGACGCGTCGATGTAGGGATCGTCGGTCAGGCGGTCGTTCACATCCTCGCGGATGCGGTCGTCGGAGCGGGTGTAGCCGCGCGGCCCGCGGCCCCGGTGGTGCTGGGCGCCGGGATCGTCGTTGCGGGCGTCCATGCGGCGGCGGCGTTCCGCGTCCTCGTCACCGAACCAGGAGGCCACCTCGTCGCCCGCCCGTTCGAAGAATCCGCGGTCCTCGTTGCGGCCGTAGCCGCTTCCGCCGCCGTAGCCCATCCGGCCATAGTCGCGGTTGCCGTAATCGCGGCTGCTGTAGTCCCGGTTCCCATAGCCGCGGGAGCCGGAGCCGTAGTCCATGCCGCCGTAGTCGCGGCTGCCGTAATCGCGGCCGCCATAGGCCCCGCTGCCGTAATCGGAGCGGCCGAAGCCGCCGCGGTAACCGAAGTCCTGGCCGTAGTCGCCACGGTCTTCGTAGTTCTGGCGGTCATCGCGGGAGCGCCAGTCGCGCTGGCCCTGGCCGAAGGAGCCTCGGGACCCGTAGTCGCGGCCATAATCGGAGCGGCCATAATCGGAGCGCCCGTAATCGCGGTTGCCGGAGCCCTGACCATAGGAGCCCTGGCCATAGGAACCCTGGCCGTAGTCGCCCCGGCCTTCCTGCTGGCGCCAATAGTCGCGGCCGTAATCGAAGCCTTCGCGGCCCTGGCCCTCATAACCATAGCCCGGCTGGCGGCCGCCGCCCATCATGCCGGAACGGCCGGCCTGACCTGATCCGGATTGGCCCCAATTCGATTGACCGAACTCGTCCCGGCCGCGGTTCTGGTGGGAACCGGCGCTCCACTCGCGGCTTTCGCCGCGTCCGCGGTCGCGCTCCCACCGGTCGTCGTCGCGGCGGGCGCCCTGGTCGTTCCTCCACCTGGATTCATAGTCGGACATGGGATGCTCCCCATTTGGACAGTGCCCGTTCGCCGGGCGTCCGCAAACAACAGGGCAGGCGCCGAAGGATCGCGGGCCGGCGCTGGCTTTGCCATCTCTTTGCCATGCGCTCCGCACAGGCCAGCCAACCGGAAGCCGTCCGGGAGCCCGCAACCCCGCAATCCGCGCGGCCCATGCCGTTTCGCGCCGACGCGGCGATTTCCGCGCGCGAACCGTCTCCTGAACGGCCCCTTGAACGCCGCCGCGAAGGAAACATATGTGCAACACCGCCGGCGGATGGCCGTAACCTTCGGGTGACCGACCGGCGAAGCCCTTTCCGGGTCGTGATTCAGCGGTTGACCGGCGTCGCCATCTGGATTACTGGCTCGAACACCGCTCTCCCTGGCCGGTTCGGCCGGCTGCCTCGACCCATCCCCACGGTCCTGGCGCCGCCGATGGCCGGGGAGACCCCGAGATCCGCATCGACACGCGATGCACGCCCGTCCGGCAGCGTTGAATGCCGGCTGAGATGTTGTGAAGCAAGAAGGACGTATGACGTTTGATAACAAGCGCCGCCGCGCGGCGCCCAAGGGCGGCAACCGCCCGAACTCGAATTTTGGCGGCAACCGCCCGAACACGATTGTTGGTGATGTGCGCAGCGGCAAGTCCGGCGGCCCGCGTTTCCAGAAGAACCAGAACCCCAAGCCCTACGAGCGTCCCAAGGCGACCCGTCCGCCGGGCGCTCCGGTTCCCGGCCCGGTGCCGGGCCACGACGAGATCCTGTTCATCCCGCTCGGCGGCTGTTCGCGCATCGGCATGAACATGGCGCTCTACGGTCATGCCGGAAAATGGCTGATCGTGGACGCCGGCGTCGCCTTCATGGGCGACGAGGCGCCGGGCATCGACAGCCTGATGGCCGACCCCTCCTTCATCGAGGAGCGGATGGACGAGGTGGTCGGGCTGGTCGTCACCCACGCCCATGAAGACCACATCGGCGCCATCCACCATCTGTGGCCGGGGCTGGAATGCCCGATCTACGCGACCCCCTTCGCCGCGCACGTCATCCGTGACCGGCTGAAGGAGACCGGCGGCCTGCGCCATGCCCGCATCCGGGTGTTCGAGCCGGGCGCCTCCTTCGAGATCGGCCCCTTCGGCATCGAGACCATCACCGTCACCCACTCGATCCCCGAGCCGGTGTCGGTGGCGATCCACACCAAGGCCGGCACGGTCCTGCACACCGGCGACTGGAAGTTCGACCCGCACCCGCTGGTCGGCCCGACCATGGACCTGGACGCGCTGAAGCGGCTGGGCGACCGCGGCGTGCTGGCGATGATGTGCGACAGCACCAACGCCAACGTCGACGGCACCACGGGGTCGGAGGCGGATGCCCGCGCCGGCCTGATCGAGGCCTTCGCCGGGCGCAAAGGCGCCATTGCGGTGACCGGCTTCGCGTCCAACGTCGCCCGCATGCAGGCGGTGGCGGAGGCCGCGGCGGCCCACGACCGCAAGGTGGTGCTGGTCGGCCGCTCGATGCTGCGCATGGAGAAGGCGGCCCGCGCCAGCGGCTATCTGGAAAAGGCTCCGGAGTTCATCTCCATCATGGAGGCCTCCTGGACGCCGCGCCGGAACCTCGTGTTCCTGTGCACCGGCAGCCAGGGCGAGGAGCGGGCGGCGCTGAGCCGGCTCGCCCGCGACGGCCACCGCGACCTGTGGCTGGAGAGCGGCGACACGGTGATCTTCTCCGCCCGCGCCATCCCCGGCAACGAGGTGGTGCTGGCCGACGTGCAGGACCATCTGAAGGCCAAGGGCGTGACGGTGGTGACCCCCGCCGACGCGCCGGTGCATGTGTCGGGCCACCCGAAGCGGGACGACCTGATCCGCATGTACGACCTGATCCGCCCGCGCTTCTCCGTGCCGGTGCACGGCACGATGGAGCATCTGGAGGCCCACGCCCGCCTCGCCCGCGCCTGCGGCGTGGAACGGGCGCTGGTTCCGGAGGACGGCGACATCCTGCGGATCGCCCGGGAAGGCACCGCGGTGATCGGGCACATGGAGGCCAAGCGCCTCGCCAACACCGGGCGCGAGCTGATTCCCTGGACGGGCCTGCCCGTCGCGGAGGACGCCGACGTCCTGGCCGACGCCGTGGAGCCGATGGCCGCCTGACGCGGCCATCTTCCCTCGCCGCCACGTTTCATCGGGCCACGAATCACCAGAAGGGGGACACCCGCCCTCCGTTCGCGCGCACCAGGGGCCGGTTCACGGCCCTGTTTTTTCTTGGAGAGTTGCCAATGGCTGGCTATCCCGCCGACCGGCTTTCCTTTCCCGACATCCTCGATCCGGTGCTGGAAGCGCCGGAGGGGGACGACACCGCCCTCGACCTGGCCATCAACGAGGTGGCCGAGGCGCTGGCCGACAGCGGGACCCTGATCGTCGACGCCCTGGGCCAAGCGGCCTATGGCGTGACCGACGAGGAGGCCGTTCTCGGCCTGATCGACACATACATCCGCGTCCTCCTGCATCTCGGCGAGGTCGAGGAGGCGGCCGACATGGGCGAAGTGATCGAGCGCATCCAGAGCTTCCAGCGCCGACGCAAGCGCCGCGGCTCGCGCGCCTCCTGACCCCGTCTCCCCTCGGACCGGCCTTCTCCGCGGACCGGCCCTTTCCTCAGACCGGCGGAACCGTCCCGCCGGTCAGCCAGCGGTTCGCCAGGGCGCGCAGCCGGGCGGTCTGCTGCCGCTGGCGGTAGACGGACACGGCGTAGCCGATTCCGATGAAGCCGACGATCACCACCCAGAAGCCGAACAGGTAGCGCCAGTCCGCCCCGGCGGTCAGCAGCACCAGCAGGACCAGAGTCACCACACCCGCCACCACCCCGCCGATGATGCGCATCCGCAGGAAGGCGGCCTCGTCGCTCTGTTCGAAATCCTCGGCCAGCGCCTGGATTTCCAGGCCGGCCTGACGGCGGGCCTCCGCCGCCGGGTTCAGCGCATCCATGCCATCTCCATTCCGTTTCGGGCTTTGGACCCCAGGCGCGATGATCCGTCACATTCGCCTGCTATGAAAGGAAGAACAGGCGAAACGCGCTTCCGGCCCTCCGCGCCATCGCTGCGGGCCGGCCGCGCCGGCGGAGGCTTCGAACCATGCAGACCGGCTATGTGCGTACCTACGAACGCATCGCCCCGCTCTACGACGCGTTGGACCTCGGCTATGAGGTGATGTGGAAGCGGCGCCTGCGGCGGGGCACGTTCCAGGGCCTGTCCGGGCGCATCCTCGACGCCGGGGCCGGCACCGGCTGCAACATCCCCTTCTACCCAGCGGGCGCCCACGTGACCGCGGTGGACGCCAGCCCGGCCATGCTGGGCCGCGCCGCCCGGCGGGCGGACCGGCTGGGGCGGGCGGTGGAGTTCCAGGTGCTGGATCTCGCGGCCACCGGCTTTCCCGATGGCCACTTCGACCATGTGGTGGCGACCTTCGTCTTCTGCGTCCTGCCGGAGGAGCTTCAGGTGCCGGTGCTGCGCGAGATGCGGCGCATCCTGAAGCCGGAGGGGACGCTGCGCATCCTCGACTACACGCAGTCGGAGCGGGCGGCGGCCCGTCTGTGGATGCGCGTGGTGTCGCCCTGGCTGAGCTTCGCCTTCGGCGCCCGCTACACCGCCGGCTACGAGGCCCATCTGCCGCGGGCCGGCATGGGGGCGGTGGAGAGCCGCTTCGTGATGGGCGATTGCGTGAAGCTGGTGGAGGCCCGCGCGGCCTGAGCCGCCGGGCCCAAGTCCGGACGCACGCTCGACGGCATCACCCGGTCAGCCGGCGCGCCGCCGCTCGTGCGCCGGGCCGCCGAAATGGTCGAGCGCCTGGGCCAGCGCGTCGTCGAACACCTCGGCCTTCTCGGTGAAATAGTCGAAGTAGCCGTAATGGCGGCGCAGCGGCAGTTCGGTCAGGGAGCGGATGCGGTAGGCCGGGTCGTTGAGCGTGCCGCGCTCCATCAGCTCGATCACCCGGCGCAGCCGCGCGACCTCCGCCTTGTAGGAGTTGGCGAACCACTGGCGGATCTTCCAGTTCTCCACCTCCAGCTGGTTGCGCGGCACCGGCCCGATCCACGAAACCGGGAAGGGGGCGGCCACCGTCACCTCGTCGAAGCCGTGCAGCTCCGACAGGACGATGCTGCGGTGATACGCGCCGTCGATCAGCCCGCCGGGCGCCTCCTCGAAGCCGTAGAGATAGAGCCAGAGGGCGCTTTCCACCGCCTCGGCGGTGATGTCCTCCAGCCCGACCTCGCCGGCCATCAGGCGGCGGGCGGCGGCGTTGCCGTGGAGCAGCCCGTTGCCGGAGCGGAAGTCGTAGGTGTTGAAGACGACGCCGACCTCGGCCTCGTTCAGGGTGCGGGCGATCTCGGCCACGGTGTCGCGGTCGCGCACCGGGGCGTATTGGCGGGCCGGCATCAGCCGCTCCAGAACCGCCGAGGGCGACAGCGGGACATCCAGCCAGCGCCGCGCATGCTCGCCCAGCACCGGACGGAACACGCCCTTGTGCCCGAACAGGGCGGTCTGCCACGCCTGGAGCAGCCCGCCGGACGCCCCCGTGTGTTCGAGAAGCAGGCGGCGCACGTCCTCGCCGCGCAGCCAGGCGGCCAGCACGACGATCTGCCCGGAGGTGACCGTGAACAGGTCGGGCATCCGCTCCAGGCGGTCGAGCGCCGTCAGCACGCCCGCGCCGTGCAGGTTGAATCCACCGAAGCCGCCCAGGGCGACCGCTCGTTTCTGCATGTCAAAAACTCCAACCGAAGAACAACCGGCCCGCGCGGCGCCGCTGTCGCGAACCGCCGCCGGGCCGGCGCCGCCGCCTTGCGCCCGCAAAAGGGGTGCGCCCCCGAAAGGGCCTCCCGGGCGTGGCGGGGCGTTACTGCCGCTGTGTCAGGGAAAAATCCGGGATGGCCGTCGTCAACCGGCGGCCCGGCCGCCACCGAGGTGGCGGGGATCGATGTCCGCCGTCCGTCCTTTGACGAACGCGGCCAGCCGGCCCAGCAAGGCGCGGAGATGGTCGGCGCGCAACCGTGCCGCCTTGCGGCGGATGCGCTGCAGCTCGCGTTCGGAGGGAAGGGCGGAAGCGAAGTTCGAAGGCGTGTTCATAAGGGACCTCCTCAAAGGATTGAGAAGGCGTCTCCCCCTGGAGAAAGGGCTTATCGTTATGTTGCAGTGCACAATATAGGGCAGCGCCACTGCCCCGTCAAGGCTGGTCCGCTTTTTGTCCACCGCCCCCGGCTACGGCCGCCGGTCGGGAAGCGGCTCAATCCCCGGTCTGGCTCAACGGGTTGTGGTTCAGGAGATCCTGGATGGCGCCTTGCAGCTGCCGTGGCGTGATCGGCTTGCGCACCACGGCGAGTCCAAGCGCCGCCGCGTCGCGGTCGCAGTCCGTGCCGATCTCGCCGGTCAGGATGATGGCGGGAACCGGCGAGCCGACCTGCCCGCGGATTTGCACGATGGCGTCCGTGCCGATCCGGCCGTTGCGCAGCCGGTAATCGGCGATGATCAGGTCGGGCCGGCGGGCCAGCCCGCGCAACCGTTCCAGCGCCTGCTCGGCGGAGCCGGCCACCACGACCTCGTACCCCCATTCTTGGAAGATGGTCCGCAAGCCCATCAGGACGATCACGTCGTCCTCGACCAGAACGGCCAGCCGGCCGTCGCCGGACGGGGCGGCCTCGGCCTCGGGGGCGGGAAGGGGCATGGCCGGGGCGGCGGCGCGCGGCGCCTCGATGGAGAAGACCGAGCCGTGGGCCGGCTCGGAGCGGACCGACACCGGATGGTTCAGCAGCCGCGACAGCCGCTGCACGATGGCCAGCCCCAGCCCGAGCCCCTGGCTGCGGTCGCGTTCCGGGTTGCCGACCTGATGGAACTCCTCGAACACCTTGGTCTGCTGCTCGGCCGAGATGCCGATTCCGCTGTCCTGCACGGTGATGCGGACGGTCCCGTTCGACGCCTGGCAGGACACGCGGACATAGCCCGCCTCGGTGTAGCGGATGGCGTTCTCCACCAGATTGCGGAGCATCCGGCCGAGCAGCAGCCGGTCGCTGCGCACCGCCAACTCCGGGGCGGGTTGGGCGACGGCGAATTCCAGCCCCTTGCTGGCGGCGATGGGGGCGTAGGCCGCCTCGATTTCCTCCAGCAACGGGCGCAGGGGCAGCGTGCCGACCTGCGGTGTGATGACGCCGGCATCCAGGCGGGAGACGTCGAGCAGGCTGTCGAGCAGATTCTTCAGCGTCTCCAGCGCCCGCTCCAGGGAGGCGAGCGGGCCGCGCCCCTTTTCGGGATCGACGTGGCGTTGCAGGACTCCGGCGAACAGCAGGGCGGATTGCAGCGGCTGGCGCAGGTCGTGGCTGGCCGCGGCCAGGAACTTCGACTTCGACACATTGGCTTCGTCGGCCTTGGCCTTGGCGTCGCGCAGAGCCTCCTCCATCGCCTTGCGCCCGGTGATGTCGAGGTTCAATCCGCTGAGCCGGACCAGACGGCCATTCTCATAGACGGGGCGCCCGATCGCCATGATCCAGCGCACCCCCTCGCGCGGGTGGAGGATGCGGAACTCCCCCCGGTAATCGGAGCGCCGGGCCTCCAGCACGTCCTTCGTGAAGCGGCGCACCGTGTCCCGGTCGGCCGGGTGGACCAGCTCAAAGAAGCTGTTCTCGCCGGGCGTGAAGGTGTCCGGGGTGACCCCGTACAGCCGGTACATGCCGTCCGACCAGGCCAGCGTCCGGTCACGCAGGTCGAAATCCCAGATGCCGGCTTCCGACGCGGCCAGCGCGATGGTCAGCCGCTCCTCGCTGCGGCGCAGCGCCTCCTCCAGCGCCTTGCGCTCGGTGATGTCGAGGTTCAGGCCGCTGAAATGCAGCGGTGTGCCGTCGGGGCCATAGCTGACGCGCCCGATCGACGAGACCCAGCGGATGGCGCCGCCGGGCTGGATGATGCGATACTCCAGGCGGATGTAGGCGCGCCGCTCGGCGAGCATTTCCGTCTGGGCCTTCAGCGTGGCGATGTCGAAATCGTCGGGATGGACCACCGACCGCCAGACGGCGCTGGTCGGCTCGTGCACGGCGGGATCGAGCCCGAAGATGAAGAAGGTCTCCTCCGACCAGTGGCCCTGGCCGGTCGTCAGGTCCCAATCGAAGGACCCCGCCCTGGCCGATTCCAGCGCGAGGCTCAGCCGGTCCTTGCTCTTGCGCAGGTCGTCCTCGGCCTGGCGCCGCCGGGTGATGTCGAGAAGATAGACGGACATGCCGTCGGCGTTGGGAAAGGCCCGCATCCAGAACCAGCGTTCGGTGCGCGCGCCCCGGAACTCGGCGTCGGTGGGCGTCTGATCGACCATCGCCTGATGGGCCTTGTGCCACAGCGGGGTGTCGACCAGCTCCGGAAAGGCGTCCCACAGCGACCGGCCGCGCAGGTCGCGGCCCTGAGCGATCAGGGAGATCGCCTTGTCGTTCAGGTAGGTGAAGCGCCAGTCGCGATTCAGCTCGATCACGCCGTCCACCGTGCTGCCGAGCACCGCGGCCATGCGCAGCGCGTTGCTGCGCGCCAACTCGTGCGCGCGCAGGAAGCGCCACAGGCTCCAGCCGACGGTCAGCCCGGCGAACAGGAAAAGCCCGCCGAAGATCACGAGGGTGCGCCGTGCCGCCTCGTTGACCGGCGTCATGGAGCGGTCCTTGTCGAGGCTGACATGGACATAGAGGTTGGGGACGCCGGCGGCCAACGGAGACACCGCGGTGACCCGCATCCGGCCGTCCGGTCCGGGCGCCTCGACCACGCGCCGCTCCCCACGGTCCAGCATGGCCTGGTAGGGCGTGGTCAATGGCTTGCCGACGGTGTCCGGCGTGTCCGGCTGGTGCGCCAGGACGATGCCGGACCGGTCGGCGATCACCACCTCCGAGTCGTCGGGCAGGTTCTTCTGGCGCAGGAACAGGTTCAGCCAGGTGGTGTCGAGCAACACGGCGACCACCCCCGCCGGAGCGCCGGTCTCGTCCCTGTAGGCCAGGGCGAAGGGGATGGAGGGGCGCCCGGTGGTGCGGGACGTCAGGGTGGCTCCATTGGCCTGCTTGCCGCTGGCCAGCGCCTCCTGCCAATAGCTGCGGTCGGCGACCGACAGGCCGCGCGCCTGCGGTTCGGTGGAGCACCAGATGGTGCCGGACCGGTCGCTGACGCTCACAGCCAGGTAGGGGGGGTACTTGGCCTTGATCCGAAGAAGTGTCTCCTGGCAGGCCGCAGGAGGCAGCCGGCCGACTCCCATTTCGGTAAGAGCAACCAGGACGTGTTCAATGTCATCCGCGATGCGCTGCTGTTCGGACTCGACCTGATCCAGAAGTTGCATCGAATCCGCGCGGATTTCCGCTTCCCGGGACTTGCGCAATTCCAGGATGCTGTGCACCTCAAAGGCGATCAGTGGTAACGCAACCAGAAGGAAAAGAATCGACAACCGACGCGCTGACCATCCAGGCCGCTGGTCCGGCTCGCTGGTCTTCACCCGTATCTCCTTACTCCACCCCTCTTGAGGCGAAGATTGCCAGAATACGATGGTAATGGAAACAGGCTGTCCGCTCTATCCCGATCGCCCTTTCTCCTTTTCTTCAAAAGGCTGTCATGTAACGGGGGCAGCGTAACCGCAGGTGGCCTCCACCGCGGCCGCCAGCCGCAGAACCGCCATGTCGCCCAGGCGCGGCCCGGCGATCTGAAGCCCCACGGGAAGCCCGCCGCTCGCCGTCAGCCCGCAAGGGACCGAGCAGGCCGGCGCGTAGCAGTGATTGAACAGCGGGGTGAAGACCGCGTGGCCGCGCGGCGACACCGGACGCCCGTCGATGGTGGCGGGTCCGAGCCGGTCGAACGGCCAGGCGGTGACCGGAGTCGTCGGGCAGACCAGCAGGTCGTAGCGCGCGAAGAGGGCGGCGAACGCGCGGTACGCCTCCTCCCGCAGATGCAGGGCGCGCGCGACCTCCGCGCCGCTGGTGCGCAGCCCGGCCTCGATCTGCTGACCGATGTCCGGGTCGAACAGCTCCGGTGTCGCGCGGTAGCGCTCGCCGTGGAGCGCGGCGAGGCCGGCGAACTGCAGGGGCATCAGGCCGCTTTCCCCGGCCCCTTCGGGCCAGACCGGGTCGGCCTCCTCCACGATGGCCCCGGCGTCGGCGAGGCGGCGGACGGCGCGCTCCACGCAGGCGGCGACCTCCGGATCGACCGGGACGTCCAGCCCGAGCCGCCGGCTGTAGGCGACGCGCAGGCCCGCCGGGTCGGGAGTGGCGGCGGCGCGGACGAAGGAGCCCGGCAGCGCCACCGATTGCGGGTCGCGCGGGTCCGGCCCGGCCAGCGCGTCGAGCATCAGCGCCGCGTCGGCGACGGAGCCGGCCATCTGGCCGATCACCGAATTGCCGAACACCGGCTCGGCGAAGCCGATGGGGTGGGGCACGATCCCGGCTGACGGCTTCATGCCGACCACCCCGACATGGGCCGCCGGCCGGCGCGTGGAGCCGCCGCCGTCGGTGCAGAGCGCCAGCGGCGCCAGGCCCGCCGCCACCGCGCTGGCCGCCCCGCCGGAGGAGCCGCCGGGTGTCAGCGACACATCCCAGGGATTCCGCGTCGGGCCGTGTAGCAGATTGGTCGTCACCCCCTTGCAGGCGAATTCGGAGCAGTTGGTGATCCCCGCGAAGACGGCGCCCGCGGCGCGCAGCCGGGCCACCGCCACCGCGTCCTCCGGCGCCACGAAGTCCTCGAACAGCCGCGATCCCTGGCGGACCGGCTGGCCGCGCACCCAGATGTTGTCCTTCACCGTGAAGGGCACGCCGAGCAGGGGCAGCGCCTCGCCCCGGGCGGCGCGTTCGTCGGCGGCCCGCGCCTCCGCCCGGCCGGCCTCCGGGTCGAGATGGACGATGGCGTTCAGCCGCGGATTCTCCGCCGCGATCCGCTCCAGCAGATTGTCGTAGAGGGCGACGGCGCTCACCGCGCGGGCGGCGACCTGTTCGGCGATCCGGCGGGCGCTCATCAGGCGCATGGGGTGTCCTCGGCGGCGGTGGAAAGGTCCGGGGTGGAGGCCGGCGGCAGGGGGACGACCAGCGCCGCGGCACCGGCCAGGGCGACGGCGGCGGCGGCCAGATAGCCGGCGGAGTAGCCGAAGCCTCCGGCGACCAGCAGGCTGAACAGCGCCGGCCCGATGACCAGCCCGGCGTAGGCGATGGCGAGCATGCCGCCGGTCGCCTCGCCCGCCCGGCCCGGCGGGGCGAGACGGGCGACCTCGGAGACGAACAGGCCGTTCCAGCCGCTCGCCGACAGGCCGAAGGCGGCGCAGACGGCCAGGAAGGCGGGCGCCGGCCAGCCGGGGGTGGCGATGGCGACCAGGGCGGCGGCGATGCTCATGGCGATGCCCAGCCCGGCGAGGATGACGCGGGGCGGCGCCCAGCGCGTCGCCACGAGGCCCCAGCCGACGCGCCCGACCAGCCCGGCGCCCTGCGCCACCGCCAGCGCCGTTCCGGCCAGCGGCAGGCTCCAGCCCAGCCCCGTCACCGCGAAGCTGACCAGGAAGCCGTTCAGGCAGAGCTGCATGGCCGAGAAGGCGCAGACCGCCATGGCCAGCCGCCGCAGCGCCGGTTCTCCGGCGACCAGATCCAGCGCGCGCTTGAGCGTGCCGCGGCCGGCGGGACGGGGGGCGGCGCGGTCGTCGCCGTCGTGGCGGCGGGCCAGCGGCTCCAGGATGAGCGCCAGTACGGCGGTGGCGCCCGCCACGACCAACAGGCTCGCCTGCCAGCCGATGGACAGGACCAGCAGCGGCACGGCGAAACCCGCGGCCATGCCGCCGAACTGGTTGCCGGTCTGGCGGAGCGAGAAGACCAGCGGCCGCTTCTCCGGCGGGGTCAGGCGGGACAGCAGCTGCGTGCTGGCCGGCGTCTCCGGTCCGAAGGCGAAGCCCAGCGCCAGCGCCCCCAGCAGGAAGGCGATGGGAAGGGCGCTGGCCGACAGCAGAGCGGCCCCGGCGGCGGCGAGCAGGCAGGCTTGGCAGGTGCGGATCGCCCCCCAGCGCGCGATCAGCCCGCCCGCCCCCAGCGATGCGGGGATGGCGGCGGTGAAGACGACCGCGGTATAAAGGCCGAGAAGCCCCGGATCGACCCCAAGGTCGGGCGCCGCCTGCGGCGCGATCACCGGAATGGCGAAGAGACACAGCCCGACGAACGCCTGCACCGCCGCCATGGCGATCAGAGGCAGCAACCAGACGTTCATGGGGACTCCACAGAGGAAGGGACGGGCCGATGGCCGGCGGGATTTCGTTGCATGCGGTGGATGTGGCGCGCGGGGTGCCCGCCGGGGGGATGCGGGTGGAACTCTATGCTTTGCGGGACGGACAGCGGAGCAGGCTAGCGGAAAGCTGTTTGTGTGCCAATGGTGCGCTTGACCATCCGGTGGTCGGCGGCGCGGGCGTGACGGCGGGCGTCTACGAGGCGGTGTTCCACATCGGCCCCTGGCTGCGCGCGCAAGGCGTGGGCGCGGCGGAGCCGGCCTTCCTGGAGGAGGCGCCGTTCCGCTTCACCGTCACCGACGTGGACCAGCACTATCATCTGCCGCTGAAGTTCACCCCCTGGGGCTATTCCCTGTTCCGCGGGGCGTAAGTCTCGGGCCTTGGGCTTAGCGGAGCTGGCGCGACAGGCCGGCGACGCGCTCCATCACCACCATCGCCAGGACGGTGACGGCGATCAGCACGCCGGACACCGCCGCGGCGCGGACGTCCAGGCTGTTCTCCAGAATCTGCCACATGCGGATCGGCAGCACCTCGTTGCGGGCGTCGGCCATGAACAGCGACACCGGGATGTTGTCGAAGCTCGACATGAAGGCGATGAAGGCCCCGGCGCCGATGCCGTTGCGTATGGTCGGCAGCGTCACCCGGCGGAAGGTGTAGACGCGTCCGGCTCCCAGGCTCTCGGAGCTTTCCAGCAGCGCCGGGTCGAGCTGGGCGAGGCTCGCCAGCGTGGTGCGCAGGACGTAGGGCACGCTGACCACGATGTGGCCGATGGCCAGCGTCAGGAAGGACAGCTCCACCCCCGCCGTGCTGAAGAACACCAGCGAGGCGAGGCCGAAGGCCAGCGCCGGCAGGACCAGCGGCGACATGAACAGCGCGTCCAGCCCGCGCGCCCAGGCGCGGCGGCTGCGCCCGATGGCCAGCGCCGCGGCGGTACCCAGCACCACCGACACGGCGGTCACCACGGCGCCCAGCTTCAGGCTGACCAGCGCGGCGTCCTGGAGCTGCCACGCGTCGATCAGCGAGGCGTACCAGCGCAGGCTGTAGGACGGCGGCGGGAACTTCAGCGAGTAGCCGTCGGTGAAGGAGGTGACGAGCACCACCAGCGTCGGCGCCGCCAGCAGCAGCAGCGCCGCGCCGGCGAGCGTTCCCATGACGAGGCCGAAGGAGGCGCTTCCCAGGGTCGGGCGCTGCATGTCAGGCATGGACGTACCCCTTGCTGGCGCGGCCCAGCAGGTTGAACAGCATCACCACACCCAGCACCGACACCATGAAGACGATGGAGATGGCGGCGGCGAAGGGCCAGTTGTGGAGCGTGATCGTCTGTTGATAGATGTATTGCGGCATGAACAGCATCTGCCCGCCGCCGACCAGCGACTGGGTGATGAAGGCGGTGACCGCGGCGGCGTAGGTCAGCAGGCACCCCGCGACGATCCCCGGCAGGCTCAGCGGCAGCGTCACCTTCAGGAAGCCCCGCCAAGGCCCGGCGCCCAGCGCCGCCGAGGCGTCGAGCAGGTTGGGGTCCAGCCGCGACAAGGTGGTGATCAGCGGCAGCACCATCAGCGGCATCTGCACCTGCACCAGGGCGGCGACCAGACCACCCTCGGTGTAGAGCAGCCGCAGCGGCGTTTCCGCCAGACCCAGCGACAGCAGCAGGTTGTTGACGATGCCGTCCCGCCCCAGGATGACGATCCAGGCGAAGGTGCGGACCACGACCGAGGTCAGCAGCGGCAGGATGATGACCAGGATCAGCGCCGACTGCATCCGCGGTCCGCTGCGGGTGTAGAGCCAGGCCAGCGGATAGCCGAACAGCAGCGTCAGCGCCGTGACCTTCACCCCCAGCAGCAGCGTGCTGCCGAGCACGGCCAGATTGAAGGTGTCGCCGAAGAAGCGGATGTACTGGTCCAGCCCGAACCGCGTCATCTCCGCGTCGGCGTAGAGGCTGACGGCGACCAGCAGGAGCAGCGGCGTCACGAAGAACACCGCGAAGAAGGCGGCCAGCGGCAGCGCCAGCGTCCATTCCCGCCCGATGCGGGGCCGTGCGGCGGTCGCGGGTCCGGCGAGGCCGGGGGCGGTGATGGCGGTCATGGGGTGGGGTCCTGTGGGGTGTGGGGGTGGTCGCAGTGGGCCCCCGCCTGCCGACCTCCCCCCGCTGCGCAGGGGGAGGAGGAGAGCCATCCCCTGCGAGAGCGGGGGAGGGTTGGGTGGGGGCCCGTCTCCCGCCCTTACACCTTGATTTCCTTGTTGAACCGCTCGATCCAGCCGGCGCGGTTCCGGTTGATCACCGACCAGTCGTGGAACACGAAGGACGCCTTCAGCTCCTCCTGGTCCTTGGCGATCATGCGGGCGATGTCGCCGTCCATCTGCACCTTCGAGTTCGTCGGGATGACGTAGAAGGGCGCCTGCATCAGCTTGGTCTGGACCTCCGGCGCCATGGCGGATTCGATCAGCGCCGCCGCCAGCTTAGCGTTGGGGGAGTTCTTGGTGATGTGGGCGGTGGTCAGGAAGGCGATGGTGCCGGTCTTCGGCTTGGCGAACTCCACCGGCACGCCGCGGGCGCGCAGGATCTGGATGGCGTTGAAGTTGCCCGGCGAGATGTCGATCTGGCCCTGCTGGAACAGGGTGGCGAGCGCGCCGGGGTTGGGCGCCACGGCGCCGAGATTCGGCTGAAGCTCCTTCAGGGCGGCGAAGGCCGGCTCGATGTCGTTCTCGCCGCCGCCGCGGGTCTTGGCCAGCTCCACCATGAAGGCGGTGCCGAGCGTCGAGTTCATGTTGGTGATGCCGACGCGGCCCTTGTACTCCGGCTTCCACAGGTCGTCCCAGCTCGTCGGCGGGGTCTTGACCTTCTCCGGGTTGTAGGTGATGCCGACCGCCTGGAAGAAGATGCCCGGCCCTTCGGGAAGCTGGGCCACCGGCAGGAGGTCCTTGTAATTCTTGCTGTCATCGGCGGGGAAGGGGGCGGCCAGATCCTGGCCGATCACCGACAGGCGCGGGCCCGGGTCCATCAGCATCACGTCGATCGGCGGGTTCGCCTTGGCGGCGGACACCTTGGCGATCATGTCCACCGACAGCATCGGGTCCAGCGCGATGTCGGCGTTGCCCGTGGCCTTTCGGAAATGCGGGACGATGACGTCGCGGTGGGCTTCCTCCCAGCTTCCGGTGAAAGTGGCGAACACCAGCTTGCGCGCCTGCGCCCAGCTCATGCCGGGGAACAGGGACATGGCACCGAGCGTGAGGCCGGCGGCGAGGATCTGGCGGCGGTGGAGGGTCATCGGCGGGCACTCCAGGGGGAGGAGAGAAGGGGGAGGGGAGGAATCAGGCGCCCGCGGGAACGGCGAAGGCGCGGCAGGTCTGGGGGGAGACGGGCTGCAGCCGGACCGGCGTGCCGGGCGCGCGCAGAGCGGCGCCGGCGACGCGCGGCTCGGTCACCTTCACCTGCCCGCCGTCGGCGGTGCGCACCTCGTAGACGACCACGGGGCCGAGCGGCAGGGCGAGGTCCACGGTGCCGGCGATCTGCTGGGGCGCCGCCTCGGTGGCGAGCCTCAGATTCTCCGGGCGCACGCAGAGGATGGCCGGGTCGCCGGCGGACAGCGCGGCGTCGGGCGTGACGGCGGTGAGCACGGTGCCGGCCTCCAGAGCCACCTCGGCGACGCTGCCGGAGGCGCGGACGACGCGGCCCCGCAGCTGGTTGGCGCTGCCGACGAAGCCGTTGACGAACAGGGTGCCGGGACGGTCGTAGACGTCCTCCGGCGTGCCGAACTGCTCCAGCCGGCCCCGGCTCAGCACGGCGATGCGGTCGGCCATGCTCAGCGCCTCCTCCTGGTCGTGGGTGACCATGATGGTGGTGATGCCGAAGCGGCGCTGGAGCTGCTTGATCTCGATCTGCATGTCCAGCCGGAGATTCTTGTCGAGCGCTGCGAAGGGCTCGTCGAGCAGCAGGATGCTCGGCTGGATCGCCAGGGCGCGGGCCAGCGCCACGCGCTGCTGCTGACCGCCGGACAGCTGCCTGGGGAAGCGGTCGCGCATGGCGTCGAGCTTCACCAGCCCCAGCATCGCCTCCACCCGCGCCCGCACTGCGTCGCGGGCGGCCCCCCGCGCCTCCAGCCCGTAGGCGACGTTCTGCGCCACGGTCATGTGCGGGAACAGGGCGTAGTTCTGGAACACGATGCCGACGCCGCGCCCGGCGGGGGGCAGGCTGTCCACCACCCGGTCGCCGATGACGACGCGGCCCAGCGTCTGCGCCTGGAAACCGGCGAGGATGCGCAGCAGCGTGGTCTTGCCGCAGCCGGACGGTCCGAGCAGGGCCACCAGCTCGCCCGCCTTGATCTCCAGCGTCACGTTGTCCACGGCGGTGGAGGCGCCGAAGCGGTGGGTGATGCCGTCCAGCGTCACCGCCACGCCCGCGGGTTTCGCGGTGGCCTCCGTGGCGGTCCCAGCGGCGGTCTCAGCGGCTGTCTGCGGTTCCGTGCTGCGATGCGGGCGGGCGGATTGGAGTGCGGCCATGGGGCGTATCCTGGTAGGGCGCACCGGCGGAAACCCCGGTGGCACGGCGCAGGACACTGGGAGAGCAACCCGCGTGCCACTCCGGCGGATGCTGCGATGAACCTGGCCGGAGCCCCCACATACTCTGGTGTTCAACCAGAATTGGCCGTTCGGGCACGGCGCGAAGCTGGGCAGGCTGCCCGCTGAATGTGCCTAAAATTTCAGCGAAGCCTTGGTCTTCACCATGCTGCCCGACGTGTGGACAAGAGGAGACGGCGCTGGGATCAGGCGGGCTTGGCGGCCTCGCGCCAGGACTGGCCGGGCCCGGTGACCGGCGGCAGCGTCGGCAGCGGGCAAGGGCGTCCCTCCGGCAGGCCCAGGAGGTTCACGGACACAACGCCGGGGAAGGCGTTGAACGCATTGCCTGCATGGTTGGCCGGGTTGTAGATCGGCACGATGTGCCACCACAGCCGGTAGCCCAAGCCCTGGAGCAGGGCGATGAGGTCGGCGGAATGCTCCTCACGGTCGTTCTCCAGATAGAGCGCCGGTCGAAAACGGGAAATGCTCCGCGCGGCGCCTTCGATCACCAGCGCCTCCATGCCCTCCACATCGGCCTTCAGCAGAGCCAGCCGATCCAGGCCGAGGCCGTCGATCGTCTCCACCGGCACCGGCTCGCCGTCGATGGCGCCCATGCTGACGGCGCCGAAGTTCCCGTGCTGGCCATAGTCGGGGATCGGGACGGTCACCTGGCCGGGTGAACCGCCGACCGCCGCCCGGTGCAGGATGACGTTGTGAAGGCCGTTGGCGGCGAGGTTGTGGGCCAGCAATTCATGCACCACGCGCTGCGGTTCGAAGGCGTGAAGCAACCCGGTGGGGCCGACCGTCCGGGCCAGCGGGACGGTGTGCGCGCCGATGTTCGACCCGGCTTCGACCACCACGTCGCCGGTGTCCACCAGCATCGCGGCGAGGCGATGCTCATCGTCGGAGTATTCGCCGTAGAGCGCGAGCGAGCGCCCGACATAAGCGTCCTTCGGGAAGAAGCGCATCATGCCGTGGCGTCCCGGCCGTTCGGCGAGCACCGGACGCCCGGGCTGGGCCGGCAGGAAGACGACCGAGGGCGGAAAGTCGGGCAGGTCGGCGGCAGCGGAGACGCGGCCGCTGAGCGGCAACTGCAGAATCTTTGCACCGACGTGCGACGACACGGGATCGTCCGGGGCCGGCGGGAAGGGCTGACCGGCCTCGGGATGGACGCTGTCATGGGCAAGCACGCGCCCCTGGATGCGCGGCCACACCCAGTCCGCCAGAAAGCGCTGGTCCTGCCAGCGGTCGGCCGTCCGGTCGGCGGCGGCGTCGATGGCCGGCCCCAGCGGCGGCAGCCGGCCGGCCATGCCGCCCCACATCCCGGCCAGGATCAAGTCGGTGTGCAGCACATGGTCGCGCATGACGTGGAAGGGCAGGCCGGAGGCGATCCAGGCGTCTACGGCGGCCTTCTCCCGCGCGGTCGGTCGGGAATCGCAGTCGCGGCAGAGGAAACGCGCCACCGTCGGGTCGTCGGAGGCGAGGAAACGCCAGAACAGCCCGTGCGACGGGCCGCTGCCCGCCGGCATTTCAATCGTCTCGGCGCCGAGCCGCGCCAGTTCGTCCAGCACCGGGCGGGGAACCGAATCGTCGTGGTAGAAGCGGCAGGTCCAGCCGGGAAAGACCGCGGGCACCGCCCTGGCGTTGGCGAGCGCGCCCCGCGTGTAGATCTCCCGCGTCCCCCACAGGCTGAAGGCGACGATGTTGCGGGTCCGCGCGCCGTCGGAGCCGGGCGATGGCGGGGCATCGGAATGGGCTTCGGCGGTGGGGACCATGGCGGAGGCCCGCGTCCGCTTGAGGGCCAGGGCCTCGCTGGACCACCGGGCGGCCTCCGCCGGGTCGCGCTGCTCCAGCACCTGGACGAGGGCGTCGCGCACCGTCACATGGCCGGGGTCGAGACGGGCGGCGCGGCGGAGAACGGCCAGCGCCTCGTCGGTGCGGCCGCTGCGGCTCAGGGTGATCCCCAGATTGTGCAGGGCGAACCCTTCCGCCGGGGCGAGGCTCAGCGCCCGGTGGTACATCCCGGCCGCCGCGTCGAAGCGGTTGGAATCCAGAAGCGCGGTGGCGAGCAGGAACGCCGGTTCGGCCTCCGCCGGGCTCAAGGCGACGGCGCTCTGGAAGTCGGCCAGGGCGAGGCTCTGCCGGAACCGCCGCAGATGGTCCTGCCCGCGCTGCTGGTGGAGCAGGGCGAGCCGGCCGGTCATGTCCTCCCGTTCCGGGGCCAGGGCGCAGGCGCGCCGCAGGGCCGCGATGGCGGCGTCCGTATCGCCGGCGTGATGGTCGGCCAGGGCCTGGAAATACCAGGGGTCGGGGATGTCGGGCGCCAAGGCCAGGGCGGCGCGCAGGGCCGTGCTCGCCGCGCTCCACTCCCGCGCGGCGAGCAGAGCCTTGGCGTGGTCGATGCGGTAGGCCGCGGCGCCGGGAGCCTGCGCGACCGCGCGGCGCAACCGGCCGAGCGCGGTGTCGAGACGGTCCGTCTGGCAGGCGAGCACCCCGGCCAGATGCAGGGCCGGCGCGTGGTGCGGGTCGGCCTCCAGGATGCGGGCGTAGATGATCTCGGCTTCGGCGAGGCGACCGGCCGAGTGGTGATCGACCGCGATGTCGAGCGCTTCTTCGATGGTCGCCATTCTGGGTCCTTCGCTTGACCGGCAGCGGACTGGTGCGCTGAGACGGAACCGGTTGCGCGCGGTGATAGCACAACACGCGGTGCCGCGCATGAGGCGTTCGCCGGGGTGGCACGCCGGTTCCACCAACGGCGGGCCGACCTCTGTGCCGATTGCCAAAGGCGGACCGCCCGTGCCACGGTGCGGCGCACGCGAAACAAGGGCGGTGGCGTCGGGCGGGATGCGCGATCTTCGGTTGGATTTTTTTCGTGGGCTGGCCCTGTGGTTCATCTTCGTCGACCACATTCCAGGCAACCAGATCGCCTGGGTGACGATGCGCAACTTCGGTCTCAGCGACGCGACCGAGGTGTTCGTGTTCATCTCCGGCTACACGTCGTCGCTGGTCTATTCGCGGATCCTGGAGCAGCACGGCTGGCGGTTCGCCGCGGCCAAGGTGCTCGACCGCTGCTGGACGCTCTACATCGCCTACCTCTTCCTGTTCATCGCCTTCACGGCGCAGGTCGCCTACACCGCGCGGGTCTTCGACAACCCGCTGTTCACCGAGGAAATGGGCATCGCCGGTTTCTTCGCCGATCCCGCGGTGTCGCTGGTGCAGGCGCTGGCGCTGAAGTTCCGGCCGGCCAACCTGGACATCCTGCCGCTCTACATCGTGCTGCTGCTGTCCCTCCCGGTGGTGCTGCCGGTGCTGCGGCGCTGGCCGCTGGCTCTGCTCGCCGGGTCGGTCGCGCTCTACGCGGCGGCACGTTTCCTGGACTGGAACCTGCCGACCTACCCGGACGGCGGCGTCTGGTTCTTCAACCCCTTCGCCTGGCAGCTCCTGTTCGTGCTGGGCGCCACCATGCAGCGGTTGCCCAAGGTGGCGGCGGCGCTGACGAAGCGGCGGACCGCGCTGCTGTGGCTGGCGGGAGGGTACCTGTTCGCCTCTCTGCTTCTGGTGATCTCCTGGCAGGTCGCGCCGATGGCCGCGCTGATGCCGATGTGGCTGGCGGAGATCCTCTACCCGATCAGCAAGACCGACCTCGACCTGCTGCGGCTCGCGCATTTCTGCGCGCTGGCCTACGTCGTCCTGCAGATCGCGCGGTTCGACAGCGCGTGGCTGCGCTGGCCGGCGCTGGCCCCGGTGATCCTGTGCGGGCGGCAGTCGCTCCAGGTCTTCTGCCTGGGCATTTTCCTGTCCTTCGCCGGCCAGACCGTTCTGAACCACTGGTCCGCCTCGCTTTTGGCCCAGTTTTCGGTCACACTCGCCGGCATCGCCGTGATGGTGGCCGCCGCGCGGGTGCTGACTTGGTATCAGTCCGTGGGACGGCCGCCACGCCAACCGGCGTCCGCCCCGCCCGCGGCCCCCGCCGCTCCACTGGCCCCCGCCGCCCCCATGGCCCCTTCCGCCGCAGCTTCCGCCAAGGACCCGAGTGCATGACGCGCGCGACCGCCTTGGCCCTGGCCGTCCTCGCGGGACTGACCGCATCCACCGCCATGGGCGTCGCGCAGGCGGCGTCGGAGACGCCCGGCGATCCCTGCGCCGTTCCGGAATCCGTCTACACGGTGGACGGCGCCCTTCCGCGGGCCTGGGAGCGGCTGAAGCGCGGCGGCGCGCTGCCCATCCTGGTGCTGAATTCGGCGAGTTCGCGGTCCGACACCGCCTATCCGGCGCTGCTGGAGAAGGAACTGGCGGCCCGGTTGCCCGACCGCAAGGTGAGCGTGACCGTCCGCAACGCGCCGGGGGCGACCGCGCAGGAGATGCTGCCCATCCTGAGCCGGGAACTGGCCGCGTCCTCCGCCTCCCTGCTCGTCTGGCAGGTGGGCACGGCGGACGCCATGAGGAACATCGGGCCCGACAGCTTCGGGGAGGCGCTGGGCCGCGGCATCGCGGCGGCCCAGGGGCGCGGCGCCGACGTGATCCTGATGGACATGCAGTACAGCCCGCAGACGAGCCAACTCATCACCTTCCAGCCTTACCTGGACTATGTGGAATGGATGTCGCAGAACAGCGACGTGGTCCATTTCCCCCGTTTCGAGATGATGCGGCATTGGTTCGAGGAAGGCCGCGTCGGCTTCGCCCCCGATTCCAAGGAGGACAAGCTGCAGGCCTACCAGTTCGTCCACCGCTGCCTCGGCCGCATCCTGGCCGACACCGTGTCCACCATGATCGACCGCGCCGGGAGACCCGCTCCGTGACAGGCACGCCCGCCCCCCGGACCCGCGGCCGGAGGGCCGCCGTCCTCTCCGCCGCCCTGCTGTCCCTTGTCCCGTTCCTCGCCGGCCTGACCGCCAGGCCCGATCCGGTGCGGGCGGCGGCCTGCGCCGTGTCCGTGCAGACCGCCGATCTGGCCGTGCCGCTGCCGCGCAGCGCGCGGGCGCTGGCCGCCGGCGGGCCGCTGCGCATCGTCGCCATCGGTTCCTCCTCCACCGCCGGGGCGGGGGCGAGCGCGCCGGAGCACAGCTACCCGGCGCGGCTGGCCGAGCATCTGGGCGCGCGTTACCCCGGCCTTGCCCTGACCGTCCTCAACAAGGGCGCCAACGGGGAGACCGGACCGGACATGCTGAAGCGGTTCCGGCGCGACGTGCTGGACGAGGCCCCCGATCTGGTGATCTGGCAGGTGGCGGCCAACACCGTCCTGCGCGGCGACGATCCCGACGCGGCGGAGCGGGTGATCCGCGACGGCGTGCGGACGCTGAAGGCGGCCGGGCTGGATGTCGTGCTGATGGACCTGCAATACGCCCCGGCCATGCTGGCGAAGCCCCGGCACGCGGAGATGGAGGAACGCATCGCCCGCGTCGCGGCGGAGGAAGGGGTCGGCCTGTTCCACCGCTACGCGGTGATGCGCCAGTGGGTGGAGACGCGGCAGGCCGCCATGGACGATCTGGTCGGGCCGGACGGCATCCACCAGAACGACTTCGGCTACGACTGCGTGGCCCGCACGTTGGCCGCCTCGCTGCACGACGCGTTCAGTTTGCGGACCGCGGGGACTGTGTCCGTAAAGCCGTGAGGGTGATTGCCCCCTCCCCTGCGTCAGCGGGGGAGGGCTTAGGGTGGGGGCACCATCACAGCCCTTCCGGCCAGCGATGGCGGAACCCCAGTTCACGCTCCAGGAACCGCGCGCAGCGCAGCAGCCGGTCCTCTTCGTAGGGACGGGCGATCAGTTGCAGGCCGATGGGCAGACCGTCGGCCGTCCAGCCGCAGGGGATCGACAGGCAGGGGAAGCCGATCAGCGACACCGTATAGGTGATCGCCAGATAATCGATGATGGTGGACAGGCGGAAGCCGTTGATCTCCGTCACGTCGCCCTGGGCGTTGGGGAAGGGCGGCACGCTGGCGCTCAGCGTCATCAGGATGTCGTGGTCGCGGAAGAAGGCGGCGAAGCGGCGGTAGAGGGCGCTGCGCTGGGCCTCCGCCCGCAGATAGTCGGCGGCGGTCAGCCCCTTGCCCCGCGCGATGTTCCAGGCGACCGACGGACTCAGCCGGTCGCCGTCCTGCTCCAGCGTCCGGCCGTAGGTGTGGAAGATGTGGGCGGCGCGCAGCGTGCCGAAGGCGGCGCCGGCCTCGCGGCAATCGGGCGTGGCCTCCGCGAAGTCCCCGAAGCGGCCCTCCAGCCCGCGCATCACCGCCTCGAACCGCTCGGCCAGCCCGAGGTCGATCAGGGCGGAGCCGAGATCCGTGCTCCAGGCCACCCGCAGCGACATCGGATCGAGCGCGTCGAGGTCCGGCACCGTCCAGGCGGGCATGGGCAGCGAGGTCGGGTCGCGCGGGTCCGGCCCGCTGACGGCGGCCAGGGCCAGCGCGACGTCGGCCACGTCGCGGGCGAGGAACCCCTGGGTTGCCAGCCCGTCCCAGGCCAGCGCGCGGCCCGGGCTGGGGATGCGTCCCGGCGTCGGGCGCAGCCCGACCACCCCGCAGAAGCTGGCCGGCGTGCGCACCGACCCGCCGAAGTCGGTCCCCTGGGCCAGCGGCACCAGCCCGGCGGCCACCGCGGCGGCGCTCCCGCCGCTCGACCCTCCGCTGGTCTTGTCGAGGTCGTAGGGGTTGGCGGTCGGTCCGCACAGCTCGTTGCCGGTGACGGCGCCGAAGCCGAACTCCGGCGTGTTGGTCTTGCCGACGATGATGGCGCCCGCCACCTTCAGCCGGGCGACGCTGAGGTCGTCGGTGTCGGGGATCAGGTCGGCATAGAGGGTGGAGCCGTAGGTGGTGCGCAGTCCCGCGGTCAGCGTCAGGTCCTTCACGCCCACCGGCACGCCGTGCAGCGGGCCGAGCGGCGCCCCGGTCTCGACCCGCCGGTCGGCCTCCTCCGCGGCGGCGAGGGCCGCGTCGGGGGCCACGGTGATGAAGGATTTCAGCCCGCCGTCCAGCGCCGCGATGCGCTCCAGGCTCGCCGCCACGAGGTCGCGCGCCCGGAAGCGGCGGCTGCGCACGCCCTCCGCCATCGCGGCGGCACTGAGGCGGAACAGGTCGGGTGTGCTCACGGGCAGGGTCTCCGGTTGCGGCGGGCGGAGTTTAGAACGGCAGAACGGGGGCGGGCGAGCCCTTGGGGCGCGCCGGGGCGGGCAGGCCGCAGGGCAGGAACTCGCCGCGGCCCGGCTCGGCCAGCAATTCGCCGTCGCGGCAGATCACCGCGCCGCGGGACAGCGTGACGACCGGCCAGCCGGTGACCTCGATCCCTTCATAGGGCGTGTAGTCCACATTGTGGTGCAGGATGCCGTTGGTGATGGTGACCTTGCGCGACGGGTCCCACAGGGCGATGTCGGCGTCCGCTCCCACCGCGATGGTGCCCTTGCGCGGGTGCAGGCCGTACATGCGGGCGGGGTTGGCGGCGGTCAGCTCGACGAACCTGGTCAGCTCCATCCGGCCCTTCATCACGCCCTCGGAGAAGAGCAGCGGAAGCCGCGTCTCGACGCCTGGGATGCCATTGGGGACGCAGCGGAAGGGCGCCTGCTCGCCATGCACCTTCTTGCCACCCGGCCCGTCGAAGCGGAAGGGCGCATGGTCGGAGGAGAAGACCTGGAAGGCGCCGCCGGTCAACCCGTCCCAGATCACCTTCTGGTTCGCGGCGTCGCGCGGCGGTGGCGAGCAGATGCACTTGGCGCCCTCGAAGCCCTCGCCGCCCAGGTCGTCGGCGGTCAGGAAGAGATACTGCGGGCAGGTCTCGGCGTAGATTCGCAGGCCGCGCCCCTGCGCCCAGCGGATCTGCTCCACCGCGTCGGCGCCGGAGACATGGACGATCAGGATCGGCACGTCGACCAGCTCCGCCAGGGAGATGGCCCGGTGGGTGGCCTCGCGCTCGGCCACGCGGGGGCGGGAGACGCCATGGAAGAAGGGAGCGGTCTGGCCGGCGCGCTCCAGCTTCTCGGTCAGCCAGGCGATGCAGTCGGCGTTCTCCGCGTGCATCATGACCATGGCGCCCTCGGAGCGGGCGATGTCCAGCACCTCCAGGATCTGGCGGTCGTTCAGCTTCAGCGCGTCGTAGGTCATGTAGATCTTGAAGGACGTGTAGCCCTCGCGGATCAGCGCCGGAAGCTCCTGGCCCAGCACCTGCTCAGTGGGGTCGGTGACGATGAGGTGGAAGGCGTAGTCGATCAGCGGCTTCCCGGCAGCGCGGCGGTGATAGTCGTCCACCGCGGCGCGCAGCGTCTTGCCCTTCTCCTGGCAGGCGAAGGGCAGCACCGTCGTGGTGCCGCCGAAGGCCGCCGAGCGCGTGCCGGTCAGGAAATCGTCGGCCATGACGGACCCGTCGCCCGTCGGCTGGTCGAAATGGACGTGCCCGTCCACCCCGCCCGGCAGGACGAGCAGGCCGGCGGCGTCGATCTCCTCCCGTCCGGCGGCCAGCCCCTCGCCCAGCGCGGCGATCCGCCCGCCGCGCACGCCGACGTCGGCCTTGAACACGTCCGACGCGGTGGCGACGGTGCCGTTGCGGATGACCAGATCGAAGTTCATCGTCGTTTCTCCCATGGTGACGTTCTTGCCCCGCATGACGTACCGGCCCCCTCCCTAACCCTCCCCCGCCGATGGCGGTGGAGGGGACCAATCTCCCTCTCCCGCGGAGCGGGGGAGGGTCGGGGAGGGGGCAAAGGCACGGCCTCAGCCATGCAGCTCGCGGAACAGGCTGCCCCAACCCTCGACGCGACGGGTGTCCACGCCGGTCATGCGCAGCGCCTTCCACACCACCGTGGACACCGTGTCGTAGACGGGGATGCCCAGCGCCTTTTCCATGCGCTCCGCCACCGGGGCGCCGCGCATGTTGGTGCAGATGATGGCGATGGCCTCCGGCTTCGCCTCGGCCACTTCCATGCACATCCGCTCGATGGTCTCCTCGGTCACCTCGGAGAAGGAGAAGTTGCCGCGGTCGTTCAGGTGCCGCTCCGCCACCACCTCGAAGCCGGCGGCGTTGTAGTTGGCGACCATCTTGTCCTGGATCTCGTCCAGATAGGGGCTGACGATGGCGAAGCGCTTGCGCCCGGTCGTCTCCAGAACCTCGTTCAGCGCGAGCATGGAGGTGCAGGCGGGAATGCCCGTCTCCGCTTCGATGGAGGCGCACAGCTTCTCGTCGGCGGCGAAGCCCAGCCAGCCGGCCGAGGTGCCGTTCCAGCCGATCACGTTCAGCCGGGCGTCGGCCAGCAGCCGGGCGGCGTCCAGGAAGGGCGCGTCGGTGAACTGGTCCAGCGCCGCCGCGCGCAGCGAAATCTCCTTCACCGTGAAGCGCCCGAAATGGGCGGTCACCTCCGGCAGGCCGCTCAGCATCGCGGAGGTGACGGGCTCCAGCACCGTGTTGGAGGAGGGGGTCAGCATGCCCAGAAGGACGCGGTTGCTCATATCCATGGTTCTTTCGGTCAGGCGCGCGCCCACAGCGCGCGGGCGGCCTTGTCGGCCTCGGTGCAGATCTCGTTCAGGTCGGCGCGGACGGGGCGCCCGTCCTCGACCAGCGTTTCGCCGTCCACCAGCACCATCTCCACGTCGCGCCCCTGCGCGGTGTGGACGAGCGTGCCGAGCGGGTTGATCAGCGGGCGGAGATGCGGGCGGCGGGTGTCGAAGACGACAAGGTCGGCCTTCTTGCCCAGGGCCAGCGTGCCGATCGCGTCGGCCATGCCGACCGCCCGCGCGCCGCCCAGCGTCGCCATGCGGAAGACGTCGGCGGGCTGCCAGTCCGCGGTGACCCCGCCCTGCTGGATGCGCGCGGTGGCGAGCGCCCAGCGCATCGCCTCCACCATGTCGCCGTGCTGGGTGTCGGTGCACAGCGCCAGATTGACGCCCGCCTCCTTCAGCTTCGGCGTCGGCGCCAGCCGGCCCGAAGCGGCGTTGCATTTCGGCACATGGACCGCGTGCGCCCCGGCGCGGGCGAGCCGCGCGATGTCGGCGTCCTCGACATAGAGGCAGTGGGTGGCGAGCAGCCGGTCGTTCAGCAGCCCGCACTCGTCCAGCAGTTCCGCCGGGGTCAGGCCGGTGGAGGCCTTCACCCGCTCCACCTCCACCCGGCTCTGCGCCAGATGGGTGTTGACGCGCATGGAGCGCGCCGCGGCCTCGTCCGCCAAGGTGCGCAGGAAGGCGGGGGAGCAGGTGTCCGGCGCGTGGGCGGCCATCTGCACCTGGATGCGTCCATTGTTGGCGCCGTTCCAGCGGGCGTGCAGATCCAGCGTCCGCAACAGCAGGTCGCTGCCGATGGCCGCGTCGAAGCGCCATTCGCCCTGGGCGACGCGGGCGAAATCCACGTCGTGGACGCGCCAGCCCGCATGGACGCGCAGGCCGAGGTCGGCGATGGCGTCCAGCGTCGCGTCGGCGTGGACGAAATGGTCGCAGATCAGCGTCGAGCCGGCGAGCAGGGCCTCCACCGCGCCCAGCCGGGCCAGCGCGCGGGCCTCCTCCGGCGTGGCGTCGGTGCCCTTGGGAACGCCCGCCGTGTAGGAGGGGGCGAAGCCGAGATCGGCGGCCACGCCGCGCACCATCACCAGGACGGCGTGCAGGTGGGCGTTGACGAAGCCCGGCGTGACCACCCGCCCCGGCAGGCGCCGGACCTCGGCGGCGGCGGGAAGCCCATCCGCTTCCGGGGCGAGGTGGGCGATGCGGCCGTCGCGGATGCCGATGGCGGCGTCGTCGATGACGCTGCCGACCGCCTCCCCGGTCAGGACGGTGACGCCGGTCAGCAGCAGGTCGAGACGGCCGGTCACGCGACGGCGGCCTGCCGTTGCTGCAGGCCCTCCTCGCGGATCAGGTTGAGGATGTGACGCTTGTGGTCGTTGAAGCGCGGGCCGGTGGTGTCGCGCGGGCGCGGCAGGTCGAGCGCGATCAGCTCGCGGATGCGGCCCGGACGGCTGGTCATCACGGCGACGCGGGTGCCCAACACCAGCGCCTCGTCCACGCTGTGGGTGACGAAGACGACGGTGCAGCGCTGCTTCTGCCAGATGGCGACCAACTCCTCCTGCATGTCCATCTTGGTCTGGGCGTCGAGCGCCGCGAAGGGCTCGTCCATCAGGATGACCTGCGGGTTCAGCAGCAGGGCGCGGGCGATGCCGACGCGCTGGCTCATGCCGCCCGACAGCTCCGCCGGGAAATGGTTCTCGAAGCCGCGCAGGCCGACCATGTCGATGTATTCCTGGGCGGCGTCGCGCCGGTCGGCCTTGCGCCAGCCCTTCAGGCGCAGGTGGAAGGCGACGTTCTCCCACACCGGCAGCCAGGGCATCAGGTTGGCCTGCTGGAAGACCATGCCGCGGTCGGCGCCGGGGCCGTCCACCGGCTTGCCGCCGACCGTCACGCTGCCCTCCGTCGGCTTCTCGAAGCCGGCGATCATGTTCAGCAGGGTGGACTTGCCGCAGCCCGACGAGCCGAGCAGGCAGAGGAACTCGTTCTTCTCCACCGACAGGCTGACGTCGTCGATGGCCAGCAGGTCGCGCTTGCGCTTGGCATCGCGGAAAATCTTGGTGATGTTGCGAAGCTCGATGGAAGCCATCGCTCAGCCCTCCCGGCTCTGGAGCGTGGAGCCGTGCTGCCAGTGCAGCGCGGCGGACATCAGGACCTTGATGAGCGCGTCGGTCGCGTAGCCAAGCAGGCCGATGCTGGCCATGGCCGCGAGCACGAGGTCGTAGCGCAGGAAGTAGTAGCTGTCCCACAGCACGTAGCCGAGGCCGCTCTTCACCGCGACCATCTCCGCCGTCACGGTCAGCATCCAGGCGGCGCCGATGCCGATGCGCAGGCCGGCGAAGATGCTGGGCAGCGCCGCCGGGAACACGACGTGGCGCAGCAGCTGCTGCTCCGTGGCGCCCATCATCGAGGCGGCGCGGATCAGGTTGCGGTCGGCGGTCTTCACCCCGTGGATGGTGTTCATCAGAATCGGAAAGAAGGCGCCGAGGAAGACCAGGAAGATGGCCGGCTTGTTGGCGATGCCGAACCAGATGATCGCCAGCGGAATCCACGACACCGGCGGCACCGGGCGGAGCATCTGGATGGTCGGTTCCACCGTGCGCTCGACCCAGCGCCACCAGCCGATGGCGATGCCCAGCAGCACGCCGCTGACCACCGCGATGCCGTAGCCGGCGGCGACGCGCGTGGCGCTGGACAGGGCGTCGGCGAACCAGCGGCCGGTGTTGCCCTGCGAAGTCTCGTCGAAGCCGAACATCCAGTCGCCCCAGGTGTGCAGCACCACCGACGGGGCCGGCAGCAGAGCCGCCGGCAGAAAGCCGGACCGGGAGAACACCTCCCAGGCGGCAAGGATGAAGAGGGGAACGACGGCGCGCTCCCAGGATTTCGACAATGCCGTCATGGCCCGGTTTTCCTATCCCGTCGAAAAGCAGTCGTAGGTTTCGCCCTGAGCCCTCGCCCCAGAGGAGAGAGGGCATTGAGCGGTTGCTCTTAGAAGCCCAGCTCGCTCTTCGGCTTCTTGGTCACGGCTTCGAGGAACGTGTAATCGAGGTTCTTCTCCGCGGCGGCGGTGACGTCGTTGGAGATGTACTTCAGCTCGCGCATCATCGTGGCGATGGCCAGCGTGCTGTCCTTGTGGATGGCGTAATCCGGGGAGGCGTTCTTCAGCGCCTCGGCGGCGACGGCCTTGTCCATGCCGGTGTATTTGTTGATGACGTCCACCCACACGGTCTGGTCGGACTTCAGCTTGTCGACCAGGGCGACGACCGAGCCGACGGTGGCCTCGACCGCCTTCGGATGCTCCTTGATGACGTCGGAGCGGGTGACGATCAGGTTGGTCAGGTTGCCGGCCGCCTGGTCGTAGGGCAGGGCGAAATGCGTGCCGACGCCGGTCTGGCGGATCTGCGAGGCGAAGGGCTCCACCGTGCAGATCACGTCCACCTCGCCGCGCTGCAGGGCGGCGGCGTGGTCGGACGGGTTCGGGATGTTGATGAACTGCACGTCCTTGTTGACGTTGATGCCGTGCTTCTGGAGAGCGCCGCGCATGTGGATGTCCTGCGCGTTGCCGCGCGACGCCGCAACGCGCAGCGGCTCGCCCTTCTCCTTGCGCTCGGCGATCAGCTTTTTCAGCCCGTCCCAATCATCGGCCTTCAAGGTGATGCCCTTGCCGACGACGATCTCCGACCCGCCGTTCACTTGGCCGGACACGGCCACCACGTCGAAGCCCTTATCGAGCGCCGTGATGTAGTGCAGGTAGGTGACCTGCGCCATGTCGATGCTCTTCGACACCAGCGCGGTCAGCACGTCGTTGCCGGAGTTGAAGTTGATCGCCTCGATCTCAACGCCCTTGGCGAGTTCCGGGGTCAGCGCCATCGGCAGGCAATGGGCGCATTTGGCGAAGCCCAGCTTCACCTTGTCCGCGTCGGCGGCCTGAGCGGTGGCCGCGGCGGAGAGGGCGAGGAAGGCGGCGGTGACGGTCGTCAGGGTGAGGGACCGGAACGTCATGAAAGGAGTGCTCCCGATGCGGTTGCGTCCCCCCTCCTTTCGCAAGGGGCGTGCCAAATTGTATACAATATTATAAACGTCAATTTATTGGCTGTTTTCAGCCGTTTAGAGCATAGTAGCAAAGGCTGGTCGTGCGGGCGCGGGACTGCCTGAAATTTGGGCGCAACGCATCTTTTCGGCATGCATGCCCAAGTATGCAGCACTTTTGGGGAATGGTGGGTCAGGATGGACAGGATCAAGACCATGAAGGCACCGGCCCGGCCAATCCGCCGGGCGACGCTGCACCATTCCGCGGTGGAGGAATTGCGGGCGATGATCCTCGACGGCGAATTGCCGCCGGGCGTCCGCGTGCCGGAGGTGCAACTGTGCGAGCAACTCGGGATCTCCCGCACGCCGCTGCGCGAGGCGCTGCGGGTCCTGTCGTCGGAAGGGCTGGTGGAGCTTCGCCCGCACCGTGGCGCCATCGTCGCGCCGGTGGACGCCAACGAGATCGGCGCGATCTTCGAGGTGATGGACGCGCTGGAGCGGTTGGCCGGAACGCTCGCCTGCCGCAACGGCTCCGACGCGGAATTCGCCAAGCTCGACCGGATGCACGACCAACTGGTCACCCAGCACGAGGCGGGGGAGCGCGCGGCTTACTTCCTGACCAACCGGCAGATCCACACCCAGATCGTCGCCATGGCCCGCAACCCCGCCCTGGAGGCGACCTACGCCGGCTTCGCCGCCAAGATCCTGCGCGCCCGCTCGCTGGCCAACTACGACACCGGCCGCTGGCAGGAGTCGGTGGACGAGCATGAGGGCTTCATGGCGGCCTTCCGCCGCCGCGACGCCGAGGAGGCCGGCGCTTTGCTGGCCGACCACAGCCGCCGCACCGCGGTGGCGGTCATCCAGGCTTTGCGCCACCCAGCGGCTCAGGGGGCAGTGGGGCAGGGGCCAGTGGATCAGGAAGGCGGGGCGGTCGGCGACCCCATTCCGATGGACGCGAAATGAATCGTTCGATTAAGGCTTGAATTATGCTGCGGTGCGGAATATATTAGTTCCACTGACGCCTTTTCGGGCGTTTCCTCCCTAGACTCGGGCCGCCGGAGCAATCCTGGCGGCCTTTTTCTTTGCCTGAAGCGCGTCACGGCGCCGTGTGCGCCGCAGCAATGGCCCGCAACGTTTGATCGCGAAGCAAGGCCCTGAAAGTGAAACACGCTGCCGCCGTCAAAGCCCTGCGGGTGTGCAAGGGCTTGAGGCATGCAGCGTGTCGCAATGTGTGCGCGCCTTTGTTTTTATGCGGCGCGCCCCTGCTTTCACGGACTACCGAGTCCTCCCTAGACTCCGGCCTGACGCTGTTCGCAGCGCTACGAAAGATAGACCATACGTACCCGCATGATGTCAATGGGCACGGTGACCGGAGGTGTATGTTTTTCAGCCTATGACCTTGCGCGGAAGCCGTTGAGCCCCATGCGAATCGGGACATGATCGACTGCCAATGTAGGATCGGGCCGATCGCCGCGCGTACCATCGCCGTCTTGGTTCACGTCATGCCCGCCGGGCATCGGAACCGACACTGCGGAGGAAGCACCATGGCCGACGAACGGAACCCGAACCAGATGGGCAGCCAGGACGAGCGGAAGCAGGGGCAGCAGACCCAGGACAACGCGAAGAACCGGCAGCAGGGGCAGGACCAGGCGAACCGGCAACAGCAGGGCATGGACCGCGACCGGGACGAGAAAGGCGGGCAGCAGCGCTGACCACAAGCGCGGCGAGGCGGGACATGATGTCCCGCGTCCCGCGATGGGTTTGCGACGTGCTGGTTTTTTCGGCATACACTGGGGCGGCCGGACGGCCGCCCTTTTTCGCGTGGGCGGTCCGGCTTCCGCTGGGAGGAGAGAGGACGGACCATGACCTACTGCGTCGCCCTGTACCTGAAGGACGGCTTGGTGATGCTGTCGGACACGCGCACCAACGCGGGGGTGGATCACATCTCCATCTTCAGCAAGATGCACGTCTTCGAAGAGCCGGGCGACCGCATGATCGCCCTGATGACCGCCGGCAACCTGTCGCTGACCCAGTCGGTGATCGCGCTGATCCAGGAGGGGGTTGAGCTGGATGGTGAAATCCGGACCATCTCCAGCGTGAACGGCATGTTCCAGGCGGCCCAGCTCGTCGGCGCCGCCGTGCGTCAGGTGTGGAAGCGGGACGGCCATGCGCTGAAGGAGCAGCGGGTGGATTTCGACCTGTCCATCATCCTGGGCGGCCAGATCCGCGGCGACCGGGTGCGGCTGTTCCACGTCTACGCCGCCGGCAACTTCATCGAGGCGACCGCCGACAACGCCTTCTTCCAGATCGGAGAGCACAAATACGGCAAGCCGATCCTCGACCGGGCGCTGAACCACGGCACGCCGCTGGAGGAGGGGATGAAGCTGGTGCTGATCTCCATGGACAGCACGCTGCGTTCCAACCTGACGGTCGGTCTGCCGCTCGACCTGATCGCCTACCGCCGCGACTCCCTGAAGCTGGAGACGCGGCGGCGGATCGGCGAGGACGACCCCTGCTTCAAGGAGATCAGCGACGGCTGGTCCCAGGCGCTCCGCGAAGCCTTCCGCTCCCTGCCGCCGCCCAAATGGGCGGATTGAGAATGAGCTGATTAGGCGACGTCCGCCTTCCGCACCCGCACATGGCTGTCATGGAAGGCGGCCCCGCCGAAGGGGGCCACCGGGTCGGCGCCGGTCAGGCTGTTGATGCCGCGCCCGCCCTCGTGCGCGGCGTTGGGCCAGATGGATTCGGCGATGACCACGCCGCGACGCACCCCGTCGAACAGCCGCGCGTGCAGCAGGACCGCGCCGCGCCCGTTGGCGGCCTCCACCCGGTCGCCCTCCGCGATGCCCAGCGCCGCCGCGTCCTCGGGGTGCAGCATCAGGCTCGGGCGGCGCTCCCGCCCCGCCGAGGTCGGGGTCTCGGTGAAGCTGCTGTTCAGGAAGTTGCGGGCCGGCGCGGTGACCAGCCGGAAGGGATGCTCGGCGTCCGCCTCCTCCGTCACCGCCCAATGGTCGGGGAAGGCCGGCATGGCATCGACCGGGCCGAAGGTGGACGGCGCGGCGTAGGGCACCTTCGGCCAGTCCGGCTTCAGGCGGAACTTGCCGTCCGGCCAGCGGAAGCCCTTCACGAAATGCGCCTCCTCGAAGGCCGGCTGCACATCAAGGAAGCGCTGGGATTCCAGCGCCTCCAGCGTGCCGTGGCCGGACGCGCGCAGCGTGGCGTCGATCAGCTCCCGCTCGGTCATGCCAAAGCCGGGGTGGGAGTCGCTGCCCAGCCGCCGCGCCAGCTCGCCGATGACGGCGTGGTTGGGCCGGCAGTCGCCGGGCGGATCGACCAGCTTGGGTCCGAGCAGGATGTGCTGGTTGCCGCCAGCCTGATAGAGGTCGTCGTGCTCCAGGAACATGGTGGCGGGCAGCACGATGTCGGCCATCCGCGCCGTCTCGGTCATGAACTGCTCGTGCACGCAGACGAACAGGTCGTCGCGGGCGAAGCCGCGGCGCACGCGCGCCTGATCGGGGGCGATGGTCACCGGGTTGGTGTTCTGGATCAGCAGAGCCGTCACCGGCGGGCCGCCGGCCAGCGCCTCCGGGTCGCCCTCCAGGATCGGGCCGATGCGCGACTGGTCGAGCATGCGCACGGTCGGGTCGCGCAGGTCCAGCCCCTCGATCAGCGTCTTGTTCCAGCCGTAGATGCCGCTGTTGGAATGAAAGGCGCCGCCGCCCTCGACCTGCCAGGCGCCGCTGACCACCGGGATGCAGGAGGCGGCGTGCATGTTCACCGCCCCGTTGCGCGAGCGGGTGAAGCCGTAGCCCAACCGGAAATAGCTGCGCGGCGTCCGCCCGACCAGCCGGGCAAAGGCCTCGATCTCCGCCGCCGGCAGGCCGGTGATGGCTTCGGCCCATTCCGGGGTGCGGCTGGCGAGATGCGCCTCCAGCCCGGCGGGATCGTCGGCGTGGCTGGCGAGATAGGCGCGGTCGGCCAGCCCGTCGCGGAACAGCACATGCATCACCGCGCAGGCCAGCGCCCCGTCGCTGCCCGGACGGATCAGCAGGGGGATGTCCGCCTGCTCCATGGTCGGGGTGCGGTAGACGTCGACCACGGCGATCTTCGCCCCGCGCTCCTTGCGGGCGCGGACGGCGTGGGTCATCACGTTGACCTGGGTGGACACGGCGTTGGTGCCCCAGATGACAACGAGGTCGGATTTGGCCATCTCGCGCGGGTCGGCCCCGGCCAGCTTGCCGGCGCCGGCCAGCCAGCCAGCCCAGGCCGGGTTGGTGCAGATGGTGGCGAAGAAGCCCGACCAGCGGCGGGCGTGGCGCAGCCGGTTGATGCCGTCGCGCTGCACCAGCCCCATGGTGCCTGCGTAGTAGTAGGGCCACACCGTCTCCGGCCCGTGCCGGCGCTCCGCCTCCAGGAACTGGTCGGCGACGATGTCCAGCGCCTCGTCCCAGGAGATCGGCGCGAACTGGCCGGAGCCCTTGGGGCCGGTGCGGCGCAGCGGCTGGGTCAGCCGGTCGGGGTGGTGCACCCGCTCGGCGTAGCGGGCGACCTTCGCGCAGATCACCCCCGCGGTGTAGCTGTTGTCGGCCGCCCCGCGGATGCGCCCGATGCGGCGCTCGTCCAGCACCTCGACCTCCAGCGCGCAGGTGGACGGGCAATCGTGCGGGCAGGCCGAGGCGTGCAGGCGGGGGGCGTGCAGGCGGGGGGCGGTGCGGTCGGGCATGGCTTCACAAATGGGTTTAAAGCGGGGTCAGGGAAGGGCGGCGGTGCTGTGCAGCGTCACGCGCAGGCCGCCGTGCGACACCGACGGGCCGGAGGGCTGGAAGGGCAGGCCGGTCGCCTGGGCCAGCGACGCCTCGTTGGTGACAAGACCGACCCGCCAGCCGGAGAAGCGCGACAGCAACGTCTGGCCCAGCGCGCCGTAGAGGGCGAACAGCGGCTTCTTCTCGCCGATCCGCGCGCCGTAGGGCGGGTTGACGATGACGAGGCCCGGCGGCCCCTCCGGCGGCATCAGGTCGCTGACCGCGTGCTTCTGGAAATCGGTCAGGGCGGCGACGCCCGCGCGCTCGGCGTTGGCGCGGCTCATGGCGATGGCCCCGCCGTCCCGGTCGCTGCCGTAGAAGCGAAGCGCGGGCGCAGGGTTCGCGCCGCCTGCGGAACGCATCGCCTGCCACGCCGCGTCGTCGAAGGCGGCGAGCTGCTCGAAGGCGAAGCGGCGGCTGCGTCCGGGGTGCAGCCCGGCGGCGATCTCCGCCGCCTCGATGACGAAGGTGCCGGACCCGCACATCGGATCGACCACCGGCTCCGTCCCGTCGTAGCCGCAATGGCGCAGGAACAGGGCGGCCAGCGTCTCGCGCAGCGGGGCCTTGTGGATCTCCTCCTTGTGGCCGCGCTTGTGCAGGGACTCGCCGGAGGTGTCGACGCTGATGGTGCACAGGTCGTCGTCGATGCGGGCCTTGATGGAGATCGCGGCCTCGGCCGAGATGGGGGCGCCCAGCTCCTCGGTGATGGCCCGCTCGATGCGCTGGGCGGTCGCCCCGGCGTGGTAGATGCGCGAGCCCTTGCAGGACGCCTCGACGCGGACCGGCACGTCGGGGCGCAGGACCTCGGCCCAGGGCACCCGGCGCGCCCGCTTGTCGAGCTGGGCGAGGTGGAAGGCGCGGAAGGAGACGACGCGGGCCAGCACGCGGGTCGCCCCGCGCAGCTCCAGGTTCGCCCGCCAGACCTCCGGCCAGTCGCCGCGGACGGTGACGCCGCCCTTGATGGCGGTGGCGTCGCGGAAGCCCTTGGCCTTCACCTCCGCGCAGAGCACGGATTCCAGGCCCGGCGCGGTGACGATGAAGATCTCGAAATCGGTGCCGGTACGGTCGGCGGCGGCGGTGTCGCTGGTCATGGCCCCTAGATATCCCGAAGCCCCGCCGCCTTCGACATCTTTCTAGCAGCCGGCCTTGCCGACGATGGCGGTCAGACGCTCGTAGCCGGCGCGGCTCAGATGCACCGGGTCCTTGTAGAGCGGGCAGGAACCCTCCGCCGGGCAGGCGGCGCGCAGCGGGGTGTCGGCGTCCACCACGCGCAGGCCGGGGCCGGCGAGGGCGGCCAGCCGCCGGTTCACGTCCATGATGCGCTCGGCGAACACGGCGTTGCCGTCGCGTCGCGGCAGCAGGCTGAGCAGCGTGACGCACACGCCGGGAGCGGACCGCTTCACCTCCGCCGCGATGGTCCCGATGGTGCCGGCGATCTCCGCGGCGGAGCGGTTCGGCAGGTCGTTCGTCCCGACCAGGACCAGCGCCGACTCCAGTCCCATGCCCGGCCCGAAGGCCTGCCGCACCCGCCACAGCAGGTTGCCCGTGGTGTCGCCCCCGGCCCCGAAATTCATCGGCTCCGCGTCGAACAGCCGGCGGGCGAGGTCGGGCGGCCAGCCGGCGACCAGGGAATCCCCGAGCAGCATGGCCTTCGGGTCCTGCCGGCGCAGCATCTCCATGCGCTTGACCAGCCACTCCGGGTAGGGCGGCTGCGTGCGCGGTCCGATGGCCGTGTCGCTAAGCGCCGGGACGGCCAGAGCTGCCAGCAGGACGGCGACCCCGGCCCATCCCGCCCGGGTGGTCCGCCTCACGCCGCCTTCGCCGGCAGGGCGACGGCGGGACAGTGCTCCGGATGCAGGGCGGGCGGCGACAGGTCCAGCACGGCGCGCTCCCCCTCGGCCAGCGGGCGCACGGCGTTCACCGTCAGCGCGACGGCCAGCGGTCCCTTCGTGGCGGGGGCGTCCAGCACGAGGTCGGTGGCCCGGCCGGGATGCACCTCGAAGCGCTCCTCGGCCAGCGTCGCGCCGTCCGCGGCGATGGAAACCGCGACGCGGAGCGGGACGGAATCCCGCAAGGGGCAGCGCAGGGTGGCGCCGAGATGGAAGGGACCGGGCGCGTGGACCCCCGTCCAGCGCAGCGTGGTGCCGGGCTTCTCGGGATCGGGGCCGTGCAGGCGGAACATCCCCTCGTAGGGGCGGCACCAGCTGTTGCCGTTCAGCAGACGGGCGGTGCCGGCGCGCAGGTCACCCGCGATGGGCTTCCCCATGTCCTGGTCCGGAGCGAAGGGGAAGCGCAACTGCACCAGCGCGTCCGGCGCGCCGATGCGCAGGGCGGCGTGGCGCTGGGCCCAGTCGTGACAGGGGAACAGGCGCAGCGCGCCCTGGACGATGGAGAACCACGCCGCGGCGTCGATGGCGTCCGCCTGGTGATAGGGGGCGAAGCGGGTGACGTAGCCGCGCATCAGGCCCGGCCGCTGCCAGTCCACGCGGCCGATGCGGGCGGCGTCGTCGCTCGCCTGGACCTCCAGCAGGGCGAAGTCGTCGTGGCCGGCCAGGGCGGCCAGCGCCTCATGCAGCCCATCGATGGTCGCGGGGGCGATGCCGGGGTTCGACTTCACGACGAAGATGAGGCCGCCCAGCGCCGCGCGCGCGGTGAACTTGGCCTGGAGATACTGGATCTTGCGCGTTTCCCGGCGGTGCAGGGCGCGCCGCGTCGCCTCATCGTCGCGGAAGACCAGGCGGCCGCCGGTCACGTCGGACTTCATGTCGCTGTGCCAGCCGATGCCGTAGGCGGAATCCAGGACCATGCCGGTGCGCAGCGGCGACAGATTCTCGAACCGGTACATGCCCGCGAAATTGGCGCGCAGCTTGGTCAGAAGCTGGTCGGGCTTCATGGAAGCCCAGCGGAACAGGCTTCCCGCCTCGCAGGACAGCCGGCGCAGGACGAAGCCGAATTCGCAATTGTCGCCCAGACTTTCGAACCGCAGAAGGTCGTCCGCGCCGATGCCGATGGTCATGCTGCTGTCCCGTTTCGCTGCCAAGCCGAGGTTTCGGCAAGCCTAGCGCGAGCCGGTCGGGCCGCGTCAACGGGCGGTGGCGGCGGCGCCGAAATGATCACCGCGAAATCGAGGCAATTCGTTCGGACTGTCCGAGCGTTCGGGCTGGCCGGCCTTTCAGACCGTCCGGGTGACCTTGCGCAGATGGCGGGGGCGGTCGGGGTCGAAGCCGCGCGCCACAGCCAAACGGGCCATGAAGGGGTAGAAGGCCTGGATCGCCGCGATCGGGTCCAGCACCGGGTGCAGCGGCGGCGGCAATGGCAAGGGCGTGTCGGCCAGTCCGAGCGCCCGCTCCTCGGCGGAGGCGACCAGCAGATGGGCGCCGGCCTCTTTCAGCGCGCGGGCGGTGTCCAGCACGCCGTCCAGCGTCTCGTCCCGCACCGCCACCACCAGCACGGGGAAGCCCGGCTCGACCAGCGCCATGGGGCCGTGCATCACCTCCGCCGCGCTGAAGGGTTCGGCGTGGGCGGCGGCGGTTTCCTTGAACTTCAGCGCCATTTCCTGGGCGATGGGATAGCTGCGGCCCCGCGCGACGATCAGCAGGCTGGACGCCACCTCCAACACCGGCAGCGCCGGCGACCAGTCCGCGTCACCAGCCCGCTCCAGCCAAGAGGGCAGTTGTGGAAGTGCGTCGAGAAGCGTCCGATCCTCCGTCCAGACGGCGGTCAGCCGGGCGATGGCGGCGAGGCTGGCGACGAAGCTCTTGGTCGCGGCGACGCTCAATTCCGGCCCGGCGTGAAGGGGCAGGGGATGAGCGACGCGCTCCGCGAGCGGCGAGTCCCCGGCGTTGACCAGCGCCGCCGTCAGGGCGCCGCCCGCACGCGCCGCGTCCGCGACGCGCAGCAGGTCGGGGCTCTGGCCCGATTGGGAGATGGCCAGGACGAAGGCGTCTTTCACCCGCAGCCCTGCCCCATAGGCCGTGACCACCGAGGGCGCCGCCGAGGCGGTGACCAGCCCCAGCGCCGTCTCGAACAGGTAGCGGGCGTAACCGGCGGCGTGGTCGCTGCTGCCCCGCGCGATGGTCATCGCGAACGGCGGCGGCACGGCCCGCAGCCGGTCGGCCAGAGCCGCCACCGCCGCGGCGTCGGACTCGAGCAGGCGCCGCACCGCCGTGGGGGCGGTTGCGGCCTCCTGCATCATCAGGGGAGCGCTGGTCATGGGTCGGCCTCCGTTCCAGGCCGATCATAACATGCCCCAGCGGCCAACCTCACGGTGGGTTGAGGTCAGGCGGGGCCGGTCGGGGCCTTCGCCAGCACGGCGGCGTCGGCGGGGTCCATCTCCTCCGCCGGGGTGGGCTCGGCCTGGGTTGGCTTCCAGTTGCGCAGCCGGTTCACCACGGCGCCGGCCTGGGTCTTCCAGCGGTCGGCGTGTATGCGCATCGATTCGCCACTCTGGACCAGCAGGCGGCTGGGCAGGGGACCGGGCGTCTCGAAGGTGCCGAGATGAACCGTCTCGACCGGATTCTTGCCGGCAAGCCCGCGCTTGAACTGGTAGACGCCGGGGTTGGTCTGGGCGTTGACCCCGTGCAGGTCATAGCGCAGCCCGCCGTTCGCCTTGATCCACAGCAGCGCCCGCCATTGCAGCAGATAGGCGGCGTTGACCCGCAGACCGGCCTCCAGCGTCGCGGAGTTCTGCATCTGGCCGGTGGTGCCGAACAGCGACACGACCACCCCGGCCACCGGCCGCCCCTCGTGCATGGCGAGGAAGGCGCGCATCTTTCGCCGCGGCGGCAGCGCCTCGTTGATGCGGGTGAAGGTGCGGCTGTCGTAGGCCTTGAAGCCCTTGCGGCGCTGCGTCTCGACGAAGATGTCGTCGATGGTCTCCAGCAGTTCGGCGTGGGAGCCCTCGACGACCTCGATCCCCATCCGCTCGGCCTTGTTCAGCCCGCGCCGCCAGTGGTGGGACAGGTTGGAGCGCAGGCCCGCCTCGTCGGCGTTCAGATCGGTGATGAAGGTGCGGTAGGGGGCCTTCTCCTCCCGGAACCGCATTCCCAGCGCGGCCAGGGCCTCCGTCACCGCCGCGCCGTCCGCCTGGGAGACATGGGGCAGCAGGCGCAGCATCAGGCCGCGCCGGTCGGTGTATTCCGCCTTCAGGGCGTGCAGGGCGGTGGTCAGGGCGGCGTGGTCCGGCCCCTGGCCGCGCGGGTGCCACATCGGCCCCCACATGACCAGCGCCAGTCCGCCGATCCCCGGCACGCGGCGCAGCAGCACCTGAACCGCGGCCACCGGACGCCCGTCGCGCCGCACGACGAGGTGGCTCAACTCGCGCCCGGCGTGGGCGATGCGGCCATAATCCCAGGTTTGGAAGATGTTGGCGTCGTCGAAGGAATCGAGGATGGCGTACCAGCCGCTGCGATCGACCCGGTCGATCTCGATGGAGGACGCGGGGCACAGGACATCGCCACCAAGCGCGTCGGTGTACATTCAGGTTTCTCCCCTGGAATTCACGGCGATCGTTTTTTGTGGAAGCGTTTGGTAACGGTCGGATGCTTGGTCAGACGGTTCCGCCGGAGCGGTAGAAGGTGCTGAAGGCGGGGCGGGCCGAGAAGGCGGCCTGCGGGATGTCGAGCAGACGGCGCAGCCGGTCGCGCACCGCCGGTTCCAGGACCGCGGCGACCAGCAGGGCCACGGCGATGGACAGGGCGCCGCCGGTCACCGCGCCGGCCATGGAGGAGGCCCCGGCCTGCATCGCCAGCGCCTTGGCGGAGCCGCCGATGACCTCGTGCAGCAGGTAGAGCGGGTAGGTGGCCAGCCCGACCACGCGCAGAAGCGACAGGAGGGACGCCGGCAGCGTGGCGATTTCCGCCCGCCAGCGCGCCGAGGCGGCGATGGCGAGGAGCGACACGCCCCAGATCAGCAGCGGGTTCATCCACAGATCGGCGAGGTTCAGCGGAACCGGCGAGCGTTCCACGAACTCCACCGACCGGGCGGTGATCTCCAGCGGCGCTGCGACCAGGGCCAGCAGGGCGGCGGCCATCCCCGTCCGGGTCAGCTTGCCGCGCGACCACAGCCACAGGAAGATCCCCAGCGCGAAGAACACGCCGTGGCGCAGCAGCGTCATGTTCAGCATGCCGTACTCGAACTCCAGGAACGGCATGTTGACGACGCCGAAGACGTGCAAGCTGTAGACGCCGAGATAGGCCGAGCTGGCGGCGGCCAGCGCCAGGGCGAACTGCGGCAGCCTGTGGAAGTGGCCGCTCAGCAGCAGCAGGAACACCGCGCCGTAGAAGGCGATCTCGACCGGCAGCGTCCAGTAGGCCGAGGCGATGTAGGGGCCGGCGGGCGCCAGCGTGAAGGAGGCGATGAAGCGCCGCGCCAGATCCGGGTCGGGACCGGGCATGAGCACAAGGGCGACGAGGCACAGGATGGTGCAGACCCACGCCGCCGGATAGAGGCGCAGCAGGCGCGACCGGATGAAGGCGACCGGGGTGGCGTTGTTGGCCGAATTCGCGATGACGAAGCCCGACACCACGAAGAAGACCTGCACCCCGGCCCAGCCGGACCACATGGCGTCGGCGACCGCGGGGTCGCGCCAGGTCAGATGGAAGCCGGTGACCAGCAAAGCCGCGGCGAACCGGACCATGTCGATCCCGTAGACGTAATCGGCTCCGGACATCCGACGGGCGTGCCCGTCTCCTGGCAGAGTGTGCGTTATCGGCGTTTCAGGCACGATTCCTCCCTTCCTGCATGGGGCGCGCCCATGTGCAGGTTCTCGACGTCTGTTGATTCCGGAAGACGAGCGCGGTGCGGCCTCAGGACGCAACTTGCGTGCTGCTGGGGAGCATACTCGCTGGTGGGCGCGGATACAGGGGCCCGAACGGATTCAACAGGAAATCTGCGGGAGTATACTGTTCAGATGAGCGGCCGTTACCGAAGCCATGGCACAAAGGAGAGGGGTTTGGCGCGAACGGTCCGCCCGATCCCGGGCGTTTTACCGTGAAGGGATGCTCCGGAGAGCGAATGGCACACGGCCCGCGCCCGGCTTGGAGGCCGGAGGCGGGCCGTGTGCTTGCCGGCTGGGCGGTTTGCCGCCGGCGCCAATCGGCCGGTGCCTTACTGGTAGTTCAGGCCGCCGTTGATGTTCAGGGTCGAGCCGGTGACGTAGCCGGCGATCTCCGAGGCGAGGTAGGACACCGCGCCGCCGATCTCGTCCGGACGGCCCAGGCGCTTCATCGGGACGCTGTCGATGATGGTCTGGCGGATGTCCTCACGGATCGCCATGACCATCTCGGTGCCGATGTAGCCCGGCGCGATGGCGTTGACGGTGACGCCCTTGGTCGCCAGCTCGGCGGCCAGCGCCTTGGTGAAGCCGATCACGCCGGCCTTGGCGGCCGAGTAGTTGGTCTGGCCGGCCTGACCCTTCACGCCGTTCACCGAGGAGATGTTGATGATGCGGCCCCAGCCGCGCTCGGCCATCTTCGGCGACACCTGCTGGGTGACGTTGAACAGGCTGCTCAGGTTGGTGGCGATGACCGCATCCCACTGCGCCTTGTCCATCTTCGCGAAGAACTTGTCGCGGGTGATGCCGGCGTTGTTCACCAGAATGTCCACCGGGCCCAGGTCGGCCTCGATCTTGGCGACCATCGCCTTGCAGCTTTCGAAGTCGGAAACGTCGCCTTCCGCCACGTAGAACTTGAAGCCGAGGGCTTCCTGCTGGCCCAGCCAGGCGGCGGCCGGCTCGAAGTTCGGCAGGCAGTTCGCCGCAACGATGCAACCGTCCTTGGCCAGGGCCTGGCAGATGGCGGTGCCGAGACCGCCCATGGCACCGGTGACGAGCGCGATCTTCTGAGACATTACAATCGCTCCAGTAATAGAAACGGCCAGCTCCTGGTGAGGCAAGCCCGCTGGTGAACCGCAGAAGCAAAGGGGTTGCTTCTTGTTACGGATGCTGTCGTGCCGATGGTCCTTATGGGGGGGCCATCAACCGCGGCGGCAGACATAACATAGAACAAGTCCGGCTCCGGGCCAATGCGCTGCAACATCGCAGATGCGAGCGGGTGCGATTTTTCACAGGAATGTCAATAAGAAATGGCTTTTCAGAGCCTTACTGCACCGCACCAAGTGGTGTGACCAGCCGATTTCGGCTCAAATCCGCAGGATTCGTCCGCCGGCCTTGAGCGCGAGCGGGAACAGCTTGGGCGCCACCGCCCCCAGGAGCCAGGGCCGCAGCTTCGCCAGAGCGGCCGGCGCCGCCAGCAGGACGAGCGTCGCGCCGCTGTGCGCCCATTGGCCGGCAGTCATCTCCTCGAACCCGTTCCACAGCAGGACCGCACCGCTGCCCAACCCGGCCACGGCGGTGACGGCCTCCCCCAGCGCCTGGAGCGCGTCGATCCCCCACAGCGGGTTCGCCGTGGTGACACGGCCGACCAGACGGCGCAGCTGCGCGGTCAGGCGCGCCGCTGACACCGCGTCGAACCGCCCGCTGTCGACCGCGTCGCGGGGCAGGGCGACCAGGACGTCGCCGTCGGGCTGGATCGAGACGCGGACCGGGACGGTGCGCAGGCCACCGCCCCCGCTACCGGGCGAGGGCGGTGCCAGGGGCACGCGCAGGCCGATCGTCCGCCCACCCTGGGCGAAAAACCGAAGCGCCAGGGCGATGCCGCGCCCGCGCCGCGGGATCAGCCCCGCCTTGCCCCGGCGCAACCGCCCGACCATTTCGGCCAGGGCGTCGCGCCGCCACTTAATGCCATGCGGAAGGTCGCTCAGGAGGCGCCGGCGCAGCGGGCTACCCCGTATCTCCCACCAGGGTGTTCACGGCTTTTCCGGCGAACCGGCCCAACGCGTCGATCAGGAAGCTCCAATAGCGGAAGGAGACGTCCACCGCGTCCTTGTGGACGCCGATCATGACGCTGTTGCCGACATTGTCCCGGCCCTTCAACAGGCGGGTGACCACGTCGCCGTCGATCTGGATGGTCGACTGCATGACCACCAGCTCGGTCCCCACGTCCCACGCCTTGCGGATGGTCACCACGTCCGCGGTTTTCAGCGCCGGCATGCGGCGGACCGCCTCGTCCATGCCGCGCCGGTAGCTGACGGTGTCCAGCCCGCGGCGCCTCAGCACGTCGTTGATCTGGTCGGAGTTGCGCTGGATGCGCATGAGGATCGGCAGCGCGTCCGGGTCGATCAGCGCCGCGGCGGACACCAGCTCGGCGGTGGCGTCGGGGCGCCGGGCGGTGTCCAGGGTGCGGTCGATCATCTCGCGCAGCCAGCTCGCCACCTCGCGCTGGTCGTCGAAGACCTTCAGCGTGGTGCCGCGGGCGGGGTCGTTGCCCGGCAGGTCGCGGCTGAGGAAGAAGGGGTCGTAGCGGTCGGGCCGGGCAGCGTCGGACGGCGGGACGAACGGCGCCAGCCCCCAATCGAAGGTTTCCGAAATCCGGCCGGCCCAGGGGGCGAGGATCGCCGTCTCGCGGCTGCCGAAGACCTCCAGCTGTTCGCACAGGAAGACATAATATTCCTGCGCCAGATCGATCAGGGCGTCCCCCGCCATCGGCATCTTCTCCGCCGAGATGCCGGTCTTCAGCACGGTGTTGATTTCGAGCGCGAGAAGGTTGCGCGCCAGATCGACGAACTGGGACATCGGCCACCGTGCTGGGTTGGGGAGGGCGTCAGGGGCGGCGGGGGAAGGGAGCGGCCCCCGCCGGACCGCAGGCGGGTCAGTTCGGGCGGCCGGAGATCTGGACGGCCAGATCGCGGATCGCCTTCAGGTTGGTGCTGACGATGTCGCTGCTCTTGGTCACCTGGGCGAGGTGGAACTCGGTCAGGCCGTGGTAGGCGGCGTTGGTCGCGAAATCACGGCTGATCAGGTTCTCGATGTCGCCGGTGACCAGATTGACCTGGGTCTGGAAGGCCTCGATGGTGGTCCCGGACTTCGGGCGGCAGGTGAAGCCGACCTGATCGGGATTGTCCTGGACCACCTCGATGTCGGCGATCGCGGTCACGACCGTCAGCGTGACCAGCCGGTCCAGCTTGTCCGCGATGGTGTTCAGCAGGGAGTTCGCCTTGCCCTGCTCGTTCTGGATGACGGCGGCGCCGCTCGGCGGCGGCGCTGCGGGCGCCTGGACGGCCGGCGGTCGGGTGGCGGAAGCGGTCGGGTCGGCGGCGGTATCGGCGGCGGTATCGGACATGGCTGCAACCTTCTGGAGACGGATGGCGTGACACGGCCAAACATCGCGCAAGAGATGAGTTCTGTCCAATGACCTCTGCCATGGCGAAGTCGTGACGAAAAAAATCGCGTTCAGGAGGTTTTTTCCAAAGTCTCACTCGCGCAGAAGCGCATCGATGGCGTCGCGCAGGGCGCGCAGCTCCTGCCGCTGGTCCTCGGCCAGGGCATGGCCTGACGCGCGCAAGCTGTGGATCTTGTGCACATTGCTTCGCAATGCACGCAAAGCGGGTGCCGCGGACGGGGCGGCGGGGAGGGCCGCCTTGCGCTCCTGCTTGGCGTTGCGCACGTCCTTGACGGTCAGGCCGTCGCCGGCCCGTCTCCAGAGCGCGAGCTGGATCGCCTCGTCGGGCAGTTCGGCCAGCTCCATGAGCAGGGAAACGGAGACGGCGGGCCGGTCCGGAGCCTCCTCTTGGATGCGGGCGGGCAGGCGCAGGATGCCCAGCAGGCGGGCCACATACTCCTGCGACTTGCCGATCAGGACGGCGGCCTGCTCCTGCGTCAGCCCCTTGTCGCCGATCAGCTTGGCGAGCGTCAACGCGAGGTCGATGGGGTGCAGGTCGACGCGCTGGGCGTTCTCGATCAGGGCCAGCGCCTGGACGTCGTCGGTGTCGATGACCAGCGCCGGGATGGTCTCCCGCTCCAGGGCGCGGAAGGCCCAGTAGCGCCGCTCACCGGCCACGATCTGGAAGCGGTCGGGGGCGACCTCCCGGACGTTGATCGGCTGCAGCAGCCCCCGCTCGCCGATCGAGGCGGCCAGCGCGGCGATGTCGGCCGCGCGGGCGTTGCGCCGCGGCTGGTCGGGGTTCGGCTCCACCTGCTCCAGCGGAATCTCGCGGTGGCGCATCTTGCCGGACAGGCCGAACAGGGCGGCGTTGCTGCCCCCGCCGCTGCCGGTGCGGCTGAGCGCCCGCTTGAACAGGCCGGCGTTGGAGGTGTCGAGCTTACGCGCCATGGCGGATCTCCTCCCCGGCGAGCGCCAGCAGGGCGTCGGCGATTTCGCGGAAGCTCTCCGCGCCCGCGGAGTTCGGGTTGTAGGCGAGGCCGGGGCGCCCGGCCATCACGCTCTTGGAATAGTCGGCGGCGCGCTTGACCGGGGAGAAGAGGTGGAGCTGCTCCGTCGCGGCAAGCTCGCGCAGCTCCTTCATGACCGTCTCGTCCTGGAGGCGGCGCGGGCTGTACATGGTCGGCAGGATGCCGAGGATCTGAAGGCGCGGGTTCACCAGCTCGCGCACGCCGGCGATGGTCTCGAACAGCTGCGGGATGCCCATCATCGAGAGCATCTCCGTCTGGGTCGGAATCAGCAGTTGGTCAGCGGCGTTCAGCACCGAGACGGTCAGCTCGCCCAGATGCGGCGGGCAGTCCAGCACCACGAAGTCGTACTGCCCGGCGAGCTGCGCGATCTTGGCGCGCAGGATCAGCGTGCCGTTGGGCTGGCGCAGAAGCTCCCGATCCGTCGCCGCCAGCGAGATGGAGGAGGGCAGCAGGTCGAAGGCCCCGTCGCAGACCGGGGTCATGAACTCCATCATCGGCCGGCTGGCCTTCAGCGCGTGGGTCAGGGTCGCCTTGGCCAGTTCCCGCTCGTGCGGGTCGACGCCCAGATGCACGGTGGCGTTGGCCTGCGGGTCGCAGTCGATCAGCAGCACGCGCCGCCCCGATTGGGCGAGCAGCCACGCGACGTTGACGCAGGTGGTCGTCTTGGCGACGCCACCCTTCTGGTTGGCGGCGCAGAACACCACCGGGGCGGCCCGCACCGCCGCCGCCGCGGGGATGCCCACCGGCTCCGTCACGGTCTTCAGGGCGCCCGCGACGATCTGCGGAATCCGCTCCGCCCCGGTTTCCCAGCGGGAGATCTTGGCGCGGTCGTAGCGCCGGTTCAGCCGTTCGTTCAGCCAGCCGACCAGAGCCTGCTGGTTCATGCCGCGCTGTTCGCGGTAGCGGCGCAGCTCCTCGCCGCTCATCTCGTGGGCCACGGGGGCATCCCTTATTTGGGGTGATCGCGCGGGCACCATGAGTCATGTTGATGGTGGTGTCAACATCCGTGCCGCACATGTGATGACGCTTCGAAATGGACACGGACTTGCGGTCCGCCGTGGAACAAGGGGGGTGCGCTGCGGCTTTCCTGTGGTGCGAAAGGCCGCTATGGTCGCGGCCGAAAAACCTGCGCCAGGAATCGTGAGGGAGACCCAATGGACGCCGACTCCATCCGCGCCGCCTACCGGCGCTACGCGCGTTTCTACGACCCCGTCTTCGGAAACCTGCTGGCGTCCGGCCGGCACGCCGCCGTGAAGTGGATCAACCGGCGGGGCGGCTTGCGCGTTCTGGAGGTGGGCGTGGGCACGGGCATCTCCCTGTCCGACTACCGCAAGGACAACCGCGTGGTCGGCATCGACCTGTCCTCCGAGATGCTGCGCGTCGCCCAGGACCGGGTGGACCGCGAGCGGCTGGAGAATGTGGAGGGGTTGCTGGAGATGGACGCCGGCAAGCTGGCCTTCGCCGACGGCAGTTTCGACCTCGTGGTCGCCATGTATGTGATGACGGTAGTCCCCGACCCGCAGGGCACGATGAACGAGCTGGAGCGAGTCTGCCGTCCCGGCGGCGACATCCTGATCGTCAACCATTTCGCCGCCGACAAGCCGGGCATCCGCCGCTCGGTGGAGAACTGGATGGCGCCCTTCTCCAAGAAGCTGGGCTGGCGTCCCGACTTCACGCTGGACACGCTGATGTCCGGCTCCCGCCTGAAGGTCGAGGAGCTGCAGACCGTTCCGCCCTTCGGCCTGTTCAGCCTTCTGCATTGCCGCCGCGAGGCCGCCACAGCCGCCTGATGCCTGTTCCTTCTCCCCCTGGGGAGAGGGCTTTGTCGTTCGGCTGCAATTCCGCTCAGGGAACTCGACCGCGGCCATTGCAGTTTCCCTTCCGGACCTTGATCGACCGGGATTGGAAGGGGCTCCATGGCGCGGCGGTGCGCGTTGCTCATGGCGGGGATGCTGACGGCCGCCTCGGCGCTGCCCGCCGCCGGGGCGACGGTGACGCTGGCCTGCAGCGGGCTCGGAATCAGCTTCGACCTGTGCCGCGACGGCGCGCAGGAGTGGGCGCGGCGCAGCGGGAACGAGGTCCGCTTCGTCTCCCCACCCAAGGGGGCGAGCGAGCAGCTGGCGCTCTACCAGCAGCTTCTCGCCGCCGGATCGCCGGACATCGACGTGTTCCAGATCGACGTGGTCTGGCCGGGCATCCTCGGCAACTATTTCATCGATCTGAAGGACCGCGCCGGGCCGGACGTGGTTCGCCAGCATCTTCCGGCGATGATCGAGGCGGCGACGGTCAAGGGGCGGCTGGTCGCGATGCCCTGGTTCGCCGACGCCGGGGTCCTCTATGCCCGCAAGGATCTGCTGGGGGCCCACGGGCGTCCCGTGCCGCAGACCTGGGAGGAGCTTCAGGACACCGCCGCGATGATCCAGCGGGCGGAGCGCGCCGCCGGGCGCGACCGCATGTGGGGCTACGTCTGGCAGGGCCGCGCCTACGAGGGGCTGACCGTCAACGCGCTGGAATGGATCGCCAGCCGCAACGGCGGCACCATCGTCGCCCCCGACGGCGCCATCACCATCGACAACCCGCGCGCCGCCGAGGCGCTGGCCATGGCCCGCGGCTGGGTCGGCTCGATCAGCCCGCCCGGAGTCCTCAACTATATGGAGGAGGAGGCGCGCGGCGTCTTCCAGTCCGGCAACGCCGTCTTCATGCGCAACTGGCCCTACGCCTGGACGCTGGTCAACGCGGCGGACAGCGCGGTCGGCGGCAGGGTCGCGGTGGTGCCGCTGCCCAAGGGCGGGCCGGACGGGCGCCACACCTCCACGCTGGGCGGGCAGTTGCTGGCGGTCAGCAAATTCTCCGCCCATGCGGACGAGGCCGCCGATCTGGCGCTGCACCTGACCGGCCTGGCCGAGCAGAAGCGCCGGGCCATCCACGGCGCCTCCAACCCGACCATCCCGGCGCTTTACGAGGATGCGGAGGTGGTGGCCGCCAACCCCTTCTTCGCGGAGCTGGCCGAGTCCATCGCCAACGCGGTCAACCGTCCGGCCCAGGCGACGGGCATGCGCTACAATCAGGTGTCGGCGGAGTTCTACGCCAACGTCCACGAGGTGCTGACCGGGCGGCAGGACGCCAAGGCGATGCTGCCGGACCTCAAGGAGGCGCTTGTCCGCATCAGCCGGGGAGGGCGCTGGTGACCGGTCTTCCGCACTCCAGCCTGGAACGGCAGAGACGCCGCGCGGCGTGGCTGTTCCTGCTGCCGATGCTGATCGTGCTGGCGGGGGTGGCCGGCTGGCCGCTGTTCCGCACCGTCTTCTTCTCCTTCACCGACGCGACGCTCGCCACGTTGGACGGCTTCCAGGGCGTCGGGCTGGACAATTACCTGTGGCTGATGCGCGATCCCGTCTGGTGGCGGGCGGTGTGGAACACGCTGGTCTTCACTGTGGTGTCGGTGGGGATCGAGACGGCCTTGGGGCTGGGCATCGCGCTGATCCTGAACGCGCATCTGCCGGGGCGCGGGCTGCTGCGCGCCGCCGTGCTGATCCCCTGGGCGATCCCCACCGTGGTGTCGGCCCAGATGTGGGGGTGGATGTTCCACGACCTCTACGGTGTGGTGAACGCGATCCTGATGGGGCTTGGGCTGATCGCCGAGCCGCGGGCCTGGACCGCTGACCCCGATCTGGCGCTGCCGGTGGTGATCGCGGTCGATGTGTGGAAGTCCACGCCCTTCATGGCTCTGCTGATCCTGGCCGCCCTCCAGATGCTGCCGCGCGACCTCTACGAGGCGGCGCGGGTGGACGGGGTGCATCCGGTCACGGTGTTCTTCCGCATCACGCTGCCGCTGATCCGTCCGGCGCTGATGGTGGCGGTGCTGTTCCGCACGCTGGACGCGCTGCGCGTGTTCGACCTGATGTATGTGCTGACCGGAAACAGCCGCTCCACCATGTCGATGTCGGTCTATGCCCGGCAATATCTGATCGACTTTCAGGACGTGGGCTACGGCTCCGCCGCGGCGACGGTGCTGGTTCTGGTGCTGGCGGTGGCGACGGTGCTGGCGGTGACTTTCGGCCGCGTCCGCGTCGATGCGGGGAGGTGAAGGAATGGGCTTGAGACGCATGATCGGACGCGTTGCCTTCGCCCTGCTGGTTCTGGGAATCGTCGTCTGGGCGGTGTTCCCCTTCGCCTGGGCCATCGTCACCTCGCTGAAGGCGGGCAGCGCGCTTTTCACGGTGGAGGCCTGGCCGTCGCAGCCGTCGCTGGCCAACTACGGGGCGATCTTCAAGGAGCAGCCCTTCGGGCGGAACATCCTGAACTCCCTGCTGGCCGCCTCGGCGGTGGTGGCGCTGTCGCTGGGGCTGGCGGTGCTGGCCGCCTACGCGCTGGGGCGGGTGCGCTTCCGCGGGCGGGGGCTTCTGCTGTTCGTGGTGCTGGGCGTGTCGATGTTCCCGCAGGTCGCCGTCCTGTCGGGCCTGTTCGAGCTGGTGCGCTGGCTCGGCCTCTACAACCGGATCGGCTCGCTGGTGCTGTCCTACCTGATCTTCACGCTGCCCTTCACCGTCTGGGTGCTGACCACCTTCATGCGCGAGCTGCCGAAGGAGCTGGAGGAGGCCGCCATGGTTGACGGCGCCGGTCCCTTCGTGATCGTGACGCGGGTCTTCCTGCCGCTGATGGGGCCGGCGCTGGCGGCGACCGGGCTGCTCGCCTTCATCGCCGCCTGGAACGAGTTTCTGTTCGCCCTGACCTTCACCCTGACCGACGACGCGCGCACCGTGCCGGTGGCGATCGCGCTGATGTCGGGGGCCAGCCAGTACGAGCTGCCCTGGGGCCAGATCATGGCGGCGTCGGTGGTGGTGACGGTGCCGCTGATCGGGCTGGTGCTGCTGTTCCAGCGGCGGATCGTCTCCGGCCTGACCGCCGGCGCTGTGAAGGGGTAGGGCGATGGCGGGCGTCACGCTGCGCGGGGTGCGCAAGAGCTTCGGGCGGATCGAGGTCATCCACGGCGTCGATCTGGAGGTCGCGGACGGCGAGTTCGTCGCCTTCGTCGGCCCGTCCGGCTGCGGCAAGTCCACCCTGCTGCGCCTGATCGCCGGGCTGGAGGAGCCGAGCGCCGGGGACCTGTCCATCGGCGGGCAGCGGGTGAACGACCGGCCGCCGGCGGCGCGCGGCATCGCCATGGTCTTCCAGTCCTACGCGCTCTACCCGCACATGACGGCCTACGACAACATGGCCTTCGGCCTGACCCTGTCGCGGACCGACAAGGGGACCATCGCGGAGCGGGTGCGCGCCGCCGCGCGACTTCTTCAGATCGAGGACCTGCTCGACCGCAAGCCGCGCGACCTGTCCGGCGGGCAGCGCCAGCGGGTCGCCATCGGGCGGGCCATCGTGCGCGAGCCGCAGGTCTTCCTGTTCGACGAGCCGCTGTCCAACCTCGACGCCGGCCTGCGCGTCCAGATGCGCCTGGAGATCGCCAAGCTGAAGGCCAACCTGCGCGCCACCATGATCTACGTGACCCACGATCAGGTGGAGGCGATGACGCTGGCCGACCGGATCGTCGTGCTGAACGCCGGGCGGGTGGAGCAGGCCGGCACGCCGCTGGAGCTGTACCACCGCCCGCGCAACCGCTTCGTCGCCGGATTCATCGGCTCGCCGGCGATGAACTTCCTGGATGTGGTCTCGGAGGGGCGGGCGGACGGGTCGGTGCGGGTGTGGTTGCCCGGCGGGGTCCCGCTGGACATCGCGGTGGATGGCGCCGTGGATGGCGCCGGGCGCGACGCCGCGCCGGCGGCGGGGACGCCCCTGACGCTCGGCGTGCGGCCGGAGCATGTCGGTCTGGCCGACGGCGGAACCGGGCTGCTCGCCACCATCCTGGCCGTGGAGCGGCTGGGCGGCGAGACCCATTGCCACGCCGCGCTGGAGGACGGGCAACGGCTCCTGGTCCGCCTCGACGGTGACCGGCCGGTGGCGGCGGGCGAGCGCTTGCGCTTGAACCTGCGGGGCGAAACCGCGCATCTCTTCGGGTCCGATGGGCAGAGGCTCTGAGCGCAGGGTGATTCGCGCCGTCCTGCTTTCGAATGAACTTGCCGGTGAAGCGGCGGTCCGCTTGAATGCCGCCATGGACATCATGACCCCCCGGCAGACCGACATCCTGGCGCTCGCCCGCACGCAGGGGCGCGTGCTGGTCGACGATCTGGCCGCCCGCTTCAACGTCACGCCGCAGACCATCCGCAAGGACCTGAACGAGCTGTGCGACCGCCGGCTGCTCCAGCGGGTCCACGGCGGCGCCGTCGCCGGGTCGGGCGTGGAGAATCTCGGCTACGAGGCGCGGCGGCTGATCGCCCAGGACGAGAAGCGCGCCATCGGCCGCCGCGCGGCGGAGCTGGTGCCCGACAGCTCCTCCCTCTTCATCAACATCGGCACGACGACGGAGGAGGTGGCCCGCGCCCTCCAGGGGCGGAGCGGGCTGGTGGTCATCACCAACAACATCAACGTCGCCAACCTGCTGCGCCCCGAGCCGCACATCGAGGTGATCGTGGCCGGCGGTGTGGTGCGGCGGTCGGACGGCGGCATCGTCGGCGAGGCCGCCATCGACTTCTTCAACCAGTTCATGGCCGACTTCGCGGTGATCGGCGCCTCGGCCATCGACGAGAGCGGGGCGCTGCTCGACTTCGACTACCGCGAGGTGCGGGTGTCGCAGGCGATCATGGCGAACGCCCGCCACGTCATCCTGGTCGCCGACCGGAGCAAGCTGGAGCGCACCGCCCCGGTGCGCATCGGCCACATCTCGCAGGTCCACACCTTCGTCACCGACGTCCTGTCCTCCGACCGGCTGGCCCGCATCTGCCGTGAATCGGGCGTGCGGGTGGAGGAGCTGTTTCCCGACCGCGCGACGGAGCCGGAACCCCAGGACTGACCCCTACACCAGCCAGACCCAGGCGACGACGACGGCGAGCAGCGATGCGGTCGAGGCGACGCCGATGGGCAGCGCCAGCCGGTAGATCGCGGACTCCGCCTTGCTCAGCCCCAGCAGGCTGGAGGCCAGAACGATCCGGCCCGGAGTCAGCAGCGTGCAGACGCTGCCGGCCACCACCTGGATCGCCGCGGCGGCGATCAGCGGCAGGCCGCTGCCCGACGCCAGATTGACCTGGATGTGCATCATCAAGGCGTTCGATGCGGTGTTGGAGCCGGTCAGCATGCCCGTCGCCGCCCCCAGCACCGGCACCGCCAGCACGGCGGCGGAGCCCGCCACCGCCTGCCACGCCTGCCCGAAGGCCGCCGCCCCGCCGGCGGCGGCCATGAAGGCCGCCAGCTCCACGAAGACCAGCGTCGCCGCCATCGGCACCAGAGCGGCGCGCAGGGCGGGGACCGCCACGGGCAGGGCGCGCCCGCGCGGCAGGCCCGCCAGCATGACCAGGGCGATGGCGACCAGCCACGTCGACGGGTGGCGCAGCAGGGGCATCGGGGCCAGCCCGCCGAAGGGGTCGAGGACCAGCCAACTGGCGGTCCAGTCGGACAGCGGCGGCACCAGCCGGGTCGCCATCAGCCCGCCGACCAGGACCACATAGGGCCACAGCAGGGCCAGCAGCCGCGACAGCCCGGCGGCATCGCGCGGCAGCCGCCGCGCCTCCACCGCCACCAGAAGCACCGCCGTCGCCAGCCCGCCGCCCAGCTCCGGCGCCACGAAGCGGTTGGTCAGCCAGAGCAGCCCGGCCAGCGCCAGCATCAGGGCGAGGTCCCTGGCCCGGTCGATCGGGCTGGAGGTCAGGCCGGCGCCATGGATCAGCCGCCAGAACACCAGCAGCAGGCTGGGCAGCACGACCACCATCAGAGCCGCGCTGGCCGTCCCCAGCTCGGTGAAGGACACGCCGATCAGCTCCGCCCCGACCCGCGTGCCGACGCCCAGCGCGCCCCAGGGGGCGAGCATCTGGCTGAACAGGCCCAGCGCCGCGGCGTGGGCCGGCGGCAGGTTGAGCGGGCGCAGCATGGCGAGCGCCACCACCAGCCCGACGCCGAACCCCGTCACCGACTCGGCGAAGGGACCGGCGAGCAGGCAGGCGACGAAGACGGCGCGGCGCCGCTCGGCCGGGGTCTTCGCCTCGCTCCGGGTCTCGGCCTTGACGGCGCGGGCCTCGAAGGCGCGGTGGAACAGCAGGCCCGCCGCGATGATCGACATCGCGTGCCACGCCAGCCACGCTCCCTCTCCGGCCTTCAGCGCCACGGCGGGAAGCAGGCCCGGTAGCTGGGCCAGCCAATCCGGAAGGGTGGCGCCGCTCGGCTGGGCCACCACCAGGGCCGCCATGAGCACCCCGGCGGCCAGCGCCATGCCCGCGGTCCCGGCGGTCAGCATGCTGACACGCCGCGACACAAGGAGGGCGACGGTGGCGGCGAGCGGCAGGAGATGGAGGGTCAGGGGCATGATCGACACAGGGAACCGTGGAAGAAGCGTGCTGATATACTAATATCGGCACGCCCCGGCCAGCCCCATCGGTCTTTGCGCGGCTGCCCCGCGCGTCCGGCCCTCCGTCGCGAAGGGTCAGGCGCCCTTGGCCCCGCGCAGCAGGGCGACTTCCGCCAGCAGATCGTCGACGGCGGCCAGCGCGAAGTCGAGCGCGGCCTGGTCGGTCAGCCGGCCATCCCTGATCTTCTCGTGAACCATGCCGATGACCACCTGCGGGCGGGCGATGACCCGTCCCATCATGCCGGACAGCGTCTCGCGCATCTCGTGCTGGGCGCGCACGCCGCCGGTGAAGGCCGGGGAGGCGGTCATGATGAGGATCGGCTTGCCCCGCACCGGCGACTTCATGGCCGGGCGCGACGCCCAGTCCAGCGCGTTCTTCAGCACGCCCGACATGCCGTAGTTGTATTCGGGGGAGATGATGACCAACCCATCGGCCGCGGCGATGGCGTCGCGCAGGGCGGTGGCCGGGGCGGGGGTGTTCTCCGCGTCCAGGTCGGGATCGTAGGGCGGGATGTCGTTCAGCGGGAACAGCGTCATCTCCGCCTTGCCGCCCGCCTTTTCGCCCAGCGCGTCGGCGAGCGTGCCCAGCACCGCGGTGCAGTGGGAATGGCGGCGGATGCTGCCGGAAAGACCGAGTAGGCGGACGGGCTTGGCGGTGTCGGTCATCGTGATGGTCCTGTCGCGGTTTGAAGGTGTGCCCGTTCCAACGGTGCGCATGGAGGATGGTGCCGTTCCGGGCGTCGGGCGGCAACCCGGAGGTTCGCATGACCGGGCCGCCGCTTTTCTCCCCCCGGCCGGAGCGGACTCCGTAGAATCCACAATAGGGGCGGCAGCGCCGCGAATACGCTTAAAATGCAAGATAAATTCGAGGATTTCCCAGCATTTGCAGCGGTCTAGCCGGTGGACCGCGTTTCAACCAGTCGCGACGATGGTCGCGACGGTGCGACAATATGGTGATGTTTTTCGCCCATTAATACAGTAGAAGTAGCACTTAAGTAGTGTTTGTGCGTGTTCTCCGCGACGGGGTGCTGGCTTATGCGCGACAATGGACCGGTTACGAACCGCGAAATCGAAATGACCGACGACATGCTGCTTGTGTCGCGGACCGACACCCGCGGCAAGATCACGTTCGTCAATAAAGCATTCGTTGATATTAGCGGTTTCTCAGAAAAGGAATTGCTTGGCGCGCCACACAATCTTGTGCGCCATCCGGACATGCCCCCGGCGGCCTTCGCCAACCTGTGGGAGACCATCAAGGACGGCAGGCCGTGGGAGGGGCTGGTCAAGAACCGGTCGAAGAGCGGCGATCATTACTGGGTCAGGGCGAACGTCACCCCGATCACCGAGAAGGGCGTGGTGACGGAGTACATCTCGATCCGCACCAAGCCGAGCCGCGAGGCGGTGGCGGAGGCGGAGCGCGTCTACGCCGAGATCCGCGCCGGGCGCGGCCAGCGGTATGGCCTGCTGGACGGCCAGATCGTCCGCCGCGGCTTCGGCGTCTGGCTGGGCGATCTGGCGTCCAGCATCGCCGGCCGCATCCTGGCGACCACCGGCCTTCTGTTGCTGACGGTCATGGTCCTCGGCTGGCTGAGCCTCACCGGCAGCGACAGCATCGAAATCTTCGCGGGGCTGATGCTGTTCGGCCTGCTGGTGGCCGGCGTCGGCACGCTCAGCGTGCTGGGCACGGTCCGCCGTCCGCTCGGGCTCGTCGAAACCCATCTCGACGCCATCGCCCGCGGCGACCTGATGACCAACGTTCCCAGCTCCGGCGTGGCGGAGTTCGCTCGCATCCGGTCGCAGATCCGCGCCGTGAAGGCGAAGCTGAGCTACTCCATCCAGGAGCGCGCGGAGCGCCAGCGCCAAGCCGAGGAGGAGCGCATTTCCGCCCTTCAGGCCATGGCCGAGACGGTGGAGCGCGAGGCCAGCCATGCGGTCGAGCAGGTCGCCCTGCGCACCGGCGGCATGGCCCAGGACGCCGACGCCATGGCGACCTCCGCCGAGCGGGTCAGCATCAACGCCCAGAACGTCGCCGCGGCGGCGGAGGAGGCGCTGGCCAACGCCCAGACCGTGGCGGCGGCGACGGAGGAACTGGCGGCCTCGATCCGCGAGATCTCCGCGCAGATCGCCCATTCCAGCGCGGTCACCCGCCGCGCCGTGGAGAACGGCCAGCGCACCCAGGGCACCATCCAGTCGCTGTCCGAAGCGGTCGGCCGCATCGACGAGGTGGTCAAGCTGATCACCGACATCGCCAGCCAGACCAACCTGCTGGCGCTGAACGCGACCATCGAGGCGGCGCGCGCCGGGGAGGCCGGCAAGGGCTTCGCCGTCGTGGCGCAGGAGGTGAAGAACCTCGCCAACCAGACCGCCCGCTCGACCGAGGAGATCACCCGCCTGATCGCGGAGATCCAGGGGGTGACCAGCACCGCCGTGGGCGCGGTGGCGGAGATCGGCGACACCATCGGCGAGATCGACCAGATCTCCAGCGCCATCGCCGCCGCGATGGAGGAGCAGGCCGCCGCCACCCAGGAAATCAGCCGCAACGTGGTGGAGACCTCCAACGCCGCGCAGGAGGTGTCGGTGCGCATCGCCGCCGTCTCCAGCGACGCCGACCAGACCGGGTCCCAGGCGTCCGGTGTCCGGGCCGGCTCGGACGAGGTGGCGACCAGCATCGACGAGCTGCGCCGCGTGCTGGTGCGCGTCGTCCGCACCTCCACCAGCGATGCCGACCGGCGCCGCAGCCCGCGCTACCGGGTCAACGAGGCTTGCGGCATCGTGGTGCATGGGCGCGACCAGTCCGGCACGCTGACCGACCTGTCGAACGGCGGCGCCATGCTGAGCGGGATCGGCGGCCTCGGCGTGGGCGACCGCGGGACCCTGCGGCTCGACCGCTTCGGCCTGTCCGTCGCCTTTGAGGTCCGGGCCATCGACAAGGCGGCGGTCCATGTCCGCTTTGCCGACAGCGACGTGGCCATGCCGCGCTTCCGGGAGGCTTTCACGCAGATGACCCGCGGCCTTCCGCCGGTGACGGCGGCGGCGGCCTGACGGACCGCAGCATCCCGTCCTGAAAAAGCGACGGCCCGGCGTGGGGAACGCCGGGCCGTCGTCGTTTCGGGCTCGTCCTTCGTCAGTCTTGCGGCTGGTCCACGCGGTAGCGGAAGTCGCAATGGCTGGCGCCCTGCATGATGGTCTGCGTCCGCTCCATCTTGATCGACGGGTCGTAGCCCGTGCAGAAGGCGGCGTCGCGGTTGCAGGACAGCAGATGGCCGATGTGGCCGAGACCCATCTCCCGGTACATCTCGGCGTAGCGGCAGCGGGTGACGTTGTAGTCGAACCGCCTCTCGTCCTGGTGCAGAACCTCCAGCCGCAGCGCGTCGTCCTTGGTCCACAGCGGCTGCAGGTCGGCGAAGCTCGTCAGGCTGGTCCCGTTCGGCTCGGTGGCGGCGAAGGCCGCGGCGGACTCCACCGCGGCGCGGGTGATGGCGGCGCCCAGGATGTCCTGCGCCACCGCCTCGCCCAGCCGGGCGGCCATCTCCTCGTAGACCGGCTTCAGGATCGCCGCCTCGATCCCGCGGCGCTCCAGCATGCCCATCGCGGGCTTGGCCGCGGGCGTGTCGGTCGGTTCGGTCATCGGTGTCTCCCTCAATGCGCGTGGCCGCCGAGATAGGCTTCGGCGATGCGGGGATCGTCGCGGAGCTTGGCGGCGGGACCGGCCAGAACGATCCGCCCGTCCTCCATCACCGCTGCGTGGTCGGCGACCCGCAGGGCGGCGCGGGCGTTCTGCTCGACCAGCAGGATCGACACGCCCTCGGCCCGGATGCGCTGCACCAGGTCGAAGATCTGCGCGACCACCATCGGGGCCAGACCCAGCGACGGCTCGTCGAGCAGAAGCAGGGCGGGGCGGCGCATCAGGGCGCGGGCGATGCACAGCATCTGCTGCTCGCCGCCCGACAGCGACCCGGCGTTCTGGCGCAGGCGCTCCCGCAGGACCGGGAACATGTCGAGCATCCGGTCGAGTTCGCCCAGCCCGACGTCGCCGCCGCCGAGCACCAGATTCTCCCGCACGCTCATGTTGGAGAAGATCTGGCGGCCCTCCGGCGCCTGCGACAGGCCGAGCTTGACGATGCGGTGGGCGGGCAGGTTGGCGATGGGCTCGCCGCGGAAGGCGATGCCGCCCCGGCTCGCCCGGTAGACGCCGGAGATCGCCCGCATCAGCGTCGTCTTGCCGACGCCGTTGGAGCCCAGCACGGCGACGATGGCGCCCTGCGCCACGGTCAGGTCGATGCCGTGCAGGATCTCCTGCGGACCCATGGTGACGTGCAGGTTCTCGATCGCGAGGATCGGGCCGTTGGTGTGCGGCTGGGTCATGCGTCCACCCCCAGATAGGCTTCCAGCACCGCCGGATCGCGGCGGATGGCGTCGGGTGGGCCGTCGGCGATCTTGCGGCCGGAGGCGAGCACCAGGATGCGCTGGCAGATGCTCATGACCAGGGTCATGTCGTGCTCCACCAGCATGATGGTCAGGCCGGTGCCGTGCAGCCGCTTGATGAAGTCGGCCAGCGCGCGGGTCTCGGTGTCGTTCAGGCCAGCGGCGGGCTCGTCGAGGATCAGGAAGCGCGGCTGCATCGCCAGCGCGCGGGCGATCTCCAGATATTTGCGCTGGCCGTAGGGCAGGTTGGCCGCCAGCTCGCCCGCCACATGGGTCAGGCCGACGGCCTCCAGCGCCTCCCAGGTGCGGCGGCTGATCTCGGCGGAGCGGGCGCCGCCCCCGGCGAGGGAGCCGAACAGGGCGCCGAACGCCCCCTGCGGCAGCGCGCCGACCGCACCAACCGACACGTTGTCGAAGACCGACATGTTCGGGAAGACGCGCAGGTTCTGGAAGGTGCGGCTGATGCCCAGCCGGGCCACTTGGTTGGTCTTCAGGCCGCTGATGGTCTTGCCGTCGAAGGTGACGGTGCCCGACGACAGCGGCGTGAAGCCGGAGATCAGGTTGAACAAAGTGGTCTTGCCGGCGCCGTTCGGGCCGATCAGCCCGACCAGCTCGCCCTCGTCCACATGGCCGGTCACGTCGTTGACCGCCAGCACGCCGCCGAAGCGGCGGCTGACGTTGCGGATGTCGAGAAGATGGGTCATCGCCAGCCGATCCCTTCGCCCTTCGCGGTGTTGCGCCACGCCGCCCCCAGTTGGCGCCGCGCGAGCTGGAGCGCGGAGACCTCGCCCAGAAGGCCCTTGGGCAGCAGCAGGATCGACAGGAACATCACCAGACCGACCATGATGTTGCGGAAGTCGCCGAAGGCGCGCAGCCCCTCCGGCAGCAGGATCAGCAGAAGCGCGCCGATCACCGCGCCGGGCAGGCTGCCCAGGCCGCCGACCACCACCATCGCCAGGATCAGGATGGATTCGGAGAACTTGAAGTCGCCCGGCGAGATGTAGCCGGTCATGTGCGCCCACAGGCTGCCCGCCACCCCGGCGAAGAAGGCCGACAGGGTGAAGGCCTCCATCTTCAGCCGCGCCGTGCTGACTCCCATGGCGTCGGCGCACTGGTCGTCCTCGCGGATCGAGCGCAGCGCGTTGCCGTAATAGGAATGGCTGAGCCGCCCGATCGCCAGCACGCACAGCGCCACCACCGTCGCCACCGTGTAGTAGGTGGCGAGCCGGCCCGACAGGCTGACGCCGAACAGCTCCAGGCCCTTGGTGACGATGATGCCGTTGGGCCCCTTGGTGAACTCCACCCAGTTCAGCATGACCAGATAGAGCATCTGCCCGATGGCCAGCGTCGCCACGGCGAAATAGATGCTGACCAGCCGCATGGTCGGCAGCGCCACCAGGAAGGCGATCAGCGCCGCCACCAGACCGGACAGCGGCAGCGTCACCGTGAAGCCCAGCCCGAACTTGGTGGACAGCAGGGCGGCGGTGTAGGCGCCGACCCCGTAGAAGGCGGCGTGCCCGAGATGCAGCAGCCCGGCCACCCCGGTGACCAGATGCATGGAGGCGGACAGCAGGATGAAGATCAGCGCCAGATTGGCGATCTGGTAGAAATAGCCGCGGTCGAAGCCGGCCAGCAGGGCGGGCAGCCCCACGAAGACCAGCAGGGCGAGCAGGAGCGGTATCAGCAACCCCCGCCCGCGCGGCGGCGCCGACAGGTCAGACACGTTCACGGCGCGCTCCGAACAGTCCGTTGGGGAAGAAGATCAGGGTCAGGATCAGGAAGCCGTAGGCGACCATGTCCGACCAGCCCGACGACACGAAGGTCGTCGCCATGCTCTCCGAGATGCCCAGGATCAGGGCGCAGATCACAGCACCCGGGATGGAGGACAGCCCGCCCATCACCATGGCGACGAAGGCCTTGATGCCCGGCACGAAGCCCATCGCGGGGAAGATCGCCCCGTAATAGAGCCCGGTCAGGATGCCGGCCGCCGCCCCCATCATCGAGCCGACGACGAAGGTCATGATGATGGTGCGGTCGGTGTCGATGCCGACATACTTGGCGCCCAGCGGGTTGTTCGACACCGCCCGGATCGACAGGCCGATGCGGGTGCGGGTCAGCAGATACTGGAGACCGATCAGCATCGCGGCGGCCACGCCGAAAATGATGAAGTCGCCGGTCACCAGGATCACCGGCCCGATGCGCACCGGCGTGTTGATGAGATACTCGAACGGGACGGAGCGCATCTGCGACCCGAACACGATCTCCAGCGCCTCGCGCACCACGATGGACACGGCGAGCGAGGAGAGCAGGGTGGATTCGCGCATCGCCCGCGACTTCAGCGACGCCTCGTCGGTGAAGCGGCGGAAGGGTTTGAAGGCGATCCGCTCCAGCGAGAATCCGGCCATGGCGCCGATCGCCAGGGCGATGAAGATCACCGCGAAGATCGGCGGGGCCGTCGCGGAAATCAGCACCAGCCCGGCGAAGGCGCCCAGCGTGTAGACCTCGCCATGGGCGAAGTTGACGACGTTCAGCACGCCGAAGATCAGCGTGAAGCCGATCGCCATCAGCGCGTAGGTCATCCCCAGCGACAGCCCGATGGCGAGCTGCTGGAGGTAGTAAGGGTCGATCATGCGGGCCGTTCGCTGGAGATCGTTGTCTTATCGGGTCGGTCGTTGCCGGATCGGTCTGCGCGACGCGGTCAGTCGGCGACCGGCACGAAGGCGCCGCCCTTGACCTCGACCTTCACCAGCTCCTTCTCGGCCTCGCGGTCGGCGCTGAAGCTGGTCTTGCCGGTGACGCCGGGGAAGTCCTTGGTCTCGGCCAGGGCGTCGCGCACCTTCTCGCGGGTCGGGTTCGGGTAGGCCTTCTCGACCGCGGCCAGCATGATGCGCACGGCGTCATAGGCCTGGGCCGGGAACTGGCCCGGGACCGCGCCGTTGGAGGCGGCCTTCCACTCCGTCACGAAATGCTGGATGTGCGGGGCCGGGTCGGTCGGCAGGAAGTTGGAGGTCAGGTGCACGCCCTCCGCCGCCTCGCCGGCCAGCTCGATCAGCTTCGGGCTGTAGGCGGCCGAGGTCGAATAGACCGGCGTCTTGATGCCGAGCTGCTGCACCTGGCGCAGGAACTGCGCGCCGTCCTCGTAGAAGAAGCCGGTGTAGATGGCGTCGGGCTTCGCGCGCTCCAGCTTGCTGATCAGCGAGCGGTAGTCCTTCAGGCCGCGGTTGAAGAACTCCGAGAAGACCACCGTGCCGCCGTTGGCCTTCACGCCGTCGGTGAAGCCGGAGACGACGGACTGGCCCCAGTCGGTCTGCTCGGCGATGACGGCGATGTTCTTGTAGCCCTTGGACAGCATCCACTTGGCGTTGTAGGGGCCTTCCTGCGCCTGGGTGGCGATGTTGCGGAACTGGTACTTGGAGATCTTGGTGTAGTCGGGGTGCGAGGCCGTCTGCGAGAGCTGCGGCATCCCGGCGTCCTTGTAGACCTGCGCCGAGGCCATCGACACCCCCGAGGTGAAGTCGCCCAGCACGCCGACGATCGTCTTGTCGTCCACGAACTTGCGGGCGATGTTGGTGCCCTCCTTGGCGTCGGAGCGGCTGTCCTCGAAGACGATCTCGGCCTTGAAGGGCTTGCCGGACGCGTTGAACTCGGTCAGCGCGATCTCGGCGGCCTTGCGGAAGTCCTGCCCGTACTGGGCGGTCTCGCCGGTCAGCGGCAGCTGGTAGCCGATCTTCACGGTGTCGGCGGCCAGGGCGGTGCCGGCAAGCGCACCGGTCATCAGGGCGGCGAGGGAGGCGGTCTTCAGGGCGGTCATCGTGGGTGAACCTTTCTTGCGAAGGCCGGCTTCGAGGCCGGTGTTGGGCAGCGTCTTGCGGTGGGGCTTGGCGGCAGGGTGGCTCAGGCGGCCTTCGGGCCCGGCAGGACCTTCAGGCGGCAACAGCCCTCGTCGCCGGGCTTCCAGGTCTCGCCCCGGAAGACGAATCCGGCCGCCTCGAACAGGCCGCCGTCGATGGCGCCGGCCATATTGCAGAGCAGCTCCAGATCCTCGTCGGACCGGCCCTGGGCCTGCCACGCCTCCTTCAGGGGGCAGCGGTGGAAATGAATTTCCAGCGCGTCGCCGTCGCAGCGCTTGATCTCCGGCGCGAACATGGAATCGCGGTTGGGGATGCCGTCGAGGAAGGCGTGGCACAGGCCGGCGAGGTCGTCGGGGCCGTGCGCCGCGTACTTCACGCCCATCGCCTCGCCCAGGCGGCGGGTCGCCTCGCGGCCGATGTCCAGCGCCGTCTCGGTGCCGTAGCGCTCGCGCAGCACGTCGAACATGTGTGCGTAGGACGCGGCCCGCATCGCGTAGGCGTTGCGGAGCTGCGTGGCGTGGTCGGGGGCGGTGCCAGCGGCGGGCGCCTTGGTGTCTTCAGCCATCGTCAGATTTCCCGGATGTCGTTCCAGCGGTATTGCAGGAGTTTGAACGGGCCGATGCGTTGCAGCAGCTCGTTGAAGGGCAGGGGGCGCGGCTCGGTCAGCGGCAGCGCCAGGTCCGCCGGGTCGCGGCCCAGCGCCGCGTGGGCCAGCTCCCGCCCCAGCGAGACGGACAGGGCGACGCCGCGCCCGTTGCAGCCCGCCCAGGTGAAGGCGTTGGGGCCGAGCTGGTGGACCCGCGGGGTGTAGTCGGTGGTCATGGCGATCCGCCCGTTCCACACATGGTCGAAGCGCAGGCCGCGCAGGGTGGGGAACATGGAGGCCAGCCGCAGGCCGACGATGCGGCGCAGCCGGTCGGCCCCGTCGATGGGGACCAGCAGCGCGCCGCCGCTGACCAGCCGGTGGTCGGCGGTGTAGCGCATGAAGCGCAGGTCGCCGTGGGTGTCCGACATGGCCTGACGGCCCGGCAGGATGCTGCGCCGCTGCGCCTCGTCCAGCGGCTGGGTGGCCATCTGCCAGGACAGGACCGGCACGACCTCCGTCCGGATTTCGGGGAAGACCGCGGCGGCGTAGCCGTTGGTGCCCAGCACCAGGGCATGGGCGGACACCGTGCCGTCCGGCGTGCGGGCGACCCAGCGGTCGCCGCGCCGCTCCACCGACAGAACGGGGGAGTTGATGAAGACCGACGCGCCGGCCTCCACCGCCTTGCCGGCCAACCCGCGCGCCAGCGCCAGCGGGTTGATGTGGCCGCCGCTGCGGTTCATCCAGCCGCCGTAATAGGCGTCGGTGCCCAGCAGGGCCGAAATGCCGGCGCGGTCGAGCAACTCCACCGGAGCGCCCCGGCTGCCCCACTGCTTCGCCCGCCGTTCGGCGATGGCGATGCGGCCCGGCGAATGGACCGGCTGCACCCAGCCGGTCTGCTCGGCCGCGCAATCGATGCCCAGACGGCGAATCAGCGCGAACAGGGTCTCGGCGCTGTCGCGGATCAGCGCGACGAAGCGCTCGCCCCGCTCTACCCCGAACTTGGCGACGAGGTCCTCAGGGTCGGGACGCGTCAGGGTCGGGATGACCTGCCCGTTGTTGCGCCCGGACGCGCCGCGCCCGATCTCCGACGCCTCCAGGACGACGGCGCGCTTGCCCGATTCGGCGGCGTGCAGGGCCGCCGACAGGCCGGTGAAGCCGCCGCCGATCACCAGCAGGTCGGCCTCCACCGCGTCCTTCAGCGTCGGAAGGGCCGGCGGCGGCGGGGCCGTGGCCTCCCACAGGGAGTCGGGCCGCTGCCAGATGCCGCCGGTTCCAGGAACACCGGTCTTCTTCTCTATCGCCTTCACCGTGCCTTGTCCCACGTCTGTCGGGTGAAATCGGCCCGATCATGGGACAAATTGCATACCCGGGCAATTACCATAGAGAGGACGCGGTAATTTTCCTGTTTTATACGCAAACCATGGGGGGATAGGAATGGTTTGTACAAGTCTCTCCGTTATGCCGCGCGGGGAAGCACGGTCTCGGCCAGCCGCACCCAATAGCTGAGGCCGATGGGCAGGACCGCGTCGTTGAAGTCGTAATGCGGGCTGTGCAGGTTCCGCCCGCCGTCCGACGGGCCGGCGCCGACCCAGACGTAGCAACCCGGCCGCTGCTGCAGCATGAAGGCGAAATCCTCAGCGCCCATGCTGGGCATCGGGTCCAGGTCCAGCCCCGATTCGCCGACGACTCCGGCGGCGGCGCGGCGGGCCAGCTCGGTCGCCCCGGCCTCGTTCACCGTGGAGGGGTAGCGGCGCTCGTAGCGCAGCTCCGCCTCGATCCCGAAGCCGCCGGCGATGGCCTTGGCCAGTTCGCTCATGCGCCGCTCCACCATGTCCTGCACCTCCTTGCGGAAGGTCCGGACGGTTCCACGCAGGACGGCGGTGGCGGGAAGAACATTCCACGTATCGCCCGCGTGGAACTGCGTGACGCTGACCACGGAGGAATCGACGGGATGCACGCTGCGGCTGGCGATGGTCTGCCAGGCGTTGACGATCTGGGTGCCGGCCAGGATCGTGTCGGTGCCCAGATGGGGCATGCCGGCGTGGGTGCCCTTGCCGGTCAGGGTCAACTCGAAGATGTCGTAGGCCGCCATGATCGGGCCGGGGCGCAGCGCGATCTTGCCGACCTCCAGTCCCGGCCAGTTGTGCATGCCGTAGACCTGCTCGACGGGGAATTTCTCGAACAGCCCGTCCTCGACCATCACGCGCCCGCCGCCCTCGTTCTCCTCCGCGGGCTGGAAGACGAAGGCGATGGTGCCCTGGAAGTTCGGATGCGCCGACAGATGGCGCGCCGCGCCCAGCAGCATCGCCGTGTGCCCGTCGTGGCCGCAGGCGTGCATGCGCCCCGGGTTGCGCGAGGCGTGGGGCAGGTTGGTCTGCTCGTGGATGTGCAGGGCGTCCATGTCGGCGCGGAAGGCCACCGCCGGTCCCTCGCCGTTGCGCAGCACGCCGACCACGCCGGTCTTGGCGAGGCCGCGATGAACCTCCAGCCCGAAGGAGGCCAGCTTCTCCGCAACGAAATCGCTGGTCCGCTCCTCCTCGAAGGCCGTTTCCGGGTGGGCGTGCAGGTCGCGCCGCCACGCGGTCATGTCGGCCGTCAGCGCCTCCGTCCCGTCGATCGTCCTCACCATGTCCCTGATTCCCTGTGTTTGAAGAGTGTGTGCGAACGATCTTGCCCAAAAAAGCACCCGCGGTGCAAAGCGCACGGCGATGCGGTGCCGTCACATCACCCTTGCAGCGCGGCCCGGTTCCGTGCAGGATGTGAGTGAACGTTCACTCATAACGAACGCCACGAACGGAAGCGCCATGTCCAAAGATGCCCGCAGCGACGCACGCAACAAGGTCCGGGACGCCGCCATCGCGCTGTTCGCCCAGAAGGGGGTGAAGGCGACCACCATCAAGGACATCGCCCGCGCCGCGGGGGTGTCGGAGGGGGCGCTGTACCGCCATTGGGCGAGCAAGGAGGATCTTGCCGCCGCCCTGTTCGCCGCCGAATACACCGCCCTGTCGCACGATCTGCGCGAGGCGGCGGGGAGCGGTCCGGCGCCGCAGCGGCTGCGCCGCGTCATCGCGTGGGCCTTCGGGCTGGTCGAGGCGGCGCCGGACCGCGCGCGCTTCCTCCTGCTGTCGCAGCATGACGCTCTGCCGCTGGTTCCCGACGGGCTGGAGACCCCGGTGGACGTGGTCTGCGCCATCGTCGGCGACGGCATCGCGGAGGGGAGCGTCGTCGACGCCGACCGCGAGGCCCTGGCTCACACCGTCATCGGCGCCATCGTCCTCAACATCCAGTCGCACGTTTACGGACGGCAGACGGCCCCGCTCGGCACGCTGGCCGACACGGTCGCCGACGCGCTGCTGCGCGGCCTGTCCACCGGAAAGGGAGCCTGACGCATGAGCGGATTCGGCCTTCTCGCCACGCGGCGCTTCCTGCCGCTGTTCGTCACCCAGTTCCTCGGCGCCTTCGGCGACAACGTGCTGCGCGGCGCCATCGCGGTGCTCGCCGTCTACGGCATGGCGGGGACGGCGGGCGACGGCGCGCTGATCTCGACGCTCGCCGCCGCGGCCTTCACCGTGCCCTTCCTGCTGTTCTCGGCGACCGCCGGCCAGCTGGCGGACCGGTTCGACCGCACGCTGATCGCCCGCGCCGTGAAGGTGGTGGAGATCGGCCTGATGGCGATCGCCGCCTGGGGCATCCTGCGCGCCGACCTCGGCGTGCTGATCGTCGCGCTGGTCGGCATGGGCGCCCATTCCACCGTCTTCGGGCCGGTCAAGTACGGGCTGCTGCCCGACCTGCTGAAGCCGGAAGAGTTGACCGCCGGCAACGGTCTGGTGGAGGCCGGGACCTTCGTGGCGATTTTGCTGGGCACCATCGCCGGCGGCTCGCTCGCCCTGGCCCACCCGCTGGCTCTTCCGGGGCTGCTCGGGGCGACGGTGCTGGGCGGGCTGGCGGCGTCGCTGTTGATCCCACGGGCGGGCAACGCCGACCGGACGGTGCGCGTCGGGCTGAACCCGGTGTCGGTCACCCTGCGCGTTCTGCACGCCACCGCGCGGGACCGCGTGTCGATGCTGGCGATCTACGGCATTTCGGTCTTCTGGGGCGTCGGCGCCGTCGTCATGGCGCAGTTCCCGGCCATCGCGCGGGAAACGCTGGGCACCGACAGCGCGGGGGCGACCCTGCTGCTGGCGGTCTTCGCCGTGGGCGTGGCGGTCGGCTCCGTGTACGCCGGGCTGGGTCACCGGGTGCCGTCGCGCGCCGACGCGCGCCGCGCCGCCCTGGCGGGCCTCGTCGCGGCTCTGGCCGGGGCGGCGCTGCCCTTCCTGACACCCGACGCGCCGTCGGCGGAGCCGCTGTCGGCTCTGGCCCTGCTGGCCCAGCCCTGGGCGATGCCGCTGCTGGCCGACCTGTTCCTGATCGCCGCGGCGGGCGGCGCCTTCGCCGTGCCGCTCTACGCGCTGATCCAGCACCGCGCGGCGGTCTCGGCCCGCGCCCGGGTGATCGCGGCGGCCAACGTGGTCAACGCGCTGTTCATGGTGGTCGGCTCCGGCATCGCGGCGGCCATGCTGGCGCTGGGCGTCACGCCGCTGACCGTCGCCGCCTGGGGCGGGGCGAGCATGCTGGCCGCCGTCGTGCTGGCGCTCGCCATCGACGCGGTGGGCATGGGACGGGCGCTGGCCCGCGCCTTCTTCCGGCTGGCCTTCCGCGTCGAGCTGCGCGGGGCGGAGCATCTGGAGCGGCTGGAGGGGGCGGCCGTCGTCACGCCGAACCACCAGTCCTTCCTGGACGGCGCGCTGCTCGCCGCCTTTCTGCCGGGGATGCGCTTCGCGGTGGACAGCTTCATCGCGCAGCAGGCCTGGGCCAAGCCCTTCCTGGCGCTGGCCGACCATGTGACCATCGACCCGACCAAGCCGATGGGCACGCGCCTGCTCGCCCGCACCCTGGCCGAAGGCCACAAGATCTGCATCTTCCCGGAGGGGCGGATCACCGTCACCGGCTCGCTGATGAAGATCAACGGCGGCCCCGGCATGCTGGCCGACAAGGCGGGCTGCCCCATCGTGCCGGTCTGCATCGAGGGGGCGCAGCGCTCCATCCTGTCGCGCATGCACGGGCGGCTGCGGCTGGGCCTGTTCCCGCGCATCACCATCACGGTCATGCCGCCGGTCGCCACCCCGGACGTGACCGGGTTGGCCGGCAAGAAGCGGCGGGCGGCGCTGAAGTCCTGGCTGTCGCGCGTCATGACGGAAACCGTCTTCGCCGCCGGGCAGCGGCCCGACACGCTGGCGCTCGCCCTGCTGGAGGCCGGACGCAGGACCGGCTGGGCCAAGGCGGCGGTGCAGGACGGCGACTTCACGACGCTGTCCTACCGCGCCCTGACCGCCCGTTCCCTGGTGCTCGGCCGCATCCTGGCGCGCGGCACCGCGCCGGGGGAGGCGGTGGGGGTGCTGCTGCCGACCGCCTCGCCGACCGCGGCGGTGTTCTTCGGGCTGGCGGCCTACGGGCGGCCGGCGGCGATGCTGAACTTCACCGCCGGGGCGGAGGCCGTGAAGGCGGCCTGCCGCGCCGCCGGGCTGCGCCGCATCGTCACGTCGGCCCGCTTCGTGGAGATGGGACGGCTCGGCCCGCTGGTCGAAGCCCTCGCGGCGGAACACGACATCCTCTATCTGGAGGACGTGAAGAGCGGGTTGGGCGTCGGCGACAAGCTGCGCGCCCTGGCCGCCTCAGTGGCGCCGGAGCGCTTCCTGCCCCCGCAGGGTGGGCCGGACGACGTGGCGGCGATCCTCTTCACCTCGGGGTCGGAGGGGCCGCCCAAGGGCGTGGCGCTGACCCACGACAACCTGCTCGCCAACATGGCGCAGGTGGCCTCCGTGGTCGACTTCACGCGGCAGGACGTGGTGTTCAACTGCCTGCCGGTCTTCCATTCCTTCGGGCTGCTCGGCGGAATGCTGCTGCCGATCCTGAACGGGGTGAAGACGGTGCTCTACCCCAACCCGCGCCACGTCCGGCTGATCCCGGAGCTGGTCTACCAGACCAACGCCACGGTGCTGTTCGGCACGGACTTCTTCCTGAACGCCTGGGCGCGGGCGGCGGACCCCTACGACTTCCGCTCGCTGCGGCTGGTCTTCGCCGGGGCGGAGCGCTTGCAGGAGGAGACGCGCCGCACCTACACGGAACGGCTGCGCGTGCATCTGCTGGAGGGGTACGGCACCACCGAGACCTCCCCGGTGATCGCGGTCAACACGCCGGCCCGCTTCCGCCCCGGCACGGTCGGGCAGGCCCTGCCGGGCATCGAGACGGAGCTGCTGCCGGTTCCCGGCGTGCCGGTGGGTGGGCGGCTACGGGTGCGCGGGCCGAACGTGATGAAGGGCTACATGCGCGCCGACACCCCCGGCGTGGTCGAACCGACGGAGGACGGCTGGCACGACACCGGCGACATCGTGGACATCGACGCCGACGGCTTCATCCGCATCGTCGGTCGCGTCAAGCGCTTCGCCAAGGTGGCCGGCGAGATGGTCCCGCTGGGGCTGGTCGAGGAACTGGCCCTCCAGGCCGACCCCGACGCCGCCCACGCCGCCATCGCCCTGCCGGACGCCCGGCGCGGCGAGCGGATCGTGCTGGTCACCACGGGCGACGGCCTGACCCGCGACGCGCTGGCGGCGGCGGCCAAGGCCAAGGGCGCGCCGGAGATCGCCATTCCCCGCGACGTGCTGCGGGTGGAGACGATCCCCCTGCTCGGCACCGGCAAGACCGATTATCCCGCCGTCACCCGGCTGGCCGCGGAGGCGCTGGCGAGCGAAACGGCCTGACGTGTGGTGGGGTCAGTGTGGTGGGGTCAGGGGCGGCAGGCGACGTGCAGCCCCTTGCCCACCGGGAAGACGGTGGAGCCGAAGCCGGGCAGGGCCTCCACCGCCGCGATGTAGCCGGCGATCTCCTGCGGGTGCGACAGGGCGTTGTCGGCCAGCAGCAGGCAATCCGGCTCCAGCTTCGGCAGCAGCAGGCGAAGCTGCTCCGGCGCGCTCCAGCGGTCGGCGTCGAAGAACACGCAGTCGAAGGGGCCTTCCAGCCCCGCCACCGTCTCCGTCGCGTCGCCGACCAGAAGGTTGACGCGGCTGGCCAGCCCGGCGCGCTCCAGGTTGGTGGCGGCCTGGGCGCTTTTGCCCGGATCGCGCTCGATGCTGGTCAGCGGCTCCGTGGCGCCGATGGCCTGCAGCGCCGCGGCGAGCCACAGGGTGCTGACGCCGTTGGAGGTGCCGATCTCCAGCACCCGGCGCCGCCGCCCGCTGCGCACCAGGATGTGCAGAAGTTCCGCCGTCTCACGCTCCAGATTCAGCATCTTGCGGGCACGGTCGCCCTCGCGCGCGTCGTTGTCGCGCCCGTAGCTCTCAAGATCGCGGAGCACGCGGTCGACGGCGTCATCCAGCAGCATGGTGGTGGTCCCGGTGGCGGAGATGGTTCAAGACCCTGCGCCGATTGTGGCCGCAAGGTCAAGAGCGTGCGGTCGACGGGCCGTGGTCATGGAAAGCCCCCTCCCGCCGGGTGGCGGAAGGGGGCTTTGCGATGAGAGGTGTCACGCCGCCTGGTTGAGCTGCTCGGCCCGTTGCGGGGCGATCTTCAGGCGGGTGGCGAGATAGGCGAGATAGGCGCGCTCCGCCTCATGGTCGCGGTCCACCGCCATCAGCGAGGCCAGATAGACCTGCTCCGCCATGTCCGGATCGGTGACGGAGCGGACCAGCGAGTCGAGCGATTGCGGCTGGGACAGCTCCCGCTCCACGATCTGCCGCTCTTCCGGGCCGCCGCCGGCCTCGTCCAGGGCGGCCATGACGCGCTGGCGCTCGGTCGCGGAAATCTCGCCGTCGGCGTTGGCGGCGGCGATCATGGCGCGGATCAGCAGCAGGGCGTGCTGGTCCTCCATGGCGAGTTCGGGGAAGGCGCCGTCGCCCGCCCCCGCCGGGGCCGCGTCGGGCGGGGGAGCGGTGCGCTGCTGGAACACCTGGGACAGCCGCTCGCCCAGCGATCCGCCGCCGGACGCGCCGGACCCGCCGAGGATGCCGCCCAGAATGCCCCCCGGCGTGTTGCCCGACCCGGAGGGCGGGGCTCCCCACGGGCTGGCGCCCGGCTGTCCGGAGCGGGCCGGCGCCTGTCCGGAGGAGGGCTGCCCCGAGGACGCCCCCGATGACGGCATGTTCTGCTGCCGCTCCTGATAGGCGCGGTAGGCGAGGTAGGCCAGCGCGCCCAGCCCGGCCATGGGGCCGACGCCCATGCCGCCGCGGGCCTGCATCGCCGGCCCGGCGCCCATTCCAGACCGGTTCAGGATCGAGCCCAGATCCGCTGCGCTCCGGCGGCTGTGCCCTCCCATGCCGGTGGCCAGAAGGGTGCCGAGGATGTTCTGAAGATTCGCCATGATGCGCCTCTCTCCCAATCGGTGTCCGTGTCGATGCAGCTTCGCGCCCCATCAACAGGCGGGAGGGCTTGGCGTCACGGCATAGCTGTCGGTGCCGACGATGGGCAATACCCGCCGATGCATCCCCTATGACGGCCTCTATGCCAGAGGTGGGGTGGCTTTCGAACAGGCTGTGCAGGGCACCGACTTCCGCTATCGTGGCGCGCATCAGAGCGCAGCAAGCGCCGGCGCCCTCCGCAAGGCGGGCGGCATTATGGAGGAGACGCCCATGACCTTCGACCGGACCGCGGAACCGCCTCCGCCGGACTTATCGCCGACGCCGTCCTCCCCGCTGCCGGCCCCGGCCGGCGGATCGCTGTGGAGCGATTATCTCCACCGGCTGCTCGGCACGGCGCACGGCTGCGTCGCCGCGAACGACGACGAGTCCGATCCGGAGCCTGTCTGTTGCTGCGCCGCCGGATGATGCCGTGACACCGTGACCGGGAGCGGTCGGCGGCCCGTCAGCGGGCGCCCGCCGCCTCGATGATCACCGCCGCCACCGCGTCGGGCCGGGAGGCGTGCGGGATGTGGCTGGCCCCGACCTCCACCGTCCGCGCGCCGATGCGCTCGGCGGTCGCCCGCAGAAAAGCCGGGGGAAGCATCCGGTCCTCGCCGGCGACGATGTACCAGGATGGCTTGTGCTCCCACGCCGCGGCGGTCACCCGCGTGCGGAAGCAGCCGGCATGGACCGGCCCCTGCGTCGCGGCCAGCAGCGCCGCCTCCGCCGCCGGCACATCCTGGGCGAAGTTCGCCGCAAGGCTCTCCGCCGACAAATGCAGATAACCCGCGCGGTCCATCGACACGCTGGACAGGCCGGGCGAGGGCGGGAAGGGCTTCAGCGTGTCGTTCGGCGACTGGCCGACCCCCGGCGCGAAGGCCGCCACATAGACCAGCGCCTTCACCTTGTCCTGATTCCCGATCTGGGTGATCACCGCCCCGCCCCAGGAATGGCCGACCAGCACCACTGGCCCCTTGGCGCGGTCGATGGCCCGCTGCACGTGGGCGACATCCTCGTCCAGCGAGGTCAGCGGATTCTGCACGGCGATCGCCTCAAGCCCCTGGGCCTGGAGCAGGGGGATCACGCGGCTCCAGGCGGAGCCGTCCGCGAAGGCGCCGTGGACGAGGATGACGGAAGTGGCGACCGGGTCCATGGACCGATTCCCGTGACAGTGACCGACCCTACCCTCTGAGCACGTCCATGCCCGCCTGTCCAGCGCGGAGGCTATGCTTTTCCTCCCTGCGGAAAAGCCGCCCGGCATCTGGGGTCAAAGGGTGGCGTGCTGCAGAGCGGGATGAAAATTTCGCGAAATCGCCCTTGAAGCTAAGATTGTTCTGGGATACGGTATACCAACAGTGAGGCGGGGCGATTGTCAGCCCCTTCCGCCAAGGCGGACCGTCCTCCGTATCGCCAGCCCGAGCCCTTGAGGTGAGCCATGGTCAAGACCCTCTCCGCCGTCCGTCCCGGAAGCCGCCCGAACGCCGTCCGCGGCGCCGACGATGCCGCTCCCGCCGGCGTCGTGGTCGCCCTGCGCCCCGACCATCGGCAGCGGGCGGCGGTTCTGGCGGCGACCACCGGCGGGCGCGGCCCGCGCATGGACATGCTGACGATCACCCACAGCCGCGGCGCGGCGGAGGATCGCGGGGCGGAACTCATCCACATCGACGGCCCCTATGCGGACGTTCTGGCCTACATCGCCGACTCGCCGGAGTGCGTGGTCTGCTTCGACACGCTGCACGGCGGCATGGCCCGCGCGCAACTGTCCGTGCCCTGACTGGGCGCCGGGCCTTGCTGGAGAGCGAACCAATGAACGAGTGTATGACGGCGCCTTTTTCCGGGCAGGAGCTGGCCTCCGCGATCATCGCGGCGGCGCTGTCGCTCCCGTCGGCCAACGGACGGCTGCATCTGCCCAACGGCGCGGTGCTGTATGACCCGGCGGCGCTGGAGCGGGAGTTCGCGGTGGCTGCGCAGGGGCTGTTGCATTGGTTGGCGCAGAACGAGCCGCGCATCGCCGAGGCCGCCCGGGCCAGCCGGTTGAAGATCGGGGCCGGGGTCATCCGGGCCGCCGTGGCGACGCTGGAGCATGCCGGGCGGCGTTGCCGCGAACTGAGCGATCGCGGTGAGCGGGCGCTGTCCATCGACTTCAGCGCGGTCTGCGACCGGGTCCAGGAGCGTCCTGGATTGCTCGCCCAGACGGTGACCGCGGCGGCCGCCGGCCACATCATCCAGGCGGTCGCCGCCTGAAAACGGCAACCGCCGACGGTTGGGCGTTACAGCAGGGTGTGCTCGACCAGGATCTTGGTGCCGATGGCGAGCAGGCCGAAGCCGCCGATCAGCTCCGCGCGGCGCCCCAGCAGCGGGCCGGCGGCCCGGCCCAGCAGGACGCCGCCGAAGCCCATGAGGAAGGTGACGACACCGATCAGGCTGGCCGTGACCGCGATGTTCACATCCGCCATGGCGAGGCCCACCCCCACCGCGCTGGCGTCGATGCTGGTTGCCACCGCCACGGTCAGCAGGGCCAGCCAGCCCGACCGGGCGGCGGCCGCCTCGTCGTCCTCTTCCCCGGCGAGCGCGTTGCGGATCATCGAGCCGCCGATCAGCAGCAGCAGGCCGAAGGCGATCCAGTGGTCGATGGCCTGGACGAAGCCGGCGAAGGCCGACCCCACCGCCCAGCCGATGGAAGCCATCGACAGCTGGCAGGCGCCGAAGGCGAAACCGACCCGCAACGCCTCGGACAGGCCGGGACGCTTCTGAACGGCGCCGCGGCCGAGCGCCGCGGCGAAGCTGTCCATGGAAAGGCTGACGGCGAGGACGAGGGAGGTCACACCGAGCATGACAACAGGCTCCGGCCAAACGGACACGACAGCACGGCTACCCCCGGTTGGCCTTCGGGAGCGTCCGCACCATCGGTCTTGCCGAACCGGCCGGACGCTGTCCGGCTGCCGCGTGCGCCACGGGACGGCCTGAAGCAGGATGGCCCCGAGTCTGTTGGCGCGCGCCCCTCTCGCTGGAGGGTGGCTACTCCCCAATGACGAGCGGGACCGTAGCGCCGGCGACTGTGCGTGTCAATCTATATGAACAGCTATTCATATATATTTGAATCGCTCTAAAAAGGCACACGCCGTGCTCCGCCGGGGGCGGGGTATGGTGCGGTGCGGAACGATTTGTTAAGAGCCTCTGACGCTTTTATGCCGCGGCGTTTCGTTGGGGTGCGAAACGCTGGGAGTCACTGGGCATCATTGGGGGCGGGGGTTCGCCATGGGGTTGCTGACGGGGATCGGCTCGCTGTCGCTTTCGGGCAAGACGGTGACGCTGTGTGTCGGTGGGTTGGCAGTGTTGACGAGCGCCACCTTCGCTGTCAACGAAACGTTGTTGAGCCGCTACGCCGAGCGCATGGCGGTCGAACGGCAGGAAACCAACATGCGCGTCGCCTGGGACGTGCTGAACCAGTACGGGCGCGACATCAGCGTCCACGACGGCGCGCTGTACGCCGGCAACCGCGCGTTGAACGGATTCTTCGAGCCGGTGGACCGGGTGAAGGCGCTGGTCGGCGGCACCGCCACCCTGTTCATGGGCGACACGCGCGTCACCACCAACGTCCAGAAGCCGGACGGCAGCCGCGCCGTCGGCACCACCTTGGCCAAGGGTCCGGTCTACGACGCCGTGCTGGTCCGGGGGGAGCCGTACCGCGGGCAGGCCGACATCCTGGGCGTCCCCTTCTACACCGCCTACGACCCGATCAAGGACCGCTCGGGCAAGGTGGTCGGGGTGCTCTATGTCGGCGTGCCGAGGGCGGAGTTCTTTGCCCCGATCCGCGACACCCAGACGATGATCGGCGGGCTGGGCGCCGTGGTGACGCTGCTGGTGGCCGGCGGCAGCCTGCTGCTGTCGCGGCGCATCTTCCGCCCGCTGTCCGCCATGCGCGGCGCGATGGAGCGGCTGGCGACGGGCAACCTGTCGGTGGAGGTGCCGGCGCTGGGCCGCAAGGACGAGATCGGCGGCATGGCCCAAGCTCTGAGCGTCTTCAAGGAGAACGCGCAGCGGGTGGCCCGGCTCGACGCCGCCCAGGCGGAGGAGCGGGCCCGCGCCGAGCGGGACCGCCGCGACGCGCTGGATTCGGTCGCCCGCAGCTTCGAGGGTACGATGCTGAGCGTTGTCGAGACATTGAGCGCCACCACGGCCCAGCTCGAAGCCAACGCGCAGCGCCTGCACGGCATCGCCGAGAACGGCAGCGAACGGGCCGCCGCGGTCAGCGGCGCGGCGGGCGAGGCCAGCGACGACGTGCGGTCCGTGGCCGGCGCCACCGAGGAGCTGACGGCCTCCATCGTCGAGGTGTCGCGCCAGATCGACGAGTCCTCCCGCATGGTCCGCAACGCGGTTGAGGAGGTGGAGCGCACCAACCACACGGTCGAAGGGCTGGCCGCCGCCGCCGGCAAGATCGGGGAGGTGGTGACGCTGATCCAGAGCATCGCCGCGCAGACCAACCTGCTGGCGCTGAACGCCACCATCGAGGCGGCGCGGGCGGGCGAGGCCGGCAAGGGCTTCGCCGTGGTCGCCAACGAGGTCAAGGGGCTCGCCAACCAGACGGCCAGGGCGACCGACGAGATCGCCCAGCAGGTCGCGGAGATCCAGGCGGTGACCGGCAGCGCGGTGACGGCCATCGGCGGCATCGGGCGCACGGTGGTCGCGGTCAACGACCTGGTGGGTCGCATCGCCGGGGCCGCCGACCGCCAGAACGCCACCACGGGCGCGATCGCCCGCAGCGTCCAGCGCGCCGCCGACCGCACGTCGGAGGTGACCCACAGCATCCGCGACGTGTCGGCCTCCGCCCACGAGACCGGCGCCATGGCGTCGGAAGTGCGGTCCGCCGCCGCCGACCTCGGCCGGCAGGCGCTGGCCCTGCGCGAGCAGGCCGGCGCGTTCCTCAAACAGGTGCGTTCGGCATAAGGGGAGGCCTTCGTCCGTGTTCCGCAACCCGCGCTCTCTGCTGTTCGTCTTTTTCTTCGCATCGCTGGCGGCGCTGCTGCTGTTCAGCGGCGACCCGCCGGACGGCGGGCGGAGCGACGCGAACCGGGATTTCCTCGCGGCCTGCGAGGCCAGCCCCTTCGCCGCGCAGAACACCGGCTCCACCGAGGCGGCGGTGCGGGTCTGCTCCTGCATCCTGTCCTGGCATCGCAAGGAGGGCGAGTCCACCGGACGGCCGCTTCCCGCCGCGCTTTATGGTGGGGAGGGGGCCGCCGGCGCCGCGGCGGCGGCGGTGGACGAGCGGGCGCGGGCCTCTTGCCTGTCCGGGCGCGTGACGCCCTGAATTCCTGGGGCCTGATATCTTTGATCGTTCGCGGGAGCGGTCAGCGGAGGTTGAGCCACAATCGCGATCAGCCGCTTACGCAAAATCCAGCCCAGGGGAGGCCGTGCCGCCCTGCGGGCTGGCCTCCTTGCCAGAACGCAACTTGGATCGGATTTCATTCACCCGGCTCATCCGGCTCCGGCGAGGGTTCCGGCCATGCGGACGGGGTCCCAGCCGGCGGCGTTGGCGATGACCCTGGGGTCGGCGCCGATGGCGCCGTTCTGATCGACGGAGCGCCAGGCGGCGATGGTGCCGTCCAGGCCGTTGCGCCACAGGATGTCGACGCGCCCGTCGCCGTCATAGTCGCCGGTGCCGGCGATCGCCCACTCGTCGGGGATGCTGTCGAGCACCTTGGCCTGGGTGACGGTGAAGCCGTCCATCTTCCACAGACCGACCTGGCCGGTGGCCTGGTTGCGCCAGACCAGGTCGGTTTTGCCGTCGCCGTCCAGGTCGGCCAGACCGCCGATCCGCCAGTTGGCGTCGCTGTTCGACGCGATCAGCCCGGTGCGCACCACCGTGGTGCCGTCCATCTCCCACAGTCCGGTGTCGTTGGTCCGGGTGTTCTGCCAGACGATGTCGGCCTTGCCGTCGCCGGTCAGGTCGGCGGCCCCCACCGCCACCCACTCCGACGGGATCGACCCGAAGGCCGCGGCGCGGGTCACCGTCGTCCCGTTCATCTCCCACAGCCCGACCTCGGTGGTCTCGCTGTTGCGCCACAGGATGTCGGTCTTGCCGTCGCCGGTGAAGTCGCCCGTCGCCACCGCGCTCCACCGCGGGTCCAGGCTGCTCCCCACCAACGCGGCGCTCTTCACCGACGCCCCGTCCATCGTCCACACCGCGATGTCGCCGCTGCCGGTGTGACGGTAGAGCAGGTCGGCCTTGCCGTCCCCGTCGAAGTCGCCCAGCCCCTGAACCTGCCAGTCCACCGGCGCCACCGCCCCGACCACCGCCCCCGACGCCGCGAAGTTCGCCATGCTCCACACCGCGAGCTGGCCCGTCGTCCCATTCCGCAGGAGAATGTCCGACGTCCCGTCGCCCGTGAAATCCGGCCCCCGCCAGCGGCGCGGTGCCATAGCGTCGTCGTTGAGGATGAGGCCGCGGGCAACGTTATCGGCGCCGGTGATCGCGCCGACCGGGTCGATCAGGACGACGGCAAAGCCCTCGTTGACCTCGGCATCGGCATCGCCCGCGACGTTGATGGTGATCGTCTTCGAGGTCTCGCCCGCGGCGAAGGTCACCGTGCCTTTTGGAAACACTCCGCCGACAAAGTCGGCCGCGTTGGCTTCGCTTTCGCTGCCGGGCGCAAGAATGGTTCCGATCACTCGGTAGTCGACCGAGGAGATGCCCGAGGTGTCGCCCGAGCGCGTCACCGTGAAGGTGAATGGCGTCGACCCGGAGTTGCCCTCCACCTGTGCTGGCGAGGTCGCGGCGATGGACAGCTTTGGCGGCGGTGAGCCGCTGTCGTCGTTGAGGATGAGGCCGCGGGCAACGTTATCGGCGCCGGTGATCGCACCGACCGGGTCGATCAGGACGACGGCAAAGCCCTCGTTGACCTCGGCATCGGCATCGCCCGCGACGTTGATGGTGATCGTCTTCGAAGTCTCGCCCGCAGCGAAGCTCACCGTGCCCCTCGGAAGAACGCCGCCGACGAAGTCGGCAGCATCGGCTTCGCTTTCGCTGCCGGGCGCAAGAATGGTTCCGATCACTCGGTAGTCGACCGAGGAGTTGCCCGAGGTGTCGCCCGAGCGCGTCACCGTGAAGGTGAATGGCGTCGATCCGGAGTTGCCCTCCACCTGCGATGGCGAGGTCGCGGCGATGGACAGCTTTGGCGGCGGTGAGCCGCTGTCGTCGTTGAGGATGAGGCCGTGGGCAACGTTATCGGCGCCGGTGATCGCGCCGACCGGGTCGATCAGGACGACGGCAAAGCCCTCGTTGACCTCGGCATCGGCATCGCCCGCGACGTTGATGGTGATCGTCTTCGAAGTCTCGCCCGCAGCGAAGGTCACCGTGCCTTTTGGAAACTCGCCGCCGACGAAGTCGGCCGCATCGGCTTCGCTTTCGCTGCCGGCCACGAGTAGGGAGCCAATCACTCGGTAGTCGACCGAGGAGTTGCCCGAGGTGTCGCCCGTGCGCGTCACCGTGAAGGTGAATGGCGTCGACCCGGAGTTGCCCTCCGCCTGCGATGGCGAGGTCGCGGCGATGGACAGCTTCGCAATGGTCGTGGCCATTTCTTCACCCTTTAAGTCAGCACATGAATCCTTGCTCGCCCTTTTAGCAAATTAAACCCACGATAGAAAGCGCTCGCTACCATGAATAGGTGTGGCACAACGATACGCCGTGCGGAACGCAGATCTCTCTCGTTACGGAAGAGCGTCGCGAAGGGTAAATCGCGGTGACTGCCAACGCTTCGGGGCTTTTCCTTCGACCCTGCCGCACCCATCCTATGGCGCTATGAGCACGCACGACACCCGCAATCCCTGCACGAAGCTCTGCCGCTTCGACGTGGCGGACCGCTGCATGGGCTGCTTCCGCACCCGCGCGGAGGTGAAGCACTGGAAACGCCTGCCGGACGAGACGAAGGCGGCGATCAACGCCCGCATCGCCGCGCGCGGCGGCACCGTCTCCAAGAAGGACGGCAAGCGCGCGAAGAAGCTCGACAAGAAGATCCGCAAGCTCGAGGCGAAGCTCGCCGCCCTGCGCTCCCGCCGGTCGGAACTGGAGGGACCGCTCGTCAAGGCGGCGGAGTGAGCATCGCGTCAACCGATCCCGGCGCGCCGTTCCACGTACAGCAGCAAGGCGGGATAATAGTGCTTCTGTGAAGCCGTCAGTTCCTGGCAGTAACGGCGCGCCATGCCGTTTGAAAGCCAAGCATCAAGCTCGCCGCTCTCGCGCTTCTGGGCGATGACGCGGTCGATCTTGTCCATGATCTTGTGGATCACGTCTGTTCCTTTTCCGGTGTCGATTTGTCGTGGAAGGGGTGAGAGCCGCCGCCGCGGCGCCGTCGATTGCCCGTTCAATATGAACCACGGAACGGAGGGGAGCTGCGCATTATGGGCATGCCTGCGTACCGCGTTGCACAAAAGTCCAATCGGGCCAGCGAGCCCGTGCGCGGGTCTGCCCTTCGCAGGCGTTCGTTGACCGGCTTCCCGGCGCCGTCCCATTCTGCACGCCGAAGGAAAAAGAAACGGGGAGGACATGCGGTGGGATGGCGGTGGACCGCCGCGCCGCCGCAGCCATCATCATGACCGCCATCGCGATCAACGAACGCCGCGCGGAGCTGGACGGCGCCGCCTCCGCCACGCTGGTCCTGCTCTGCCTGCTCTGGGGCCTGCAGCAGGTCGCCATCAAGGTCGCCATGACCGGCTTCTCGCCGGTGCTCCAGGGCGGGTTGCGCTCGCTGGGCGCGCTGGCGCTGCTGTGGGCCTGGGCGGCGCTGCGCGGCATGCGCCTGTTCGAGCGGGACGGGACCCTTTGGCTGGGCCTGCTGGCCGGGCTGCTGTTCGCCGGCGAGTTCCTGCTGGTCTATGCCGGACTGTCCTTCACGACGGTGTCACGCAGCATCCTGTTTCTCTACACCGCGCCCTTCCTGGTGTCGGTCGGCGCGCATCTGCTGCTGCCGGGGGAGCGGATGCGCGGCATCCAGGCGGCCGGGCTGGCCTGCGCCTTCGTCGGGGTGGCGGTCGCCTTCGCCGACGGGCTGCGCCTGCCGAGCAACCGCGAGATGATCGGCGACCTGATGGTGCTGGCCGCGGCGGTGCTGTGGGCGGCGACCACCCTGGTCATCAAGGGCAGCCGGCTGGTCCGGGCCAGCTCGACCAAGGTGCTGTTCTACCAGCTCGCCGCCTCCGGGGCCGTGATGCCGCTGGCCTCGCTTCTGATGGGCGAGGCGGGGGTGACCGCGCCCGGCCCGCTGGCGCTGGCCTGCCTCGCCTTCCAAATCGTGGTGGTGGCCTTCGCCTCCTACCTCGCCTGGTTCTGGCTGGTCGCCCGCTACCCGGCGGCCCGCCTGTCGGCCTTCACCTTCCTGACGCCGCTGTTCGGCGTGCTGTCCGGCGCCCTGCTGCTGGGCGAGCGGGTCAGCGTGAGCCTCGCCGCGGCGATGCTGCTGGTCTGTGCCGGCATCTGGCTCGTCAACCGCCGCGGACCCGCCGCGGGCGCGTAGAAACACGGGAACCGCCCCGGTCCCCACCGGTTGGCTCTGCTGTCCCAGCACAAGCAGCGGAGCCGGTTTCATCATGGATCTGAACGGAAAAGTCGCCCTCATCACCGGGGCCGGGTCGGGCATCGGCAAGGCGTCCGCCACCCTGTTCGCCAGCGCCGGGGCGAGCGTCGGCGTCCTCAGCCGCACCGAGGACGAGATCCGCAAGACGGCCGACGAGATCACCGCGGCCGGCGGCAAGGCCATTCCCCTGGTCGCCGACGTCGCCGACAGCGAGGCCGTGAAGCGGGCGGTGGACCGGCTGGTCCAGGAATACGAGCGGCTGGACATCGTCTTCGCCAACGCCGGCATCAACGGCGTCTGGGCGCCCATCGACGAACTGACGCCGGAGGAATGGGACCGCACCATCAACATCAACCTGCGCGGCACCTACCTGACGCTGCACCACGCGGTGCCGCATCTGAAGAAGGCGGGCGGCGGGTCGGTGCTGGTGACCGCCTCGATCAACGGCACGCGGGTGTTCAGCAACGCCGGGGCCACCGCCTATTCCTGCACCAAGGCGGCGCAGGTCGCCATGGTGCAGATGCTGGCGCTGGAGCTGGCCAAGCACCGCATCCGCGTCAACGCCATCTGTCCGGGGATGATCGACACCGAAATCCAGGACAACACCCAGTCGCGCAACACCGCGGAGGCCGAGGAGGCCGCCGAGTATCCCGACGGCGAGATCCCGCTGACCCGCGGCAAGCCGGGCAGCAGCGCCGACGTGGCGGAGCTGGCGCTGTTCCTGGCGTCGGACCGCTCCAAGCACATCACCGGCACACCCGTCTGGATCGACGGCGCCGAGTCGCTGCTGATCGGCTGAGGACCCGCTCATGGCGGACAGCTTCGTGGCGGACGGCTTCGCGTGGTGGCAGAGCGGGGTGATCTATCAGATCTACCCGCGCTCCTTCCAGGATTCGAACGGCGACGGGGTGGGGGACCTGCCGGGCATCCTGGCCCGGCTCGACCATCTCCAGACGCTTGGGGTGGACGCGCTTTGGGTGTCCCCGATCTACCCGTCGCCGATGGCCGATTTCGGCTACGACGTGTCGGACTACACGGGCGTCCATCCCCTGTTCGGCACGATGGAGGATTTCGACCGGCTGCTGGCGGAACTGCACCGCCGGGGGATGAAGCTGATCCTGGATTTCGTGCCCAACCACAGCTCCGACCGGCACCCGTGGTTCCAGGCCAGCCGCTCCTCCCGCACCGACCCGAAGCGCGACTGGTACATCTGGCGCGATCCCGCCCCCGATGGGGGACCTCCGAACAACTGGCTGTCGGAGTTCGGCGGAGGCGCCTGGGAATGGGACGCGGCGACCGGCCAATATTATTACCACGCCTATCTGAAGGAGCAACCGGACCTCAACTGGCGCAACCCGGCGCTGCGCGAGGTCATGCTGGACGCGCTGCGCGTCTGGCTGGACCGCGGGGTGGACGGCTTCCGGGTGGACGCCATCCACCATCTGATCAAGGACGCGCAATTCCGCGACAACCCGCCGAACCCCGGCTGGCGGGAGGGCATGTCGCCGGTCCGCCGCCTGATCCGCCTCCACACCGTGGACCAGCCGGAGGTGCACGACGCCATCGCCGCCATGCGCCGCGTGGCGGACGGCTACGGCCCCGACCGGCTGCTGATCGGTGAGGCCTATCTGCCCATCGACCAGCTCATGGCCTATTACGGCGCCGACCTGACGGGCTTCCAGCTTCCCTTCAACTTCCATCTGCTGTCCACCCCGTGGGAGGCCAAGGCGCTGGCCGCGCTGATCCGCACCTACGAGGCCGCCCTGCCGCCCGGCGGCTGGCCGAACTGGGTGCTCGGCAACCACGACCGGTCCCGCGTGGCGAGCCGGCTGGGGAGGGGCCAAGCGCGGGTGGCGGCCATGCTGCTGCTGACCCTGCGCGGCACGCCGACGCTCTACCAGGGCGACGAGATCGGGATGACCGACGTGGCCATCCCGCCCGACCGCGTGCAGGACCCATGGGAAAAAAACATCCCCGGCCTGGGGCTGGGCCGCGACCCGGTGCGCACGCCGATCCCCTGGGACGGCGGTCCGCAGGGCGGCTTCACGACCGGCGAGCCCTGGCTGCCGCTCGGTCCCGATCATGACCGGGTGAATGTGGCGGCGCAGGCGGCCGACCCGTCCTCCATGCTGGCGCTGCACCGCGCCCTGCTGGCTCTGCGGCGGGCGGAGCCGGCCCTGTCGGTCGGGCGCTACGAGCCGGTGTCGGCGGAGGACGACGTCCTGGTCTACGAGCGCCGCCATGGCAGCGGCCGTTTCCGCATCCTGCTGAATCTGTCGGCGGCGGAGCGGATGGTGGACGCGGTGCCCGGCGCTGCCCATATCCGGCTGTCCACCCATCTCGACCGCGGTGGGGAGCCGGTATCCGGCGCCCTCCGCCTGCGGCCCGACGAGGGGGTGGTGATCGGTTTCGACGCAATGGGAAAGGGTGGGGAATGAGCGGGGACGTGAAGAACAACGCGGCCAAGCACCGGTACGAGCTGACCGTGGGCGACGCCACCGCGGTGGTGGAGTACGAGAAGCGCGACGGGGCCATCGTCTTCACCCACACCGAGGTTCCGGAGAGCATGGCCGGGCAGGGCATCGGCTCCGCGCTCGCGCGCGGCGCGCTGGAGGACGCGCGATCCAGCGGGCAGAAGGTTGTGCCGGTCTGCCCCTTCGTGGCCAAATACATCCAGCGCCACCCCGAATACCAGGATCTGGTCGTCGCGGAGGGCGGACCATCGACGTGAGGCGATCGCCGTGACGCGAGTTCTCCTGGCCGCCGGTCTCCTGGCTCTTCTGCCGGCGGCGGGATCGGCCGCAACGCTGGAGCTGGACTTCGCCGCCTATGGCGGCGGCGTCTCCCTGGCGCGCGGCAGCGTCGTTCTGACCGAGGAGGCGGAGGGGGGCGCCAGCCGCTACCGGGCGGCCCTCGAGGCGGAGGCGGTGCCCTGGCTCGGCCTCTTCACCAATTTCCGCTACCACGCGGAGTCCGCCGGCCGGCTGGAGGCCGGCGCCGCCCAGCCCGACCGCTTCCGCGGCGAGCGCCGGCTGCGCCGCAAGCAAGACATCATGACGCTGACCTTCGGCCCCGACGGGGTGGACGTGACGGCCGACCCGCCGCTCAGCCCCGACAAGGCGGCTCGGGTGCCGCCGGACAGCCGGAGGGGCAGCATCGATCCGTTGAGCGCCGGGGCGGCGGTCATTCTCACCGCGAGCCGGGCGGGCGGCTGCGGCGGACGCTATCCCGTCTATGACGGGCGCCGCCGCTACGACATCATCATGACGCCGCAGGGCAAGGGCGACCTGCCGTCGTCGCGCTACCGCATCGCCACGGGAACGGCGGAGGTCTGCGCGGTCACCGTCCGCCCGGTGGCCGGCTTCCAGGGCGACCGCGACCGGGACCGCTTCTTCGCCGAAGGGGTCGAGCGCAAGGCGACCGTGTGGTTCGCCCGCGCGCCGGAGAGCGGGCGCGTCGTTCCCGTGACGGTGGAGGTGCCGACCGACACGATGACGGTGCTGGTCCACACCGTCGGCGTGAAGGCCGGCCTCTGACCTCCCGGTGCCGTCAGCGCCGACGCCGTCAGCGCCGACGCCGTCAGCGCCGACACCGTCAGCGGATGACCACCACCACCAGCCGCTTCGGCCCGTGGACGCCGTAGGCCAGCGTCTGCTCGATGTCCGCGGTCTTCGACGGGCCGGAGATCAGCAGGGCGTTGGTCGGCATGCCGTCGGCCCAGCGGTTTTCGGTCATCGCCTGCCAGAAGGTGTCGTACAGCGCGTCGGCGCGCAGCAGCGCCAGATGCATGTGCGGCACCAGCGACATCAGCCGCGGCTCCTCCGGCGTCGGCCAGACGATCAGGCTGCCGGTGTCGGCGATGGCCCCCAGCGTCGTGGTGATGCCGGCGTCGATGCCGTCGAACAGCCGTTCCTTGAAGGTTTCGACCCGGTCGGCGTAGGGGACCAGCTCGGGTCCATCCGCCGTCCATTCGGCGGACAGGCGCGCCCCGGCCTCGGTCGCCGGGCCGAACAGCAGGTTGCGGGTGCCCTGCGCCTTGAGGAAGGCCTGGACGTCGGCGGGCCAGCCGGCCTCGGTCGTCTCAAGGAATTCCGTGTGCACGGCCTCCATCATGCGCTTGATGCGCTCCAGCCGTTCCGCCCCCTCCCAGCGCTTGTTGCGCAGGACGGCGAAGTCGGACTCCGGCGGGGTCAGCGGGTGGGCGTCGCGCCCGGCGCGCAGCTTGCCCAGGATGGCGTTGCGGGCCTCAGACATCGGGAATCCCCTTCTCGCGGGCGAGGGCGTGGAGCGTGCGGTTGGCGAAGCGCGGCTTGGCCCGCACGTTCGTCCACTCCTTCAGCAGCGGCAGGCTGGTCGGGGCGGCGTTGCCCAGCTTCGCCAGAAGCGCCGTCGCGAACTGGTAGGCGAGCGGCGAGGCGTAGGTCATCGACCAGCCCTTCCACACCATCGCCTCCGCCTTGCTGGCGTGCGAGCCGGCGCCCCGCACCGCGTCGCCGGGGTGCACGGCCTCCGACCGCAGGCGGCCCATGATCTCGACGATGGGGATCTTGACCGGGCAGATCTCGACGCAGGCGTTGCACATGGTGCAGGCGTGCGGCAGCTCGCCCCGCTTTTCCAGCCCCTCCACCTGCGGCATCAGGATCGAGCCGATGGGGCCGGGGTAGGGCGCCTGATAGGCGTGGCCGCCGACCTTGGTGTAGACCGGGCAATGGTTCATGCAGGCGCCGCAGCGGATGCAGCGCAGCGTGTTGCGCAGCTCCTCGTCGGCGTAGATGCCCGACCGCCCGTTGTCGAGGATGACCAGATGGATCTCGTTCGGGCCGTCCTTCTCGCCCTCCTTGCGGGGGCTGGAGATCATGTTGACGTAGGTGGTGATCGGCTGGGCGGTGGCGGAGCGGGTCAGCAGGCTGATGACCGGCGGCACGTCCTCCAGCTTCTCCACGACCTTCTCCAGGCCCATGACGGCGATGTGGACGGGCGGCACCGTGGTGCTCATCCGCCCGTTGCCCTCGTTCTCGACCAGGCAGAGCGTGCCGGTCTCCGCCACCGCCATGTTCACGCCGGAGATGCCGACGTCGGCGGTCGCGAACTTCTTGCGCAGGACGCGGCGGGCGAGGTCGGTGAGCTGGGCCACGTCCTCGGTGTATTCCGCTTCCTTGATCTTCTGCTTGAACAGATGGGCGATCTGCCTGGTGTTCATATGGATCGCCGGCATGATGATGTGCGACGGCATCGCCTCATCAAGCTGGACGATGTATTCGCCGAGGTCGCTTTCCAGGCTCTCGATGCCGTGCTTTTCCAGGAAGGCGTTGAGGTGCATCTCCTCCGACACCATCGACTTGCCCTTGACCACCAGCTTCGCGTTCACGCGCTGCATGATGGACAGGACGATGGCGTTGGCCTCGTCGGTGGTGGAGGCCCAATGGACCTGGATGCCGTTCTTCGTGCAGTTGGCTTCCAGCTTTTCCAGCAGTTCCGGCAGCTTGGACAGGGCGCGCAGGCGGACCGAGGCGCCGAGCGCGCGGACCGCGTTCCATTCCGCGGTGTCGGCGAACTGCACCGCGCGCTTGGACATCAGCCCGTCCATGGCGCGGCGGAAGTTGCCGCGAAGCTGCTGGTCCTGAAGCGCCGCGGCGGACGCCTTCGCGAAATTGACGCTGCTCTCACCCATGGGTGCGCTCCTTCAGGAACTGGGCGATGTGGACACCGCGAACCGGTTTCTTGCCGCCCTCCAGCGCGCCGGAGATGTTCATCAGGCAGCCGCAGTCGCCGGACACCACGGCCTTCGCCCCGGTGTTTTCGATGTCCGCCACCTTGTCGCCGACCATCGCCGCGGAAATCTCCGGATGGCGCACGGCGAAGGTGCCGCCGAAGCCGCAGCATTCCTTCTCGCGCTGCAGTTCCACCAGCTCGACGTTGGCGAGCTGGCGCAGCAGGGCCTTCGGCTCGTCGGTCACGCCCATTTCGCGCTGGGCGTGGCAGGAGGCGTGCCATGTGATCCTCACCGGCGGCCCCTGGTCTTCGAACGTGACCTTGAGGACCTGGACGAGGAACTGGGTCAGCTCCCACACGCGCGACGCCACCTGACGGGCGCGGGCCTCGTCCGGCTCGCCCTTGAACAGGTCGGGCCAATGCTTGCTCATCATGCCGGCGCAGGAGCCCGACGGCACGACGATGGGCCAGTCGCCGGGGAAATAGTCGAGCTGCGCGCGCGCGACCTTCAGCGCCTCCTCCCGGTAGCCGGAATTGTAGGCGGGCTGGCCGCAGCAGCTCTGTCCCTGCGGGAAGACGACGCGGACGCCCTGCGCCTTCAGCAGCTCCATGCCGGCCATGCCGGCTTCCGGATAGAACAGATCGACCAGACAGGTGCCGAAGAAGTAGACGCTGTCCGGGCGGTCGATGGCGGGCCGCTCGATGTCGGGGCGGCTCGTGGTGCCGTCGTGGCTCATGGTGTTTCCTCCCTCCCGCCTCAGAACGCGGGTTCCGACGCGCGCGTGGAAGCCATGGCGGAAGCCTTCGGCGTCGAGCAGGCATCGACCAGATAGACGATGGAACGGTACGGCAGGCCGGAGTGGTCGGATAGACCAATCTCGCAGGTCCGGCTGTTCGAATAGCCGGCCTTGGCCCCGGCGGGGATGTCCTTGGACAGGTGGCGCAGGGCGTGGGCGTTCAGCTCCGGCGTGGTGAAGCCCTTGTCGCCGGCGAAGCCGCAGCAGCCGACGTCCTCCGGCACCACCACCTGGGTGGCGCAGGCGGCGGCCACCGCCTTCATCTTGGCATCCAGCCCCATGCGGCGGGTGGAGCAGGTCAGGTGCAGGACCACCGGCTCCGTCTGTTTGGTGAAGCTCAGCCGGTCCAGCAGATGGTCGTGGATGAACTCCACCAGATCCAGGACCTGCAGCCCGGCGTCCTTCAGATGCTTCTTCAGCCGGAAGGAACAGGGGCTGGTGTCGAGGACCACCGGGGCGGTGCCGCTGGCGCTGGCCGCCCAGATGGCGCGCACCATCTCCTCCGCCTTGGCGTCGGCCTGGGCGGCGAGGCCCTTGCTCTCCAGCGGCATGCCGCAGCACAGCGAGGACAGCTGCTCCGGATAGGCGACGCGGTAGCCGGCCTTCAGGAACAGCGCCTCCACCTTCACCGGCAGCGGGGTCTTCTCCGGATCGTTGGCGGCGGGCCCCATGCTGCGGCTGGTGCAGCTCGGCACATAGACGACGGTCGGCGCGTCGGCGGACGCCTCGGCCTGGGGCAGCGGCGTGAAGTTGGTCGGGGTGGGCAGGGCGCGCGGCAGGTGCGGCAGGCGCTGGCCCGTCACGGTGCGCAGCCCCTCGAACAGCGCATTGGCCGTGCCGTCGCCGAGCGTCCGCTTGGCCAGATCGGCGAGCTTCAGGCCGGCGCGGGCGACCGACAGCGCTCCGGCGGTGTGGTCGGCGACGTAGGTGCCGAACCCCTGGGCCACTGCCCCGCGGCGGTCGCCGCGGATCGCCTTGATGAGCAGCCCGGTCTCGATTCCCACCGGGCATGCGGTGGAACAGAGGCCGCAGGCCGCGCAGGTATCGATGCCCTGGTAATCATAGGCCTCGTGCAACGCGCCGAGCCGCGCCGCGTCCGCGCCCGTAGCCTCAAGGCGCGAGATTTCGCGCCAGCCGACGATGCGCTGGCGGGGGGAGAGCGTCATCTTGTGCGACGGGCAGGTCGGCTCGCAGAAGCCGCACTCGATGCAGGTGTCCACCAGCGGGTGGGCGGGCGGCATCGCCTTCAGGTTCTTGAGATGCGCCTCCGGGTCGTCGTTCAGGATGACGCCGGGGTTCAGCAGGCCCTGCGGGTCGAGCAGCGCCTTGATCTCCTTCATCAGGCCGTAGGCCTGCGGACCCCACTCCATCTCCACGAAGGGGGCCATGTTGCGGCCCGTGCCGTGCTCCGCCTTCAGCGAGCCGTCGTACTTGCGCACCACCTGATCGCACACCGCGTCCATGAAGCGGCGGTAGCGGTCCACCTCCTCGTCGGTGTCGAAGGCCTGGGTGAAGACGAAGTGCAGGTTCCCTTCCAGGGCGTGGCCGAAGATGATCGCCTCGGTGTAGCCGAATTTCAGGAACATGGCCTGAAGCTCGACCGTCGCCTCGGCCAGCCGGTCGAGCGGGTAGGCCACGTCCTCGATGATGACGGTGGTGCCGACCTTGCGCATGGCGCCGACCGCCGGGAACAGGCCCTTGCGGATCTTCCAGTAGCTCTCGCCCAGCTTGGCGTCGGTGGTGAAGGTGGGGGGGAACAGCGTCTGGGTGCTGGCGATCACCGCGCTGACCGCGGCGATGTTGGCATCGAGCGCCGCCGCGTCCTCGCCGCGGATTTCCACGAGCAGGGCGGAGGCGTCCGGCCCCAGCCCGCCGATGAAGTCCGGCATGCCCGGCTTGCCCTCGACCGAGCGCAGCGAGGCGCGGTCCATCAGCTCCACCGCCGAGACCGGCGTCGGCTTCATCAGCGCGACGGCGCGGCAGGCCTCCCCGATATCCGGGTACATCAGCAGCGCGTTCGCCTTGTGGGCGTGTTCCGGCACCGTGTTGTAGGTGATCTCGGACAGGAAGCCGAGCGTGCCCTCCGACCCGATCATCAGGTGCTGGAGGATTTCGACGGGGTCCTCGAAGTCCACCAGGGCGTTCAGGCTGTAGCCCGTGGTGTTCTTGATGCGGAACTTGTTGCGGATGCGCTCCGCCAGCGTCTCGTCGGCGCGGGTGCGGGCGGCCAGATCGGACAGCCCGGACAGCAGGGCGCCGTGGCTGACGGCGAAGGCGGCGCGGCTGGCGGCGTCGCCGGTGTCCAGCAGCGTGCCGTCGGCCAGCACCAGCCGCATGGAGGCCAGCGTGCGGTAGCTGTTCTGCGCGGTGCCGCAGCACATGCCGCTGGCGTTGTTGGCCGCGATGCCGCCGATCTTGGCGGTGGCGATGGAAGCCGGGTCCGGACCGATCTTGCGCCCGAAGGGGGCCAGCTTGCGGTTCGCCTCCGCCCCGATGACTCCGGGCTGGAGGGTCACCGTCGCGGCACCCGGCGGGATGGTGCAGCCGCGCCAGCTGTCGCCCAGCAGGACAAGGACGGAATCGGTGACCGCCTGACCCGACAGGCTGGTGCCGGCGGCGCGGAAGGTCACCGGGGTCTTCAGTTCCCGGCAGAGGTTGAGCAGCCGAACCACCTCGCCCTCGGCCTCGACGATGGCGACGATCTTCGGGATCAGGCGGTAGAAGCTGCCGTCGGTCCCGTAGGCCAGCGTGCGCAGCGGGTCGGTGACAAGGCGTTCGTCCGGCATGAACTCCCGGAGGGCCGCGTGCAGGCGGTCGTAGGGCGCGGGCAGCATCGGTTCTCGGGGCCTCCGGATCTGGGACCGCGCGACGACTCCTCCGTGATCGCCGGTCCGGGTTGCGGGTGCTGGGGCGGGGTTCGTTTCCGCCCGTCGGACGGACGGCTTGTTGTGTGCCACAGTCAGTACGTCGGATAATCGATTTGCTGGGTGGCCGCAATGGTAAAATGAATTGACCAAACGCAGCGCTGTGATGCTGCGCCGAACGGGAAATGCGGTCCATGAAGAAAGCGGCGCCACCCGACCGGATGGAAGGCCGAGCAGCGCCGTAGGGGAATAGAGCTCGGCAGAGGATGACGCCCCTTCTCCCCGGGGGGAGGAGAAGGGGGGCCGGCGTTGACGCTTAGGGGATCATCCAGGGCAGGATGTAGGCCTGGATCATCGTGATGACGCCGATGATCGCGACGAAGAACAGGCTGTGCTTCACGGTGAAGCGGAACAGCTCGGACTCGCGGCCGACCAGACCCACCGCGGCGCAGGCCACGGCGATCGACTGCGGGGAGATCATCTTGCCGGTGACGCCGCCGGTCGTGTTGGCCGCGACCATCAGCACGTCGGACACGCCCACCTGCTGCGCCGTGGTGGCCTGGAGGCCGCAGAACAGCGCGTTGCTCGACGTGTCGGACCCGGTCAGGAACACGCCCAGCCAGCCCAGGATCGGCGAGAAGAACGGGAAGAGGAAACCCGTGCCGGCCAGCAGCAGCGCCAGGGTCGAGGACAGGCCCGAGTAGTTGGCGATGAAGGCGAAGGCCAGGACCATGCCGATCGAGTAGATCGGGCGCTTCAACTCGCTGACCGTCTCGACGAAGGTCTTGACGCCGTCGGCCGGGCGCATCTTCAGCATGATCATCGTGATGATCGCGGAGATCAGGATGGCCGTGCCGGTGGCCGACAGCAGGTCGAGCTTGTAGACGGCCTCGATGGGCTTCGGCGAGGCGACGATCGGGGCGGCCTTCAGCACCAGCTTGTCCAGCCCGGCGATCGGGAAGTACAGCACCGTGTCGGCCAGCGCGCCGCCCTTGGCGAACAGGGCCTTGAAGGGCTTCAGGCTCCAGATCGTGACGATCACGGTCAGGATGAGGAAGGGCGACCAGGCCTTGGCGATCTCGCCGGCGCTGTAGCCGCGCTGGGCGTTGAACTCGCTCGACGCCATGGCGCCGACCGACTGCGGCACCGGACCGGCGGGCAGCGGGGAGTTGGCGAAGCGGAAGATCGCCTTGGGCTTCCAGAACTTCAGGAAGACGGTGATGCTGACGAGGCTGACCAGGGCGGAGGTGATGTCCGGCAGCTCAGGCCCGATGAAGTTGGCGGTGAAGTACTGGGTGACGGCGAAGGTGCCGCCGGCGACCAGGATGGCGGGCCAGGTTTCGCGCACGCCCTTCCAGCCGTCCATGATCATGATGATCCAGAAGGGCACGAAGACGGACAGCAGCGGCAGCTGGCGGCCGGCCATGGCGCCGATCTTGAACGGATCGAGCGAGGTGACCTGACCGGCGACGATGATCGGGATGCCCATGGCGCCGAAGGCCACCGGGGCGGTGTTGGCGATCAGGCAGAGGCCGGCGGCGTAGAGCGGGTTGAAGCCCAGCCCGACCAGCAGCGCCGCGGTGATGGCGACCGGCGCGCCGAAGCCCGCCGCACCTTCCAGGAAGGCGCCGAAGGAGAAGCCGACCATCAGCATCTGAAGCCGCTGGTCCTCGGTGATCGACACCACCGACGAGCGGATGATCTCGAACTGGCCGGTCTTGACCGTGATCTTGTAGAGGAACACGGCGGCCACGATGATCCAGGCGATGGGCCACAGGCCGTAGAGGAAGCCGTATCCGGCGGACGCCAGCGCCATGCCGACCGGCATCTTGTAGAACAGGATGGCGACGGCCAGCGAGATGGCGACGGTGATGGTGCCCGCGACGTGGCCCTTCAAGCGCAGAACGGTCAGCGCGATGAAGAAGAAAATGATCGGCAACGCGGCCACAAGTGCCGAAAGCCAAAGGTTACCCGCGGGATCGTAGACTTGTGTCCAGGGCTGCATGTTTCCTACCTATGCCGCAGATTCTCGGTTCTGCGCTTTGGCCAGCGACCATGGGTGGAGCCCGGATCCGCACGTCTTATCCGGACGCGCGCCGCCTGTCGTTCCACGCCCGGCGGGTCGTGGAAATCAGTTTTTTCTTGGGTTGGGCTCCGGTCAAAACTTATGACCAAAGGCTCAGAACGGATACATTGGGTCGCAATGGTTGGCAATAGGGAAAATTCAATTTACCGTCAGCGTAGCGAGAGACTTTTTCTTGCCCGTGGTATTACCACCTGACCCTTCCAGGGGCGGTGTGATCGGGAAACGGTGCCGCGGGGCGAGCGGGGGCTGGACGTGCGAGAGCCCTGACGATATCTAACCTTCGGAAGCGGGCGGGATTTCTGCGGATGCAGGGCAAGGGGCAAGGCAAGGGAATGATCAAGCCGGCCAAATTGGCGGACGCCATCGCGGACCATCTGGAGACGCTGATCCGGGAAGGCGTGCTGCGCCCGGGGGAGAAGCTGCTGCCGGAACGCGATCTGGCGCTCAAGCTGGACGTCTCGCGCCCGTCGCTGCGCGACGCGCTGGAGAAGCTGGAGGAGCGCGGGCTGCTCGTCTCCGGGCGCAACGGCACGCACATCGCGCAGTTCCTGGCGCCCATCGCCGCCCCGCTGGCGGCGCTGCTGCAATCCGATCCGGACGCGCCCTTCCATTATCTGGAGTTCCGCACCTCCATCGAGGCCGCCGCCGCCAAGCTGGCCGCCCAACGGGCGACCGACCTCGACCGCAAGGCGATCCGCGCCCTGGCCCAGCGCATGCGCGACGCCCACGGCAAGGACGACCCGTCGGAGGAGGCCGACGTGGACGCCCAGTTGCACCTCGCCTTCTACGAGGCGGCGCACAACACGGTGATGCTGCACATCATGGGCGCGCTGTCGGAAATGCTGCGCAACGACGTGTTCTACAACCGCGACCGGCTCTACACCCGGCCCGGCGTGCGCGACCTGCTGCTGGAGCAGCATCTGGCCATCGTCGACGCGGTGCTGGCCGGCGACGCCGAGGCCGCCCATGCGGCGGCGGAGGCGCATGTGATGTTCACGCTGCACACCCTGCGGGAGATCCGCGAGGACGACACGCGGCTGGAGGCCTCCCTGCGCCGCATCGGGCGCACCGACCTGATCGAAACCGCCGAGCGGGCCTGAGCCCCGTTCGGTCGCCCGTCATTCGGGAACCCGAGAGCCATTCCGGGTTTTACACGGCTGTAGGCCAAGGGAGGTCCAGCCGTGCTCACCGAAACGCCGCTCTCCGCGACGCTGCCGTCCATCATTCCCTATTGCGGTGCCCCGCCGGTGCCGGAGGGGTTCTGGAGCGCCTGGAACGGCGATCCGGTCCTGCTGTCCGTCTTCGCCTTGGCCGCCGTGGGATACGCGATGGTGGTGCGGCGGCATGGGGCGGGCATGGCTCGGCACCAGCCCTGGTGCTTCGCCGCCGGATGGCTGGTGCTGTTCGCCGCCTTCGTGTCGCCGTTGTGCAACCTGACCTCCGCCCTGTTCTCGGCGCGGGTGGTCCAGCATCTTCTGACCATCCAGGTGGCGGCGCCCCTGCTGGTCCTGTCCTGGCCGATGGGCGTGGTGCGCTGGCCGGGCTGGGTACGGACCCTCGCCTCACCCCTCGCGGTTCCGGAGATCGCCTGGGGTCTGTTCGGGCTGTTCCTCTGGGTATGGCACCTGCCGGGGCCCTACATGGCGGCGCTGCGCTTCGACGCGGTGCTGTGGGTCATGCACGCCAGCCTGCTCGTCGGCGCGGTGGCCGCGTGGCGGACGGTGCTGGCCCCCGACGATGGGGCGATGCGGGGGCGGGGGCTGCTGTCGGCCTTCGGCACCTCGGTCCATCTCGCCATCCTGGCGGCGCTGCTGATCTTCGCCCCGCAGCCGCTGTTCGTCTACCATCTGGACACAACCGCGCCCTGGGGCCTGTCGGCGCTGGCCGACCAGCAGCTCGGCGGCCTCATCATGGGGGTGGTCGGGGCGGCGGTCTATGTGGCCGTCAACCTCTACGCCCTGGCGCGCTGGCTGATGGTGCCCGAAGGTCAGCGCCCCTAACCGCGGCCATCGACACGCGGGAGGTGGAAGCCGTCAGCGGGCTTCCAGCCCAACGAAGCTCCAGGACACGTCGCCGCGGCCGAGCATATCCTCCCGGTCATTGCGATGGATGCAGCGAAGGCCGACGGACGCGGCGAGGTCGATGGTCTCGGCGGCCGAAACCTCATACATCGTCCGCCCCGCAGGCACGGGGCCGTGCCGCAAGGACATGATGACCCTGCCGTTCGGGGTCAGGAGGCCCGCGATGTGCGGCATCGCGATGCCGCGCTGGTCATCATCAAGGTGCATCCACACGGCGGTGAGCAGGACGACGTCGTAGCGCCCGCCCTGGCTCCGCACCTCCGCCAGCTCCGGCAGACCATCATCGATCCACCGGATCGGCGTCGCGGCGTGGATGCGCATCCCCGCGCCGCGAAGCTCCGCTGTCGGTTCGACGGCGGTCACCTTGTGGCCGAGGACCGACAGGGCAGCCGCGTCGCGTCCCGTGCCCGCGCCGATGTCCAGGATGCGGCTCGGCCGGGAGGGGAAGAGGTGGAGCACGTCGCGATGCACATCGGCGAACGCCACACTCTCGTACTGTTCCGTGAGCGCTTCCGCGTTTTCACCGTAGCCGTTCATTCCACTCATTCCCCGGCCCTCCGCATGGCGCGCCGATCACGGCGCAACGGACCCCTGCTTACCACAGAGCGCGGGACATCCATGGTGCGTTGGGGGACGCGCGCAACGAAAAACCCCGGTCCTTGCGGACCGGGGGTCTCGTGTCGCGTCACGCTCAGTGAACGGCGGCGCTACTGCGGCCGCTGCCGGTCAGGGCGAAGCCCAGCGGCGGGCGCTCCGGGGCCTTGAAGCCGGTGGCGCGGTCCTCCTCGACGGGCACACCGTCCAAGGTCAGGCGACCGTCCCGCGCCGACAGGTGCAGGGTCGAGCGCTCGTCCACCTCGCCGTCGAGCAGACGCTCGGCGATCGGGTCCTCCACCAGATTCTGCACCGCCCGCTTCAACGGACGGGCGCCGAAGGCCGGGTCCCAGCCGAGGTCGGCGAGGCGGGCGCGGGCCGCGTCGTCGGCGGTCAGCGACAGGCCACGCTCGGCCAGACGGTCGGCGACGCGGGCGAGCTGAATGTCCACGATGTGGGCCATCTGCTCGCGCCCCAGCCGGCGGAAGATCAGCACGTCGTCCAGCCGGTTCAGGAACTCCGGCCGGAAGGCGCGGCGCACCGCGTCCATCACCTCGACCCGGGCGCCCTCCAGGCTTTCGTCCTCGCCGAGCGCCGTCAGGGCGTCCGCCCCCAGGTTCGACGTCATGATCAGGATCGCGTGGCGGAAGTCCGCCGTGCGGCCCTGGCCGTCGGTCAGCCGCCCGTCGTCGAGCGCCTGGAGCAGCACGTTCAGCACGTCCGGATGGGCCTTCTCCACCTCGTCCAGCAGGACGACCTGATAGGGCCGACGCCGGATCTTCTCGGCCAGCGTGCCGCCGTCGTCATACCCGACATAGCCCGGAGGCGAGCCGATCATGCGGGCGACGGAGTGCTTCTCCATGTACTCCGACATGTCGACGCGGGTCACCGCGGTCTCGTCGTCGAACAGGAAGGCGGCCAGCGCCTTGGCCAGCTCCGTCTTGCCGACGCCGGTCGGGCCGAGGAACAGGAAGGAGCCGGTGGGACGGTTCGGGTCCTTCAACCCGGCCCGCGCCCGGCGCACCGCCTTGGAGACGGCGCGCACCGCCTCCGCCTGGCCGACGACGCGCTCGGCCAGCCGGTCCTCCATGCCCTTCAGCCGCTGCCGCTCGCTGTCCAGCATGCGGTCCACCGGGATGCCGGTCCAGCGGGTGACCACGGCGGCGATGTCCTTCGCCGTGACCTCCTCCCGCTCCGCGTTGGCGCGGGATTCGGCCTCGGCCAGACGCTTCTCCAGGTCGGGGACGACGCCGTAGGCCAGCTCGCCGGCCTTCGCCCAGTCGCCGTCGCGCTGCGCGTGCTCCAGCTTCGTGCGGGCCTGGTCCAGCTCCTCCTTCAGGCGGCCCTCGGTGCGGCGGGACTGGCCGACGCGCCATTCCTCCTCCATGGCGGTCAGCTTCGCCTCGTCCTCCGCGAGTTCGGCCTCCAGCTTGAGCAGCCGTTCCTGCGACGCGGCGTCCGGCTCGGACTTCAGGGCCTCGCGCTCGATCTTCAACTGGGCGACGCGGCGGCCGACGGCGTCCAGGGCCTCCGGCTTGCTGTCGATGGCCATGCGCAGGCGGCTGGCCGCCTCGTCGACGAGGTCGATGGCCTTGTCGGGCAGGCGGCGGTCGGCGATGTAGCGGGCGGAGAGCTGCACCGCCGCGACCACCGCCGCGTCGGCGATGCGCACGCCGTGGTGCACCTCGTACTTGCCCTTGATGCCGCGCAGGATCGACACGGCGTCCTCGTCGGACGGCTCGTCAACGTTCACCGGCTGGAAGCGGCGGGCGAGCGCCGCGTCCTTCTCGATGTACTTGCGGTACTCGTCCGGCGTGGTGGCGCCGACGCAGCGCAGCTCGCCGCGCGCCAGCGCGGGCTTCAGCATGTTGGCGGCGTCCATCGCGCCGTCCGTGCGGCCGGCGCCGATCAGCGAGTGCAACTCGTCGATGAACAGGATGATGCGGCCGGCCGCCTGCTGCACCTCGGCCAGGACGGCCTTCAGCCGCTCCTCGAAGTCGCCGCGGAACTTGGCGCCGGCCAGCAGGGCGGTGAGGTCGAGCGCGAGCACGCGCCGGTCCTTCAGCCCCTCCGGCACGTCGCCGGAGGCCAGCCGCTGGGCCAGACCCTCCACCACGGCGGTCTTGCCGACGCCGGGCTCGCCGATCAGCACCGGGTTGTTCTTCGTGCGCCGGGCCAGGACCTGGATGGTCCGCCGGATCTCGTCGTCGCGCCCGATCACCGGGTCGAGACGGCCCTGCCGCGCCTCTTCCGTCAGGTCGCGGGCGTATTTGGCGAGCGCCTCGCCCATCTGGGAATCCTCCTGCCGGTCGGCGGGGCGGTTCTTGCTCAGCGACTCGACGCCCTCGACCAGCACCGCCGGATCGACGCCGGCGCGGTGGAACAGCGCGCGGGTGCTGCCGCCCTGGGCGGCCAGCGATTCGAGCAGCCGTTCGGGGGAGACGAACTTGTCGCCGGCCCCGCGCGCCGTTTCGACGGCGTTCTGGAGCACGCCGGCGAGCGCCGGGGACATGAAGATCGGGTGCGGCCCTTCGCCGTCCACACGGGTCTGGCGGTTCAGGGTTTCCTCGGCGGCGGTCTTCAGAAGCTCGGGGTCGCCGCCGGCATCGCGGATCAGCTTGGCGGGCACGCCGTCGGCGTCCTCGACCAGGGCCTTCACGAGATGTTCGGGGACGAGCTGTTGGTGGCGTCCGGCAAGAGCCGCCAGTTGCGCAGCCTGGATGACGCCGCGCGCACGGTCGGTGAACAGACCGAAGTCCATCAGGCACTCCGTTCGTTATGGTTCCCGCCCTTTGCGAAGGCGCGGGAAGACGGCCTGTGTGGCCCGCACCATGCGCGGCCCCGGTCGCCTCAAGGGAACAGATGGGCAGGGGTGCCGCCCCGATCAAGACGGCCGCCCGAACGGCCGGGCAAGGCTGTTCTGCACCGGCGTTGTCTCACTATATGGACGATGATTTATTTATTTGACACACTGCCTACGCCTTCATAAGGTGGTGGAAACTGATATGCCAGATATCGAACAAGAACGCGGGAGGGGGGATATGGCCGGCATCGGAGCAAATCCGCTCGATGCACAAGCGTCTCCGGAGAAGCCTCAGGCCTCCGGAACCCAGACGCTGATGCGCGGCCTCGCCCTCCTGGAATGCGTGGCGTCGGGCGTCGGGGACGTGAAGGGCATCGCCGCCCGGCTGGGCACGCCGCGCAGCACCACGCACCGGATGCTCAACAGCCTGACCCAGGACGGCTATCTGCATCACGTGCCCTACAAGGGCTATCTGCTGGGGCCGAAGCTGATCGCGCTCGGCATGCGCGCGCTGGAGCAGCGCCCGCTGGTCGCCATCGCCCGCCCGCACATCGAGGAGCTGGCTCGCCAGACCGGCGACACCGTCCATCTCGGCGTCGTCGAGGGGGCGGAGGTCTTCTACCTCGACAAGATTCCGAACACGCGCGGGCTGGAGATGCGGTCGCGCATCGGCCTGCGCATGCCGCTGGCCTCCACGGGGCTCGGCAAGGCGCTTCTCCTCGGCCTGCCGCGCGAGCGCTGGCCGGAGCTGTACGACCACGCGCTCCGCCTGACCGCGGCGGCGCCGGAACGGCCGCCGCTGGCGCCCTGGCCGGAGTTCGAATCCCGGCTGGCCGCCTATGTGGACCGCGGCTGGTCCTTCGACCTTGAAGAAAACGAAATCGGCATCCGCTGCGTCGGCGCGCCGATCCGTGACGTCCGCAACCAGGTCGTCGCCGCCATCAGCGTGGCGAGCGCCGTGCCCTACATGCCGGACGAACGGATGGAGGAGCTTGGGCCGGCGGTCCGGGCGGTCGCCGACGCGATTTCAAAGGATTTGGGATGGAAACAGGACGAACGGGCGTCGGGGCATCGCTGATCGCCCTCGACTGGGGAACCTCGAGCCTGCGCGGCTTCCTGATGGGCGGCGACGGGCGGGTGCTGGAGCAGCGCGCCAACGCGCACGGCATACAGAACCTGCCGATGCCGGGCATCACCGGCTTCGAGCAGGCCTTCGCCGACCTGTGCGGCGATTGGCTGGCCGCACATCCCGGTCTGCCGGTGGTGGCCGGGGGCATGGTCGGCAGCGCCCAGGGATGGCGCGAGGCCCCCTATGTCCGTTGCCCCGCCGACACGACCACCCTGGCCTCGCAGGCCATTCCGGTGGAGAGCGCGTCGGGCTTCCGCATCCTGATCGCGCCGGGCGTCCTCTACGACCCGCCGAGCGGTCCGCCGGACATCCTGCGCGGCGAGGAGATCCAGATCGCCGGCGTGCTGGCCGACCGTCCCGACTGGGGCCGCGACGCCTGCATGGTGCTTCCGGGCACCCATTCCAAATGGGTGGAGATCGTCGGCGGGCGCATGATCCGCTTCTCCACCTACATGACCGGCGAGACCTTCGCCGTCCTGTGCAAGCATTCGATCCTCGGCCGGCTGATGCCGGCGGACGCCGCCCCGGCGGAGGCCGAGTCCGACGCCGCCTTCGCCGAGGGCGTGCGGGCGGCGCAGGCCGGCGGGCCGGGCGACTTCACGCACCAGATCTTCGCCGCGCGGACGCTCGGCATCACCCGCCGCATGCCGGCGGAGCTTCTGAAGGATTACCTGTCCGGCCTGCTGATCGGGCACGAGCTGGTCTCCGGCCTCGGCCACATGCGCAACGAGCTGCATGAAGGCCGTCCGCTGCTGCTGATCGGCGAGGGCGCGCTCTGCCGCCGCTACATGCGCGGCCTGGAGCTGCTGGGCGTCGAGCCCACCGACCGGCTTGAGAACACCGCCCCGCGTGGGCTCTTCCAGTTCGCCGTTGCCGCCGGCCTGATCGCGCCGGCGGGGGAGTGACCATCATGTCCGATGAATCCCTGAAGGCCCGCTTCGACGCCGCCTTTTCCGCCCTGCCGCTGGTCGCCATCCTGCGCGGCCTGACCCCCGCGGAGGCGGAGGGCGTCGCGCAGAGGCTCTACGACAGCGGTTTCCGCCTGATCGAGGTGCCGCTGAACTCGCCCGATCCGTTCGACAGCATCGCCGCCATCCGCCGGCTGCTGCCGAGCGACGCGCTGGTCGGCGCCGGGACGGTCCTGGCGGTCGAGCAGGTGGCCCGGCTCAAGGAGATTGGGGCCGATCTGGTCGTGATGCCGCACGCCGACACCGCGGTGATCCGCGCCGCCAAGGCCGCGGGCTTGGTCAGCCTGCCCGGAATCGCCACGCCGACGGAAGCTTTCGCAGCGCTGTCAGCCGGGGCCGACGCCCTGAAGATCTTCCCGGCGGAGCTGGTCGGCCCGCGCGTCATCAAGGCGATGCGCGCGATCCTGCCCACCGGCACCCGCCTGCTGCCCGTGGGCGGCATCGCCCCGGACACCATGGCGCCGTTCCTGGAGGCCGGCGTGGCCGGCTTCGGGCTGGGGTCCGCGCTCTACGCGCCGGGCCTGTCCGCCGCCGAGGTCGGCGACCGGGCGGACGCCTTTGTCGCCGCGTGGCGGCGTCTCAACCCGCGCTGACCGCTTCACGGCAACGGCGGGTCGTTTCTTTTCCCTCTCACCACCACAAGCAATTTTCCAGGGAGAACGTTCATGAAGGGCTATCGTTTCGTCACCGGCGCCGTCGTCGGCGCGCTGACCTCCGCCACCATGATGGTCGCCGTGCAGGCCGCCGAGTACCCGACCAAGGCGATCGAGCTGATCGTTCCGTACGCCGCCGGCGGCGGCACCGATCTCGTGGCCCGCGCCTACGCGGACGCCGTGAACCGTCACCTGCCGCAGTCGGTCGGCGTGGTGAACAAGACCGGCGGCGGCGGCGCCGTCGGCCTGTCGGAGATCATGGCCGCCCGTCCGGACGGCTACCGCATCGGCATGGGCACCGTGGAGATCACCACCCTGCCGAACCTCGGCGTTGCCCGCTTCACGGTCGAGGATTTCACCCCGATCGCCCGCCTGAACGCGGAGCCGAGCGCCATCACGGTCAACGCCAACGCGCCGTGGAAGACCATCGAGGAGTTCCTGGCCTACGCCAAGGAGAACCCGGGCAAGGTGCGCATCGGCAACTCCGGCACCGGCGCCATCTGGCACCTCGCCGCCGAGGCCCTGGCGACCAAGTCCGGACTGAAGTTCAGCCACATCCCCTATGACGGCGCCAACCCGGCGGTCACGGCGCTTCTCGGCAACCACATCGAGGCGGTCAGCGTCAGCCCGGCCGAGGTGTCCAGCCACGTCGCCGCCGGCACGCTGCGCATCCTGGCCGTGATGGACGACCAGCGCTCCAAGGCGTTCCCGGACGCCCCGACGCTGAAGGAGAAGGGCATCGACGTGACGGTCGCCACCTGGCGCGGCATCGTCGTTCCGAAGAAGACCCCGGCGAACGTTGTCGAGACGCTGCGCGCCGCCTCCAAGAAGGCGGTCGAGGAGCAGGCTTTCCGCGACCAGCTGACCAAGATGAACCTCAGCTACGCCTATCTCGACGGCCCTGAGTACAAGGTGGCCATGGAGAAGGACGCCGAGATGTTCAAGACGCTGATGAAGCAGATCGGCCTCGCCAAGTAAGCCGCTTCACGTAAGCCGCATCCCCGGCGTGTCCCCGGCGGCCTTCGGGCCGCCGGGCGTCCGAAGGAGATTCCATTATGAGCAACGCTCCCGCTCCGGGCGGCAAGGCCGGCCTGCGCCCGCAGGACCGCCTTGCCACGCTGGTCATCGCCGTCCTGGTCATGGCCGTCGCGGTCGCCGCCATCATCGTCGCGGGTGATTTCCCGCCGACCATGCTGGAGACCGACGTCGGCCCCGCCCGTTTCCCCATCATCTTCGCGGTCGCCCTGCTGGTGCTCTGCGCGATCCTGGTCTTCAACACGTTGCGGGCGCCGGCCGCTCCCCCGGACGATCCGGCGCAGGCCGAACCCAAGGCCAGCTACGGCACCGTGGCCATCGGCATCGCCCTGACCGCGCTGTGCCTGTTCGGCATGGAGCATGTCGGCTACATGGTCGCGACGGTGCCCTACCTGTTCGCGCTGATGTGGCTGATGGGCCGGCGCAACCTGATCATGAACGCCGTGCTGGCCGTCGGGCTGACCGTCCTGATCGACGTCGCCTTCGTCTACGCGCTGAACGTGCCGCTGCCGACCGGGAGCCTGTTCGAATGACCCCGACCGTCCCGGCCCGCCGCAACACCCCGCCAGCGGAGGTGTGAGATGTACGAACTCGATATGCTTCTCAAGGGCGCGCAGACCCTGCTCGCCCAACCGATGGCCCTGCTGCTGGCGCTCGTGGGCGTCACGCTGGGCATCATCATCGGCGCGCTGCCCGGCCTGACGGCCACCATGGGCGTCGCCATCCTGCTGCCCTTCACCTTCGGCATGGACCCGCTGTCGGGTCTGCTGATGATTTCCGGCGTCTTCTTCGGCGGCATCTACGGCGGGTCGGTCACGGCCATCCTGCTCAAGATCCCCGGCACTCCGGCGGCCGCCGCCACCGCCATCGACGGCTACGAGCTGACCAAGAAGGGACAGGCCGGCATCGCGCTGGGCACCGCCACCTTCTCGTCCTTCCTGGGCGGCACGGCCAGCGTCTTCGTGCTGATTTTCCTGGCCCCGGTGCTGGCGCGCTTCGCCCTGGAGTTCAGCGCGTCTGAGTCCTTCGCGCTCGCCGTCTTCGGCCTGTCGATCATCGCCAGCATCTCCGGCGTGTCGGTCATCAAGGGCTTGATCTCCGGCTTCCTCGGCCTGCTGCTGGCGACCGTCGGGCTCGACCCGATGGGCGGCTTCCCGCGCTACACCGGCGGCTACACCGAGCTGTTCAACGTGCCCTTCATCCCGGTGATGATCGGCCTGTTCGCCGCCGCCGAAGCCTTCAAGTCGCTGGAGGACCCGCAGGTCCGCGCCGGCATGGCCGCGGCGCTGGACCGCATCATTCCGCCCTGGCACATGTTCCGCCGCCAGATCGGCAACATCGCGCGCTCCTCGGGCCTCGGCATCGTCATCGGCATGATCCCCGGCGCCGGCGCCGACATCGCCGCCTTCGTCGCCTACAACGAGGCCAAGCGCTTCAGCAAGACGCCGGAGAATTACGGCAAGGGCGAGCTGGGCGCCGTCGCCGCCTGCGAATCCGGCGCCAACGGCTGCACCGGCGGCGCGCTGCTGACCATGCTGACGCTGGGCATTCCCGGCGACGCGGTGACCGCCGTGATGCTGGGTGCCCTGACGCTCCAGGGGCTGCAGCCCGGCCCGCTGCTGTTCAAGGACCACGCCGATCTGGTCTTCACGCTGTTCGCCGGCATGCTGGTCTGCTACGTGATGATGCTGGTGGTCGGCCTCGGCTCGCTGCGCTTCATGGGGCGCATCCTGCAGATGCCGAAGTCGGTGCTGACGCCGTTCATCCTGGCGCTCTGCATCGTCGGCACCTACGCCATCAACAACAGCCTGTTCGACATCTGGATCATGCTGGCCGCCGGCGTCGTCGGCTACTTCATGCAGAAGTGGGACTTCCCGGCCTCGCCCGTCGTGCTCGCCCTCATCATGGGGCCGATGGCCGAGGCGAACTTCCGCCGCGCGCTGTCGCTGTCCAACGGCAGCTACGACTTCCTCTACACCCGCCCGATCACCGCGGTCCTGCTGACCATCGCGATCCTGACGCTGATGCTTCCGCTGCTGCGCCGCCTGTGGGCGGAGCGCTCGTCCGGTGGACCGACGACGATCAACCCGGCCGCCGGGAGCAGCCGCATGGGGACCCCGGAATGACGGCCGTGACCCGCATCGGCCTGGAAGCCGTCTTCGATCCCGAACTGCGCAACGGCACCGGCGAGAATCCGGTCTGGGACGCCGACCGGGGCTCGTGGACCTGGATCGACATTCCGGCGCGGACCATCCACCGGCTCGACCCCTCCAGCGGCGCCCACCGCCGCTGGACCCTGCCGGAGATGATCGGCAGCCTCGTCCTGCGTCCGGACGGCGGCGTGGTCTGCGCCTGCGAGACCGGCGTCTTCGACGTGGACCTGCCGGGCGAGGGCGGGGAGGCGGTGGTCACTGCCCTCGCCACCCACCGCTTCCCCAAGGAGGGCATGCGCTTCAACGACGGGCGCTGCGACCGGCAGGGGCGGTTCTGGCTGTCCAGCATGGTCATGGACATCAGCCAGGGCGACTCCTCCGGCCTGTGGCACCGCTTCACGCGGGCCGACGGGCTGACGGAAACCGGGACCGGCGGCTACATCATCCCCAACGGCTCCGCCTTCAGCCCGGACGGGCGCACGCTCTACGCGTCCGACAGCCACCGCGACGTGCGGATGGTCTGGGCCTGGGACTACGACACGGACACCGGCACCGCCGCCAACCGCCGCCCCTTCGTCGACATGCGGTCGATGGTCGGGCGTCCCGACGGCGCCGCGGTGGACGTCGACGGCTGCTACTGGATCTGCTGCCTGGACGAGGGCTGCATCAAGCGCTTCACCCCGAACGGCGACCTCGACCGCCGCATCGAGGTGCCGATGCGCAAGCCGACCATGTGCGCCTTCGGTGGGCCGGACCTGCGGACGATGCTGGTCACCTCGCTCAGCCGCGGGCCGGCGGACCTCGCCGAGGACCCGCATGGCGGGCGCGTCCTGATGTTCGACCCCGGCGCCCAGGGCCTGCCGGAACCCCGCCTGGCCGATTGAGCCGGGCCAAAACGACACCAAGACACGAGAGGCAAGGAATGTTTGACGATCTGAAGGGCAAGCGCGTTCTGATCACCGGCTCCACGCAGGGCATCGGCCTGGCGGCGGTGGAGGCGTTCGCCCGCGCCGGCGCCAAGGTCGCCATGAACGGCCGCCGCGTCCCGGCGGACCTGGAGGCCACGCTGGCCCGTCTGAACGGGCTGGGCGGCGAGGTCGTCTTCCTGCAGGCCGACGTGTCGGACAGCGCGGCGTGCGGCACGCTGGTCGAGGCCTTCGTGGAGCGCTTCGGCGGCATCGATGTGCTCGTCAACAACGCGGGCGGCCTGGTCGCGCGCAAGCCGCTGCCGGAGATCGACGACGCCTTCTTCGACGCGGTGACCGACCTGAACGCCCGCTCCGCGCTGATGGTGACCAAGCACGCCCTGCCGCACCTGAAGGCCGCAGCGGCGCAGAACGGCACCACCTCGTCGGTGATCTCGGTCGGCTCGGTCGCCGGCTACACCGGCGGCGGTCCGGGCGCCGGTCTGTACGGCGCGGCCAAGGCTTGGCTGCACAACATCCAGAAGAACTGGGTGGCTTTCCACACCAAGGACGGCATCCGCTTCAACATGGTGTCGCCGGGCACCTTCGACACCGCCTTCCACGCCGACAAGGACGAGGACACCAAGGCGCGCATCGGCTCCGGCTTCCCGATGGGCCGCTTCGGCCGTCCGGAAGAGTGCGCCCCGACCTTCCTGTTCTTCGCGTCGCACGCCTGCAGCGGCTACATCACCGGGCAGGTGCTCGACGTCAACGGCGGCCAGTACATGCCGTAACGGGCACATGCCGTAACGGGTCGTGCTCCCGTCCGCGTCTGCCCGGTCAGAGCGGGCGCGGCGGGAAGGCCGCCGTGAAGGCCGCCGTTTTGGCGGCGATGGCCGGCAGGGTGAGGAAGGGCACGCCGTCCTCGCACCGCAACTGCCGGGCCACCGCGTGAAGGGTGCCGTGATGGCGGCGGCAGAGGATGCCGTCGGCGTCGCGGTCGTAGAGCCGGACGAACTGGACGGGCGCCGCCCCGTCCTCCGCATGGACCTCCACCTCCACCAGATGGGTGCAGAAGGAGCAGGCGGTCAGCGGGTCCGTCGAATCGAAGGCCACGCCGGCCTCCAGGCAGCGCCGCGCGAAGGCCTCCAGAAGCACCGACGCGCTGTCCACCGTCTCCAGCCCGCGCAGGGCGCGCACGACGTCGCGCATGTGGCCGACCTCCGGCAGGATCAGCCCGGCGGCGGAATGGCGGTCGTGGATCACCAGCTTCATCATGATGCGCAGGCCGTCTCGAACAGGGTGGGGCGGTGGTTGGCCGTGCCGTTCGCAACGGCGTAGCCGGGCCGGCTCGACCAGACACGCTGGCGGATGCGGATCTGCGTCCGGCAGTCCGCCGAGCAGTAGAGCGGGGCGGGGCCGCGGCCGGAGGCGCGGGTGAACGGACGCCCGCAGCAGGCGCAATGCAGCTTCGGTGTGGCGGCGGACTGGATCATTCGGGAGTGTGTCGGCGTCGGCATGGCTGGATTCACGAGGCATTTCCAAAGTTGGACGGACTATACGAGCGGTCAGTGACAGTTTGACGGGTGAGGGCGGGCTACCACTTTTTCGCGCCCCCGCCGCCGCCCGCGGACACGGAAACGCCGACGGGCGCCGGCCGGTTCCCCGGCGCGATGCGGCGGTCCGCAAATTCGGGCAATGTGCAAAATTTGGTTGTTTTTTTGTCATATAATGATCCAAAGGGAGAGTGTTCCGCCATTCGATCGCCGATAAATTGTCTTTGATGATAAAAAATCGCGTTGTAAGGTCCCTTTTGGCGGACGAGGGTGTTTCTGCAGGCTGGAGAAGCGCTGGTTGTGGCCGGTGCCCCCAAGCGGGGGAGCGCCGCATCGTCTTTTCCGCCGCAAGAGGAAGGGGCGGATATGGGAGCACCGACGAAGGCGACGATTCTCATCGTGGATGACACCGCCGACAACCTGTCGCTGCTGAGCAGCCACCTGAAATCCATTTATGCGGTCAAGACCGTGAACAACGGCGATGCCGCTCTGCGCATCGCCTTTTCCGACCAGCCTCCGGACCTGATCCTGCTCGACGTCATGATGCCGAGCATGGACGGCTACGAGGTGTGCCGCCGCCTCAAGGCCGATCCGCGGACCCGCGACGTTCCCGTGATCTTCCTCACCGCGCGCACCTCGGTGGAGGATGAGAAGTTCGGTCTGGATCTGGGCGCCGTCGACTACATCAGCAAGCCGATCAGCCCCCCCATCGTCCTGGCGCGGGTGAAGAACCACCTGTCGCTGAAGGCCACCGCCGACTCGCTGCGGGCCACCGTCGAGGAGGTGCGGGCCGCCCACAGCCGGCTGGAGGAGACGCAGCAGCACCTGATCCAGACGGAGAAGATGGCGGCGCTGGGCCTGCTGGTGTCCGGCGTCGCGCATGAGATCAACACGCCGATCGGGGTGGCCCTGACCGCGGTGTCGCATCTCTCCGCGCTGGTCGAATCGCTGGCCTCGCAGTTCCAGAGCGGGGCGATCCGCAAGTCCGATCTTGCCCGCTTCCTGGAGAACGCGCGGGAAGGGGCGTTGCTGGTCACCACCAACATCGTGCGCACCGCCAACCTGATCCAGAGCTTCAAGCAGGTGGTGGTGGACCGCGCCGGGTCGGAGCGGCGGGTGTTCGACCTCAAGGACTATCTGTCCGACGCGCTGTTCGGGCTCGACCCCCACCTGCGCGAGGCCGGGCACAGCCTTACCGTGACCTGTCCCGCCGGCCTGACCATCGACAGCCATCCCGGCCCGCTGTCGGAGGTTCTGTCCATCCTGATCCGCAACGCCGTGGCCCACGCCTTCCGCCCCGGTCAATGCGGGCGGGTCGCCCTGTCGGTGACGCCGCGGGATGGGGACTGGGTGGAGTTGCGTCTGTCGGATGACGGCAAGGGGATCGATCCGGAGCATCTGCCCAAGCTGTTCGACCCCTTCTTCACCACCCGCCGGGGCATCGAGTTTCCGGGGCTGGGGCTCTACGTCGCCTTCAACCTCGTCCATCAGGTGCTTCAGGGGACCATCGATGTGGAGAGCCTGCCCGGCGGCGGCGCCACCTTCGTCGTGCGGATGCCGCGGCGGGTGTCCACCCCAGCGGAAGCACCGGCTTGAGGCCGGTCCTCCGTATCGCGGCGGGCAGGGGGGTGGCTGCGGTCAGGGCACCGGAAGGCGCGCGGCGACCCGCTGCAGCACCGCCGGCGGATCGACCGGCTTGGCGATGTAATCCACCGCCCCCAGGGCGAAGCCGCGCTCCCGGTCGGACTCATCGGCGCGGCCGGTCAGGAAGATCACGGGGATGTTGCGGGTTCCCGGCGCCTCCTTCAAGGCGGCGCAGACCTCGTAGCCGTCCATCTCCGGCATGACCACGTCCAACAGGATCAGGTCGGGCGCGGGGGAGGCGGCGGCGATCTCCAGCGCCTTGCGCCCGTTGTTGGCCACCTTGACCTTGTAGCTGTCCTTCAGCAGGCCGCTGAGCAGTTTCAAATTGTCCGGCGTGTCGTCCACGATGAGGATCGTGGCCTTCGGCGCAGCGGGAGCCGGTGCTGGCGATGCGATGTCCATCAACTCGTTCCGATATGAGGGGCCGGCGTCTGTTCAGGAATGCGCGGTCAGGCCGCGTTCGGCCAGCGCCGCGTCCAGGGTCGCGGCGGCTTCGTCGAAGTCGAAGTTGCGAATCTGGTTGGCGATGGCCTCGAACCGGTCGGGGAAGGCGGTCCGCAGCAAGCCGGCGTTCGCCGTCAACGTCTCCTCGGCGTCCGGGTCGCTGTCGAGCAGAAGCTGGCGGAGCCGGTCGCACAGGGCGCGGAGGTCGTCCGCATCCACCGCGACGCTCTCGGTTTCGGGCGGTGAGTCGGCGCCCGCCGGCGCCAGCGCCGCCTCCAGATGGGCGAGGAGAGCGCCGAGCGGCGGCTCCAGCGCGGCCAGCCGCTCGTCGATGTCCGTGCGTGGCCGGGCGTCGCGGATGGCGGCCTCCAGCCGTTCGGCGGCGTCCTGGACGGGGTGGGCGCCGATGTTGCCGGCGGTTCCCTTCAGCGTGTGGGCGCAGCGCTCCGCCGTGGTGAGGTCGCCCGCGTCCAGAGCCGCGCGGATGGCGGTCGTCGCACCGCGCTGCCCGGCGGTGAACTTGCGCAGCAGGTCGAGGTAGAGGCGCCTCTTGCCCAGCACCCGCGACAGGCCGGTGGCGGTGTCCAACCCGGGAACACCGACGGGCAGGTCGGCCTCCTCTTCCACCACCGGAGTCGAGAGGGGAGAGGGAGCCTCGGCACCGAGGCCGGGGCGGGGCTCGACCCAGGTCAGCAGGGCGGCCCACAGCGCCTCCGGATCGATGGGCTTGGCCAGATAGTCGTTCATGCCCGCGTCCAGGCAGCGGTCGCGGTCGGCCTGCATCGCGTTGGCGGTCATCGCGACGATGGGGAGACCGCCGAAGCCCAGCCGGCGGATTTCCAGGGTCGCGGCGACGCCGTCCATGACCGGCATCTGCATGTCCATCAGCACGAGGTCGTAGGAGGCCGCCCGCACCATGTTCACCGCGATGGCGCCGTTCTCCGCAACCTCCACCACCAGTCCGGCGTCGCCCAGCAGTTCGCAGGCCACCTGCTGGTTCAGGTCGTTGTCCTCGGCCAGCAGGATGCGGGCTCCGCGCAGGCGCGACAGATCGGCGGCCGGAGCGGCGGTCGGCGCCGGGCAGACGTCCGTCGCCGCCTCGTCGGCGCCGAGCACCCGCATGATGCCGTCGAACAGCGCCGACGGGTTGACGGGCTTGAACAGAATCTCCTCGATGGCCGTGTTCTCGGCGCCCTTCAGGACCTCTTCCCGCCCATAGGAGGTGACCATGATGTGGTGGGGGGCCATCTCCAGCTCCAGCGCGGCGAGGCCGGCGGAGGTCTCCAGCCCGTCCATCCCCGGCATCTGCCAATCGAGCAGAACGACGCGGAAAGGCCGGCCGTCGCGCGCCGCGCGCCGCGCCGCTTGAATGGCCGCCTGGCCGGAATCGACGGCTTCGGCGGTGAAGGACATGGCCGAGAGCATATCGGTCAGCACGATGCGGGCGTTCTCGTTGTCGTCCACCACCAGACAGCGCAGGCCGCGCAGATCGGGCCGCGGCAGCAACACGCGGCGCGGCTTGTCGCGGCCCAGCCGGGCGGTGAACCAGAAGCACGCGCCGCGGCCCGGCGCGCTCTCCACCCCGACCGAGCCGCCCATCAGCTCGGCCAGCCGTTTGGAGATGGCCAGACCCAGGCCGGTGCCGCCGTATTTGCGGGTGGTCGAGGCGTCGGCCTGCTGGAAGCTCTGGAACAGCTGATTTTTCTGGTCGTCGCTCAGGCCGATGCCGGTGTCGCGCACCTCGAAGCGGATGAGCAGTTCCTCGCCGGCCTCCTCCACGAGGCGGACGATGATGGCGATCTCGCCGCGCTCGGTGAATTTGACCGCGTTGTTGGCGTAGTTGACCAGGATCTGCCCGATGCGCAGCGGGTCGCCGATCAGGTCGCTCGGCACGTTCTGGGCGACGTCGAAGATCAGTTCCAGCCCCTTGGCCGCGGCCTTCTCCGCGATCAGGTCGGCGAGCGTGCCCAGCACCTTGTCCAGATGGAAGCCGGTGCGCTCGACGCTCAGCTTGCCGGCCTCGATCTTGGAGAAGTCGAGGATGTCGTTGATGATGCCCAGCAGATGCTGGCCGGACTGGCTGATCTTGAGGACGTAATCGCGCTGGCGCGGCGTCAGGTCGGTTTTCAGGGCCAGATGCGACAGGCCGATCACCGCGTTCATCGGGGTGCGGATCTCGTGGCTCATGTTGGCGAGGAAGCTGGCCTTGGCCTGGGACGCCGCCTCCGCCCGGTCCCGGGTCAGGCGCAGTTCCTCGGCCTGGGTGCCCAGCCGGACGACGGCGTTCTGGATGCTGTCCAGTTCCTGCGTGCGGGCGCCGGGAAGCCGGATGTCGCGCTCGCCCTCGCCGATGCGGCGCAGGCCGTCGGCGGCGGCGAGCAGCGGCCTGACCACATGGCGGCGGATCAGCAGCCCCGCGGCGATGAAGATCGCCAGCACCGCCACGAAAGCGAATTGTATGACCTGCGACACCAGGCGGGTGCGCTCCTGGATCTGGCCGAGGCGGCCGGCCGTCAATTCGGTGACGTCGACCAGCAGCCGGTCGCCGACCGTGTTCAACCCGACCAGCGTCTGGGCCCAGGTCTCGGCGAGGCGCTCCTCCTCGGCGTGCGCGCCGGCGTCGGCACCCTCCAACCGCCGGGCCTTCGCCGAGGAGACCTGCCGGATGACCGCGTAGGCATCCGTGACCTGCCGCTTCAACGCGGGGTCGAACTGGAAGGTCGGGTGGAAGGCCAGGGCCTGGGCGGCCAGCAGGGCCTCGCGGCGGCGGCGGGGATCGTCGGCGGAGAGGACGATCGCCCCCGACTGCTTCAGCCGCTCCAGATTCACCACGGCGCGCTGGCGTTCCAGGATCAGCGGCACCATGCGGTCCTGGCTGTCGGCGGCCAGACGTTCCATCTTGCCCTGCTCCCCGACGATGCCGAGGAACAGCAGGCCGATCAGCGTCAGCAGGATGGCGCCGCCGGTGAGAATCGCCGGCTGCAGCCGTACGCGGGGATGCCTGCGGTCGCGGGCGGGCGTCATGGCCGGTTCCGGTTCAATAGATGTCGAAGGGGAAGTACGTGCGGTTGATCCGCTGGTAGGTGCCGTCGTTGCGCAGGGCCGTCAGCGCCCGGTCCACCGACGCCTTCAAGTCGTGCCGGCCGGGCGGAAAGACGATGTGCACGGTCCCGCCCAGCCCATCCTCCGACATCGGGGTGCCGATGGTCTCGAAACCGTCCCCGGAGTCGGACAGCAGGAAATGCACCACGTTCAGCGTCGGCCCGATGGCCATCTCGCTTCGGCCGCTGCGCATGGCCTCCCACAAGTCGTCGAGCGTGGAGACGGGAATGAGATTGGCCTGCAGCGTCGGATCGGCATCGGCGAGACGGAGCAGGGCGGCGTGCTGCCGCGAGCCGCGGATGGCGGCGATGCGCCGGCTGCGGATCGCCTCCTCCAGGCCCAGCTCCGGCATGCCCCGCCGCCCGACCAGACTGGTGCTCGACCGCCAGTAAGGAAGGGAGAACAGGAGCCGCTGCTCGCGCTCCGGCGTGCGCAAGACATTGCCGAAGCCGATGTCGTAGCGGCCTGCGGCGACGTCGTCGATGATCTGCTTGAAGGGGGCCGCGTCGAAGCTGCACACCACCTCCAGCGACCGGCACAGCTCCCGCCCGAAGTCGATGTTGAAGCCGACCAGCAGCCCGTCGGCGTTGCGGTCGCTGAAGGGTGGGGAATGGTCGATGACGACGATGCGCAGCTGCGGCCGGCCAGCCGGTGGCGGTGCGTCGGCCCCGGCCGGCTGCGGCAGCGCGAGCCCGGCGAGCAGGGCCGCGGCGGTCAGCAGGGCGTGTGCCGTGGGGAGGCGCATGCGGAAACCCATTGGGGCCTCAATACATCCGGAAGGGCAGGAAGCGGGAGCTGATGGCGTCGTAGCGCCCGTCCGCGAGGATGGCACGCAGAGCCATGTTGACGCGGTCGCGCAGCTCCTCACGGCCCAGCGGGAGGGCGATGGCCGACTCGCCGCCCAGCCCGCTCTCGGTCAGCGGGTCGCCCACCACCTCCAACTCTTCGCCCTCCGCGCTGGTCAGCAGATGGACGGTGACGGCGGTCGGGGCCAGGGCGAGGTCGACCTGCCCGTCAAGGACGGCGCGCAGCGCTTCCGCCTGGTCGTCGTAGATCACAACGGTGCAGCCGGTGTTCTTCGCGGTCAGGTAATCATACTGCTTCGATCCGCGGGTCACGGAGACGCGCTTGCCGGTCAGGTCCGGCGCCACGCCCGGCGTCCATCCGCCGGCCCGCCCGATGTAGCTGGAGCTGGACCGTTTGTGGCGGTCGGTGAAGAGGTATTTCTTCATCCGCTCCGGAGTTTTCAGGATGCTGGCGACCGCGAAGTCGGCGGCGTTGCGGTCGAGCAGGTCCAGGACTTCCGGAAACTGCAGCGCGGTGATCTCGCAGCGGATGCCCATGGTGTCGCAGAGGGCGCGGGCGATCTCCACCTCGAAGCCGGTCAGCCTGCCCTGCTCGTCGACCATCGCGTAGGGCGCCATCTTCCAAGTCAGCACCCGGTAGATATCGTCCGCACGGGCGGACACCGCCGCCGGGATACAGAGCAGGACGGCAAGCCACAGGGTCGCGAGGGTGCGAAACGGCATCAGGCGGTGCATGGGCTGCCTCGGCAAAGCGGAACGATGGAGCGCGGCCTCCGTCCGGCGTTCCGATGCCGGGGGCATGCCGCGCTCCGATTGAATATCAGCGCCTCAACCGGTTCGAATTCCCGGATATGGCCTGACAATACCATCCAATGCGGATCGGTCAAGCCGATCAATAATCCCATAAGTTGTTAACGTCTTGCAGCACGCCGCCGCAACGGCTTCCGTCCGATTTTTCCGCTCCTTGATCTCAATCCACGGTTTTGGCTGCGGAGATGTGCATCAGGCCGCCAGGGTGCGTGACAGCGCCTTGACCTTTCCGGTCGACTGCGCGGCGTCTTCGGTGGCGTGGGCGATGCCGGCCATGTTGCCGCTGATCGTCGCGATGGCGTCGGCGGTGACCTGCATGTGGGCGGAGATGTCGCGCACGACGGCGCTCTGCTCCTCGGTGGCGGACGCGATGGCGGCGGAGATGCCGTTCAGTTTGCGGATCGTGCCGCCGATCGAGCTGATGGCGCGGGCGGCGGAGTCGGTGGCGCCCTGGACTTGGGCGATCTGCGACGTGATCTGCTCCGTTGCCTTGGCCGCCTGGGTCGCCAGCGCCTTCACCTCGGACGCGACCACCGCGAAACCCTTGCCGTTCTCCCCGGCCCGCGCGGCCTCGATGGTCGCGTTCAGCGCCAGCAGATTGGTCTGGTTGGCGATGTCCGAGATCATCTTGACCACCAAGCCGATCTGCTTGGCGGCCTCCACCAGTTCCTCAACCGTCGCGCCGATCCGTTCGGCCTCGCCGACCGCGTCGTTCGAGATCACCGAGGCGGTGGCGGTCTGCTGGCTGATCTCGTTGACGGACGCGACGAGTTCCTCGGTCCCCGCGGCGATGGATTGTACGGTGTGGCTGGTCTGGGCGGCGGCCTCCGCCGCGGCGGACGCCTGCCGATTGGCATCGGCGATGGACTGGGAGATACGGCCGAGGTCGCCATCCACCGCGCGCCCGATGTCGGCGCGGTTCAACCGCTCCTTTACCCGCTCCGTGATGTCGGTGGCGAACTTGACGACCTTGACCAAGCGACCCTGCGGGTCGAAGACGGGGTTGTAGCTGGCCTGGATCCAGACGTCGGCGCCGTCCTTGCGCAGCCGCCGGAACTCCGTCGTCTGGTGCTCGCCGCGCCGGAGCGCGTCCCAGAAGCGGCGGTAGGCGTCGCCGTTGCGCTCCTCCGGCGCCACGAAGATGGCGTGATGCCGGCCGGTGATTTCATCCAGCCGATAGCCCATGGTGGCGAGGAAGTTGGCGTTCGCCGCCAGGACATTGCCGTCGATGTCGAATTCGATGACCGCCTGCGATTTGTTGACCGCTGCGATCTGTCCCTCCAGATCGGCGGACCGGCGCTTGTTGGCGGTGATGTCCGTGGCGTAGGCCACGACCATGACCGTCCGGCCCTTGTGGTCCCGGACCGGGGTGAAGACCGCCTGGACCCATGGCTCCCGCCCGGCCTTGCCAAGCAGCAGGCATTCTCCGGACCATGGTTGGCCACGCCGCAGCGCATCCCACACGGTCTGCGGGGTGCTGCCCTCTTCGCTTCGAAGGAAGAAAACCGACGACCAAGGCCGGCCCTTGATCTCATCCAGGCTGCAGCCGAGCGCCGCAATAAAATTCTTGTTTGCGGAAAGAACCAGACCGTCCGGCGAAAGGTCGACGATGGCCTTTGCGGCATCCAGCGACGCGAGCTTGGCCTTCAATTCCGCGCGTCCCGCTGACATGAGCTTGAGCATGGGATCACCAGAGGCATGTGGAGGTGGCTGGTGGGTCGTGTCGGGGATTGATTTAGATGCCAGCAATCGTGGATTTCAATTCAATTTGTCGAAAGGCGCAGCTTCCAAATAGTCATAGTCTTATCGTTTACCGCGTTGGTGATGCTCCATAGAACTGGCATCCGGATTTCCGGGTCTGGATTGAACAGTTCTGTCCTGTCCCGTCTCATTTATGCCGGCTCGGCCGAAGGGAAATTACAAAGCAATCCTTCGATTCCCTGGCGCTGCGCGTTTCAAGTTTGAAACTTGGCGTCCTCGTTGCGGGGGAAGTCTTGGCGGAAAGCTGCGTCATCGTGCTGCCGCGACGGCAATCCAAAAAAGTTGACTAGGAAACTGCCTCGCGTTAGTTTCCTAGGAAACTTAAAAAGGTGAAGCCGATGGCCGCATCGGACATCAGCCCGCTGGACGCGCATCTCGGCTATTGGCTGCGCTTCGTGTCGAATCACGTGTCCCATGCCTTCGCCGCAAAGGTGGCGGGGCGGGGAGTGACCGTGGCCGAGTGGGTCGTGCTGCGCGATCTCCACGACGGCGATGGAGTGGCGCCCAGCCTGCTCGCCGACCGGCTGGGCATGACGCGGGGAGCGATTTCAAAACTGGCCGATCGCCTCGCCGCCAAGGGACTGCTCACCCAGACGGCCGACCCCGACGACCGGCGCTGCCGGACGCTGGCGCTCACCCCGGAGGGGCGGGCGTTGGTGCCGGACCTGTCCGCCCTGGCGGACCGCAACGACGCCGACTTCTTCGGGCATCTGGAGCCCGCCGAGCGGGCGCGGATCGAAGACATGTTGAAGAGCATCGTCCGCCGGATGGGCCTGCGCTCCATTCCCATCGATTGACCGCGGCGCTCGCGCGGAACGGAGGAAACGTCATGGGTTCCAAGATCACGGCCATCCTGCGGGAGTGCAGCCGCGCTTCGGACGAGGAGCGCATCAGCTTTCCCGAAGTCGTCGCAGCGCTGGCCGTCGCGGGGGTGGAGCGCTATCACACCGATCTCGTGCGCTCGGAAACGACCTACTATTTCCCGGACGGGACGACGGAGCGGGTGGAGGCCCGGCCCTCTCCCCTGCCGCCGGCCATGCACTTCTCGGTGGAGGGCGTGGAATCCGCCGTCCGCGCCATCCAGTCCGGAACGATCCGTTATGGCGGCTTCCGCGAGCGGGTGCTGCGGGCCGGCTGCGCTGGCTGGACCGTCAGCATCCTCGGCCGGCGGGTCGTCTATTACGGCCGCAGCGGCGACAGCCACACCGAGTGGTTCCCCGGCGCACGCTGACGCCGCTCCTGCGCCGTCACCAGCCCAGGCGGCGGGACAGCACGGGGCCGAGGTCGCCGCGCCACTCCTTCAACTCGGCCTCCGCGCGCTCGACCGCCCGCTGGTCCCGGTAGCGCTTGAGCGCGCGGTTCGCGTCGCCGCGCGCCTCCATGGCGGCCAGCCGCTTCGCCACCTCCGGCTCCGACGCCACGGCCTGCCGCCAGCGCTCCAGCCGCACCTCCGCCACCGCGTCCACGATGGGCTGCAGCGCCGGCATGCGGCCCAGCTTCTTGACACCGGGCGCCAGCCGGGCGGCGGCGGCGGCGGCGGCCTCCTTGGGAATGCGCGGGAAGGCCCGTTGCACCGCCTTGGTGAGGGCGTCCTTGATGTCGTCGCCGCGCTGCTTCGCCTCGGCGCCCCGACTCACCCGAGCGGCGGCGCGCGCCTGCTTCCTGGCGTGCCAGGACAGGATGCCGTCGGCGATTTCCCGCGCGTCGGCGTCGAGCCAGACGACGCTGCCCGCCCCGTCCGCGATCAGGGCCTTCGCCGCGTCGGGAAGCTCCGGGTCGTCCGCGGAGGCCGCTCCGGCAAGACCCAGCGCCTTCAACGACCGCAAGGAGCGCGCCCGTCCATCGTCACCGGCCAGAAGGACGGATTCTGCCACGGTCCCGCCATCCAACAGGCTGTGCAGAAGTTCCAGATCGCCGTGCGTCCAGCGGCGGGCGGCGGTCAGCCGGTCCACCCGCAGGCGCAGAAGGTCGCGCGCCGCCGGCCGGGGGGCGGCCGGAACGCAGCGCTCCACACGCCACACGCCACCCTCGAACCGCGCGACAACCCATTGCGCGCCGTTCTCGACGGGCTGGTCGGTGGCGAAGGCTCCGTCCAGATTCCAGCGGTCGCTGGCCCGCAGGCAGCCCTCCGGCGGCGCCAGCCACGGTGTTCCCGGCTTGGAATAGAAGCTGGAAGCCACCGGGCTGCGCAGGACGAAGCGCCAGCCCGCGACCTCGGCGGCGAGGCTGTCGGGCATGGCGGCCGGGCGGGGCGCGTCGCCCAGCTTCAGGAGGGGTTCGGGGGCGTTCTGGCTGGGCTGAGAGGCTTCGGGCGACGGGTGTTCTGACGGCATGACGGCTCCTTCCGGCCGCACTGTAGCACAGCGCGCGGCGGCGCCCCGCAACTTTAGACGCTTGCCCGCTTGTCGCATCGGGCCGCTTTCCGGAAATTTTCCGAAAGCAAATGCGCAATTTCGGCAATCGATCTCGGCGATTCTTTCCGTTGGTGTGCCGGTTCCCGCATGCAGAGATCCTTTGACAAAGATCAAGGAAAGGCCCGAGGGCCTGGGCTTGACTCTGCCAATGCTGTCCGTGTCCCAGGGTGAATCCATGCGATTATTGTCAATCAAGGCAACGCTACCGGTGATTGTCGGCGGGCTCGCCCTCCTCGGGATCGGCATGGCGGGCGACGCCGCGTATGTGGCCCTTCGCGGCGTCGAGGCGGCCACGGCCTATCGGACCGTCAATCAGGTGGCCAGCCGCCTGGTCATCGCGGCGGGTGATCTCGCCGTGGAGCGGGGCACCACCAACGGCGCGCTCAACAGCCCCGAACCGCTGTCCTCCGAGCGGCGCGCCCGTCTGGACCAGCGCCGCAGCGCCGCCGACGCCGCGCTGCGCGCCGCGTTGGAGGATCTGCGCGGCGTCCCCGAGATAGTCGCGCATGGGTCGCGCCTGGGCGCCATGGAAGCCTCGTTGGTGGACCTGCGGAACCGCCGGCGCGGGGTCGACGAGGCCTTGGCCCGCAACGTCGGCGAGCGGGCGCCGGACGTCGTCTCGGGGTTCGGCGGCGTGGTCACCGCCCACATCGAGCGGGTCGGGGCCCTGCGCCTGCTGCTTGAGGCGGTCGCTCCGCCGCCGAAGACGGCGACCCTCCAGCTCGTCCAGCTGCGCGGCTACGCGGCGGACATGGCCGAACACGCCGGGCGCGAGCGCGGCCTGTTCAACGCCCTCATCGCCGGCGGCCGGCCGGTCGCTCCAACGCAGGCCGAAGCCCTGGCGAAGTCCCGCGGCCGGCTGGAGCAGGCGTGGGACGGCATCCGCGCTCTGCGCACCCGTCCGGACATCGCGCCCGATCTGGCGCGGGCCATCGACGGGGTGGAGGCCGCGTTTCTCCAGGGCTTCGCCGAGACCCGGCAGGCGGTGCTGAAGGGGGGTGCGGACGGCCGCTATACCATGTCCTCCGACGAATGGATGAGCCGGGCGACCGTGGGCATCGAGTCCATCCTCACGCTGGCCGGCACGGTGGGCGCCGCCATTGACTCGGCGGTTGCGCAGGCCGCGGAGGAGGCGCGCTCCGACCTGCTCGTCAGCCTCGCCGTCCTCACGCTCAGCCTGCTGCTGGGGGTTGGCGGCTCGCTGCTGGTGATCCGCCGGATCGTCCGGCCGCTGACCGCGATGACCGGGGCGATGCGGCAGATGGCCGACGGCGATCTTGCGGTGGCCATCCCCGGCACCGGGCGGCGCGACGAGATCGGCGCCATGGCGCAGGCCGTCGCGGTCTTCCAGGAGCACGCCGTCGCGCGCGCGCGGCTGGAGGAGGAGCAACGGCGCGACCAGGAGACGCGTGAGCGGCGGGCGGCCGCGCTGGACCGGCTGACCCGCGGCTTCGAAGCGAAGGTGAGCGGGCTGGCCGGCACCCTGTCGTCCGCGGCGACGGAGATGGAGGCGACCGCCGGCTCCATGTCGGCGGCGGCCCAGCAGACGAACCACCAGTCCTTCGCGGTGGCCGCCGCGTCGGAGCAGGCCTCGACCAACGTGCAGACCGTGGCGGCGGCGACCGAACAGCTCACCGCCTCCATCCGGGAGATCGGCAACCGCGCCGCCCAGTCGCAGGTGATCACCACGCGGGCCGTCGCGGACGCCCGTCGGACGGACGAGACGGTGCGGCTGATGGCCGGCTGCGCGCAACGCATCGGCGAGGTGGTCAGGCTGATCCAGGCCATCTCCAGCCAGACGAACCTGCTGGCGCTCAACGCCACCATCGAGGCCGCCCGCGCCGGCGACGCCGGCAAGGGATTCGCCGTCGTGGCGCATGAGGTGAAGACCCTGGCCAGCCAGACCGCCCAGGCGACCGACGACATCGCGGCGCAGATCGCCCAGGTGCAGACGGTCACGCGCGACGCCGTTTCGGCGATCCAGGGGATCGCCACGGTGATCGGCGAGGTGAACGAGATCGCCACCGCCATCGCCGCCGCGGTGGAGGAGCAGGGCGCCGCCACCCAGGAGATCACCCGCAACGTCCAGCAGGCGGCCGTCGGCACGCAGGAGGTCGCCTCCAACATCGCCGGCGTGCAGCAGGCGGCCAACGACACCGGGACGGCCGCCGCCCATGTGCTGAGCGCGGCGCAGGCGCTGTCGCAGCAGGCGGAACGGCTGACCGGCGAGGTCGGCGAGTTCCTCGCCGGTGTCCGCAGCGCCTGACCGGACCGGGTGCGGCCGCGCCAAGGGTTCGGGCGGCGCTCAGTGGTGGGCGGCGTCCTCGCCGGCGCCGTCCCGCCCGAAGCTGTGCAGGATGCGGGCGAAGCTGGTGGCGCCGGCGCTGCGCATCGGCACGAAGGGTTTGCCCATGCGGCGGCACAGCCCCTTCACCCGCAGGCAGGCGTCGTGGCTGACGCAATCGACGGGGCAGACCACCACGTCGGCGCGCTCGACCAGACCTTCCAGGCAGCGGGTGGTCTGCTCGAACCCGCCGTCATGGTGCAGCAGGCAGCCGTTGCGGGTCTCCACCGCCGCCCGCAGGTGGGGCAGGCTCTTGGTCCGTCCGCCCACATAAAGGATGGCCCGCCCGCCGAGGTCGGTCGGCGCGTTCGTCTCGGCGACGGCGGTGCGGCGGACCTGCGCGGCCGGTGGGTCGAGCAGGCGGCGCAGCCGCTCCACCTCCGCCTCGGCGTGGCGCGCGCGCATGCGCTCGCTGGCGACGCGGCGGTGCAGGGCCTCCATGGTGCGCTGCAGGCGCGCCTGGCCGGGCGCGCGGCCGGACGGGGCTTTCGCGGCGCTTGTCGTTTCCGGAGCCGCGGGAGCGGCCCGTTGGGCGGTGAGTTGCGCCTCCAGCTCCCGGATGCGGGCGTCCTTCTCGGCGACGCGCTCGGCGGCGGCGCGGTCCTGCTTCGTCAGCCGGGCCGCCAAGTCCTCGCAGCGCCGGGCCAGATCACGGTTCTCCCGCAGTTGGCGCCGGTTCTCGCCACCCATGATGTGCGAGAGCATGTGCACGTCGGCGAAGGCGCGCACCCGCACCGCGTCGGGCATGGCGCCGTGGCTCAGCACGCCCCAGTAGGCGGCGGCCACGTCGCCCGAGGCCACCGCGGCGGTCCACAGCGCCATCCACCCGTCTTCGGTCGTCTCGCGGGCGAAGCGCTTCACCGCGACGGCGAAGGTCTCGTCCAGCCGCTTGTGCATCAGCCGGGCCTCCGGCCCGTCCTCCGCGGCCTTCTCCACGAAATAGCGGTGGATGTCGTAGGGGCGGGCGTCCGCGGTGGGGACCAGCTTCAGCCGCCGGCACAGCCACGCCACGTCCTCCGACGACAGGCAAGTGCCCACGATCGAACAGTGATACTCCGTTGGGATCGTCCACAGCTTCCGGCGTTTGGCCTGTCCCAGCACGCAGGATGGCACGGTCTTCCGACAACGCTCACACATCGTCTCCGCCCCCGATCGGTTTCGGCTGTTGGGTCTCGGGTCCCGTCCGGAGCCAAGCGGGGCCGTGGAGCGGAACAGGCTCCACTAATAATGCGATTCATTCGCATTTGCAAATGAAGAGCGAGGCCGGCCGAGCGCGCCGTGCGGCGGCGTCGATCCGCAGGCGTGGCGGCGGCTCAGGCGGGGAGGACGCGCTCGACCATCAGCCGGCGTGTGGTGCCGTCCGCATCGCTGTAGGGCATCCGGGCGCCTTCCCGAAGACCGAGCAGGGCCACCCCCAGCGGAGAGGCGACGGTGATCTGATCCTCCTTGGGCGATTGGTCCGGGTACACCAGCTCTCCCCATTCGGGCGGCATGCCGTCATCGCGGCGGAACAGGAACCGGCTGCCCATGCGCACGATGGTCCGGGGAAGGTCGCATTCCGGGCGGACGATCGCCCGTTCCAACTCCCTCGACAGGAACGCCCGGACGTCCGGGTCCTGCGCGGCCAGCCGGTCCATGGCCCGCAGCAGGCGCCCATAATCCATGCGGCCGATCCAGATCAGCGGCCGGTCGGTTTCCTCGGTCATCGGTGCGTCCTCGACTGCGCGGCGACGGTGGTTCAAGCCCGGACGGACTCTCGCCCACGGGCATTGTCCGCGGCCATCCGTATGATTACGGAGCGCGAGAAACGCACCGGCGCGTAAAAATTTTATCGTTGTTTTGCAGTATGTTACACGATTTCCGTAGTAATACGGATATTTTGATCCGGGTTATTCCCCAGTAGAAAAGCCGTCATATGCCTTAGGGGAAGTGAGCAGAACCTTCCAGGAAGGAGATGCGGCCAACCTTCGGTGCTCCTGACCGAAACCATGGGGAAAAGGAATGGACGATCTGCTTTCGGGGGCGCTGAGCCGCCTGGATGAAGCCGCCAAGCACGTCGAGGTGGATTCCGAGGTTCTCGAGAAACTGAAATACGCCAAGGAGACCCTGAGCGTCCGCCTGTCGGTGCGCATGGACGACGGATCGCGCCGTTCCTTCCCGGCGTGGCGGTGCCGCTACGACGACACTCGCGGCCCGACCAAGGGCGGCATCCGTTTCCACCCGAGTTCCAACGTCGAGGAGGTGACCACGCTGGCCTTCTGGATGACCTTCAAGTGCGCGGTGATGAACCTGCCCTATGGCGGGGGCAAGGGCGCGGTGAAGGTCGATCCGCACAGCCTGTCCAAGTCGGAGCTGGAGCGTCTGTCGCGGGCCTATGTGCAGGCCTTCGCCGGCATGATCGGACCTGACCGCGACATCCCGGCGCCGGACGTCTACACCAACTCCATGATCATGGGGTGGATGGCCGACGAGTACAGCTCCATCGTCCGCCAGCCGAGCCCGGCGGTCATCACCGGAAAGCCGCTGCCGCTCGGCGGCTCCCTCGGGCGTGACGACGCGACCGCGCGCGGCGGCTACTACCTCATCAAGCATCTGGAGGAGGATCTGCGCCTGTCCGGATCGGCCCGCCGGGTGGTGATCCAGGGCTACGGCAACGCCGGCTTCCACATCGCCCGCCTGCTGCATGCGGACGGCTATCGCATCGTCGGCCTGTCCGACTCCCGCGGAGCCATCGTCTGCGAGGACGGGCTGGACCCGCAAGCCGTGCAGACGGCCAAGGAGCGGGGCGGCTCGGTGACCGCCTACACCGAGAACGGCGCCCGTGCGGTGAGCGGCGACGAGCTGCTGGGAACCGATTGCGAAATCCTGGTCCCCGCGGCTCTGGAGGATCAGATCCACAAGGGCAACGCCGGACTCATCAAGGCGCGGGTTGTCCTGGAACTCGCCAACGGCCCGATCACGCCGGACGCCGACCGCATCCTGAACGAGGCCGGCGTCATCGTCCTGCCCGACATCCTGGCGAACGCCGGTGGGGTGACGGTGTCCTACTTCGAGTGGGTGCAGAACCGTCAGGGCTACTATTGGGGCCTCGGCGAGATTCACGAGCGCCTTCGCGTGATCATGGAGACCGAGGGCCGCCGGGTCTGGGACATGGGCACGGCCAAGTCCATCCCGATGCGCACGGCGGCCTACGCCCACGCGCTGGAACGGCTGTCGAAGGCCATCGCCGCGCATGGAACGCAGCCGTTCTTCGTCGGCTGATTCATGCGTCGCGGGGACGGGAGCCCGCCGGGCTCCCACCCATCGCATCGGCGTCCATGTGCATAGGCGCCCATTGCATAGGTGAACGCGCCGGGTGGGCGTTATAGTCGAAGCCTCGTCCACCCATGCCGTTGCGCTCGTGCAGTCCGAAAGAACGCCTTGAGATGCCTTTCCCACCCGCCAGTCGCGCGACGGGTACACCCGCCATCCTGACCGGCCGGGACATGGTCGTGCTGTCGCTCGCCTTCCTGGCGGCCTATCTGCCCATCGACTGGCTGACCTTCATCCACCCGCGCCCGAGCCTCAACATCACGCCGTGGAACCCGCCGGCGGGGCTCTACATGGCCCTTCTGCTGTGGACCGGCGCGCGCGGCCTGCCGATGGTCTACGCCACGCTGATCCTGGCCGATCTGGTGGTGCGGGGGCATCCCGCCTCGATCGCCTCGCTGCTGCTCTCGAACCTCGCCATCGTCGCCGGCTACGGGGCGGCCGCCCATGTGCTGCGCCACAGGGTGGGGATCGGTCTGGCGTTGAACCGGGTGCGCGACGTCGGCTGGCTGGTCGGAGTCACCTTCCTCAGCGCCGCCGTCGTGGCGCCCGTCTTCGTCGGCGTGTTCGTCCTGGACGGGGCCTTGCCCGCCTCCGAGCTGCCGACGCTGGCCTTCCAATACTGGCTGGGCGACGCCATCGGCATCGCCGTGGTCACGCCCTTCGTCCTTCTCCTGCACCAACCGGACAAGACGCCCGCCTGGAGCGTGCCGAGGACGCCCACGGCCGCCCAGACGGCCGCCATCGCCGCGGCCCTGCTGCTGGTCTTCCTGCCCATCGGCGACGGCCAGTTCAACCTGTTCTACGTGCTGTTCCTGCCCCTCGTCTGGGTCGCCGTGTCGCACGGCCTGCCGGGTGCGGTGCTGGCGGCCCTGGCCATCCAGAGCGGCCTGATCGCCGGGCTGCAGGCGATCGGCCTTCCCCTGGGCGCGGTGATCTATCACCAGACGCTGATGCTGGCCCTGGCCATCACGGCCCTGTTCCTCGGCGCGCTGGTCAGCGAGCGGCGCGAGGTCGAGGCCCGGCTGCGCCAACACCAGAGCGAACTGGCCCATCTCTCGCGCCTCACCGTGACGGGGGAGATGGCCTCGGCCCTGGCCCACGAGCTGAACCAGCCGCTGCTGGCCGCCATCAGCTACGCGCGCGCCGCCCAGCGCCTGCTGGAGGGCGGCGACACCCCGCCGCGCGCCCACGACCTCATCGACAAGGCGGTGATCCAGGCGGAGCGCGCGGGCGAGGTCATCCGCGGGCTGCGCACCTTCCTCAGCAAGGGATCGCTGCAGCTGGCGCCGGAATCGGCCAGCGAGATCCTGCGCGAGACGCTGACCCTGGTGCGGGGGGACGCGGCCTACAACCGGGTCCAGCTGAAGGTGGACATGACGGAGCCGCTTCCCCTCGTGCTGTGCGACCGCATCCAGATCGAGCAGGTCCTCCTCAACCTCGTGCACAACAGCATCGAGGCCATCGCCGCGGCCGACAGCCCGGTGCGCGAGGTCGTCCTGCGCGTCCGGGCGACGCCGCCGGACGGCCTGACCTTCGAGGTCGAGGACAGCGGACCCGGCGTGTCGGCGGGCATGGTCGACCATCTGTACTCGCCGTTCGCCACCACGAAGCCGGCGGGCATGGGGCTCGGCTTGCCCATCTGCCGCTCGATCGTCGAAAGCCACGGCGGCAGGCTGTGGCTCGGCCGCACCGGTCCGACCGGTTCCGTTTTCCAGGTCTTTCTGCCCGCAGACTCTGCCCGCAGCCCGTCCAAACACCCGGCCGTCCCATGACCCAGACCAGCAGCCTCTCCGCCACCGAACCGACCGTCTTCATCATCGACGACGACGAGGCGGTCCGCGACGCCCTCTCCGTTCTCGTCGAAGTGGCCGGCCTGTCCGTGCGCACCTTCGTCAACGCTCTGGAATTCCTGCACCGCTGCGACCCGGAGCAGCCGGGCTGCGTGGTGGCCGACCTCCGCATGCCCTTCATGGACGGGCTGGAGCTTCAGGAGGAACTGGCCCGGCGCGGCTGCGGCCTGCCGGTCATCATCATCACCGCCCATGGCGAGGTGAGCGCCGCGGTCACCGCCTTCCGGTCCGGAGCCGTCGATTTCCTGGAGAAGCCCTTCGACGACGGCGTCTTCCTGCGCCGCATCCATGAGGCCTTGCAGCGCGACGCCCACCAGCGCCGGGACCGCTCCGCCGCGGAGTCCGCCCTGGCGAAGCTGGCTCTTCTCAGCCCCCGCGAGCGGGATGTCGCGGCCCTGATGGTGGAGGGCTGCGCCAACAAGGCCATCGCGATCCGCCTCGGGATCGGCGTCCGCACGGTGGAGACCCATCGGGCGAACATCCTCGGCAAGCTCGACATCCGCACGGTTCCGGAACTCATGCGCCTGTGGATGCACTTGCCGTGATGCGCCGCCAGCTCCGCGGCGCCTGAGCGCTCGGATCCCGGCGACCCGGAGGCCGCCGGCGGGTCAGCGCAGGAAGTACTGCACCGGCACGACCAGCTCCATACGGTCCTGCGCCACCTCCGGCGGCGGGGCCGGAAGCGGGGAAGCGCGTTCGACCAGAGCGATCGTCTCCTCGTCCAGCGCTTCGAAGCCGGAGCCCTTGTGCAGCCGCACCGACACCACCCGACCCTGCCGGTCAATGGTGATGTGCACCTGCGGAACGCCCTGCTGGCGCCGCATCTGGGCGATGCGGGGATAGCGCTTGTAACGCTCCAGATGGCCGAGGACGGCGCCGTGCCAGGTGGGCAGCGCGTTGCTGTTGCGCGGCGCCGGTGCCGCCTGGGCCGGGGCGCCCGCGGGCGGGGCGGCGGTGGCGGGGTTGGCCGGGGCTTCGGTCACCGGCTTGGGCGGCGCCTGCGGCTGCGGGCGCGGCTTCGGCGGTTCGGCCTTGGGCTTCGGCTTGGGCTCTTCCTTGGGCTTCGGCTTCGGCTTGGGCGGCGGCTCGGGCAGGGCGACCTCCGCCGGGACGGGCGGCGGCGGCTCCGGGGCGATCTCGGGGATGGGTTCCGGCTCCGGTTCGGGCTCGATCACCGGCTCGGGCGGCACCTCCGGCTCCGGGAGCATCGATTCCAGAGTCGGCGGCGGCTCGGCGGGCGGCGTTTCCGGCAGCGGCGGCAGGTCGAGCATCACCGCGGGCGGCATCGCCGGCGCCTCCTCCATCGCGACGTGCCAGGACAGCGCGCCGACCGCGACGAGGGCGTGGGCGCCCAGTACGACCAGCAGGCTGCCGCCCCAGCGCGCCAGGGCGGGCGCCGTGCGCTCCTCGCCGTCCGGCAGGTCGTTGGGATCGACGGTCGCCACGCTCATTTCGCGGCCGCGCCTTCCAGGCCGACCAAGGCGATCTTGAGATAGCCGGCGGCGCGCAGCGCGTTCATCACCTCGGTCAGCGCGCCGTAATCCACGCTGCGGTCGGCGCGCAGGAAGACGCGCGCGCCCTTGTCGCCGTTCGTCACCCCGTCCAGCGCCGCCGCCAGGGACTCCCGCGCCACCGGCGTGTCGCCGACCGACAGGCTCTTGTCGGCCTGGATGGTCAGGAACAGCGGCTTGTCGGGCCGCGGCTGCGGCTGGGCGGTCGAGGCCGGCAGGTCCACCGGCACGTCCACCGTCGCCAGCGGAGCCGCCACCATGAAGATGATGAGCAGCACAAGCATCACGTCGATGAAGGGCGTGACGTTGATGTCGTGCGACTCGGTGAGATCGTCGCCGTCGTCGAGACGCGCCGCCATGGCCTTACTCCGCCGCCTTGGACACGGCGCGCGGCAGGGCGCGGCGGTCCATGTCGCGGCTCAGCAGCCGCAGCACCGCCGCCGAGGAATCGCCGAGCTGGGCGCGGTAGCCGCCGATGGAGCGGGCGAAGCCGTTGTAGATGACCACCGCCGGGATGGCCGCGACGAGGCCGATGGCCGTCGCCAGCAGCGCCTCGGCGATGCCCGGAGCCACCACGGCGAGGTTGGTCGTCTGCGACTTGGCGATGCCGATGAAGCTGACCATGATGCCCCACACCGTGCCGAACAGCCCGACGAAGGGGGCCGTGGAGCCGATGCTGGCGAGGATGCCGGTGCCGCGCATCATGCGCCGCCCCTCCGCCGCCTCGATCCGCTCCAGGCGGGAGGCCGCGCGCTCCTTCAGACCCTCCTGCGAGGGGGCGTCGGCGGACTGGTGGGCCTCGGCGATCACGGCGCGCAGGAAGGCGGTGGCCGGGGTCTTCTCGAAGCCGATGCTCTCCGCCGCCTGGGTCAGCGACCGCGCCTGCTCCAGCGCCGCCAGGGAGGCCCGCGCCTTGCGCTTGGCCTTCGACAGCTCCAGCGACTTGGCGAGGAAGATGGTCCAGGTCGCCACCGACGCCAGCGCCAGCCCGATCATCACCGCCTGCACCACCGGGCTCGCCGCCATGAACATGCCCCAGGGGGACAGGTCGTGCGGCAGGATCGCCGTCGCGGCGGTCATGTGGTCCAGCCCGGCGGCCGCTCCAGCCGCGGCGTCCGGCGCCGCCAGCGGGGCCGCCAGCGCGTCGGCGGCGGGCGCCGTCACAGGCGCCGTCGCAGGGGCCGTCAGGGGGGCTGCCGGGGAAGCCGGCGCCGCGGGGGTGCCGTTGCTTGCGGGGACGCCCTGCGCCCAGCCAACTCCGCTCGACAGGAAGGTGCCGGCGGCGGCCATCGCGGCGATGGAACGGGTGTGAAGCGCTGTGAGCATTGGCGGTTCAAACTTCTTTGCGGCTGACTTCCCTCCTGTATAGTGCGAACGACTCTCATTTGCACCCATAAAGTGCCATGATGCTGCTATGCGACAAATGGGCAGCGCGGCGGTTGTTGACGGCGTGACCGATGAACCGCAAGGGGAGAGTGCGATGCCCAACGTCCGGACCGTTTCGGAACATGGCAGCTTCCGGCTCGTCGAACGGGACGGCCGCTACGCCGTGATCGAGGCGCGCGACGGCCAGGTCTATGGCCTCCACGGGGAAGCGGGAGACCGTCCCAGCGCGCCGGACCGTCCGGACGCCGCCGAAGCCGTCGTCGCTTCCGGCGATTGGAGCGCCGAGGAGGAGGCCCGCCGCCGCTTCGAGGATCTCACCGCCCGCGGCGAGGAGCTGGCCCGCAAAATCTGGTGAACCGCATCGGGAGACCGGCGCGGTTCAGAACGCCTGGATCGCCGTTGAGGAGACCGTCCGCCACCGGGCGTCGGCCTCCGTCAGCATGGTCTGGATGTGGCCGATGTGCACCTGACCGTAGAGGATCAGGATGTTGCGGTCCGGTTCGGCCTTGATGGCCGCCACCACCTTGTCCTCGCGCAGGGTGGTCAGCGCGGGCGGCAGGGCCTCGCGCACCATGGAGCCCGACGCCGTGGTCGCCAGCATGATCCGGATGGCGGCCTGGACGCGCCGTTGCACCCAGCCCGGCAGCGTGTCGTATTCGTTCCGGAGCTGCGCGAGATCGATGGTGTCCGGACCGGCCTCGTCCGGGTCGTCGGGGGGCAGGGCGGCCAGCAGTTGCGACAGGGTGACGTCGACGTTGCGGGCGTCCGGCCCCGGCGGACCGATCAGGGCGCGGTTGTCCTGAAGCACCAGCCCGTCGCCGAGCAGGCTCGCCATCATCTCGTAGGGATGCTGCTTGCTGTCCGGGTTCCAGTCCGCCCCCAGCCGGCGCAGCACGTCGGCGACCCCGGCGGGGTTTGAGGCGTCGTCGGGACGGACCTCCTCGTAGAAGACCAGCCAGCCGTCCTGGCGCCGCTGCGTGATGTGGCGGGCGATCGCGGCGTAAAAGTCCGGCTTGGCGACGTGGACCATGCCCTGCATCTCCACCTGCCGCCGCCCGTCGCTCATCACGACTCGGGACAGTTCCAGGGGAATGTGGTCGGCGATCACCGGCAGGGCGGCCACCACCCCCACGGTCAGGGTGACGAGGCCGCCGGCCAGGATGCCGACGGCGATCAGGGCGGTTCGGAGCGCGCGCTTCATGCCCCGACGCTGGCACGAAACGGGCGGCGGGGGCAACCGCTCCGAACTCGAGGGCCGAAGGCCGGGCATCATATCTCAGACGCCAAACCTCAGACGCCGACCTCCACCGCGGCGTTGACGATGTAGATCATCTCGTTGCGGTCGTTCTTGTCGGCCAGGAAGATGCCGCTGGGCGCCAGCATGCCGCCGGACACCACGTTGAAGGACACCTGCCCATAGGGGAAGACGGCCCGCACGGCCTCCAGATCCAGGCGGTCGGCGTCCGCCGGGACGGCCAGATGGACGCGGACCTGCATCCGGCTGGTGTCGCCATCGACCAGCGCTCTCATGCCGGGCATGGAATTGCGCTCGATGGCGTTGCGCACCGCGCGCACGGCGGCCTTGGTCACGTCCTGCCCATGCAGATCGGCGCCCATGCCGAGCTCGACGAACATCACCTGTTTCATGGTTGCGGGTTCTCCTTGTCCCTGGGGCAACGGTTGCGCCCAGAATGCGCGACAGTGGCGCTGCCGCCCCCCTCCGACCACCGCTTTTTCAAACTGCGGAAACCGGTCAGCCGATCCGGAAGGCGAGATAGCCGTCCACCCCGGTCTGCCCGGTGCTGGTGACCAGTCCGCCGGGGGCCAGCCCGCTGAAGGTGAGGCTGAGGTCGGTGCCGTGGTTGCCGTCGAGGTCGATCCGCGCGGTGGCTCCCTGATGGCCGCTGGCGCCCGCCAGATCCTCCCAGGTCAACCGGGAAATGGCGGCGGCCCAGCCCCAGGCGATGGCCCATTCCTCCGGTTGCAGGTCTGTCACGGTCGACCATGTGACGCTCTCGTCCCGTCCGTCGATGAAGAAGGTGTCCACGCCGGCTCCGCCGCTCAGGAAGTTGGAGCCCGCGCCGCCGTCGAGGACATCGTCTCCGCCTCCGCCCTGCGCGGCGTCGTTGCCGGCGAGGAGATTCATGAAATCGCCCTGGTCGCTGCCGACGACCGCTTCGCTCGACGCCGTTCCCAGAAACTGGTTTCTCAGCCTGGCGACCGGGCCGTCGTAGGACGCCATGCGCGCCTCGTAGCTCCGGGTGCCATCGTGGACGAGGGCGCGCTGGTCCGGCGCGGGGCGGGGCAGAACGGTGGGGGCCTGCTGCCGGTCGACGATCCGGTCGGTGAAGACCAGACGTTCAACGTCATGCAACCGGTCGGTGCCGCCGGCCCCGGTGACGATCAGGTCCGTTCCGTTGCCCAACGGATCGGCGGTCACGAAGACGTTCGCGGAGGGAAAGCCGTAGGTGGCCGTGTCGCTGTCGCTGCCGCCGTCGAGTAGATCGTCGCCGGCCCCACCGTCCAGCGTGTCGTCGCCCGCCTCCCCCTCCAGCGTGTCGGCGAAGGCGGATCCGTTCAGCCGGTCGCCCGCCGATCCTCCGACGACGGTCTCGATGCGGGTGCCGTGGCCGACGAAGAACTGGTTCCGAGCCAGGATCGACGCGTCCTGCGCCGAGAACCAGCCCCAACCGTTCGCCAAATCGATGGTCACGGGGACGTCCGAGCCCCCTGCGGACAGGGTGTCGTTGCCCCCGCCGTCCCAGAGGTAGCGCCCCGGTGCCCCCGGCGTCAGGAGATACAGGTCGTCGCCGGCGCGCACGGTGGGGTTGGGGCCATAGAGGCGCTGGATCGCGGCGATGTCATAGACACCCAGCCCGCCGGGCCAGACGCCGTAATAGGACATGATGGTGTTGGCCCGGTTGTCCTCGGCGGGCGGCAGGAAGGGCGGGGTGCCGCTGCCCGTGCCGTTGTAGTCGCCGGGATGCTTCAGGCCCAGCGCGTGGCCGATCTCATGGATGTAGGTCCGGTAGCCGGCCGATTCGGGGTCGAGGTAGATGTAGGAGCCCGCCGGGTTGGGGTAGTAGGCCATGCCGGAGGCGCGGAAGACGTCCAGTTGGCTCATATGGAACTGCAAATTGGCGGTCATGGGGTCTGCCGGCTGCGCGAAGGCGAGGTTGGCGACCGAACTCCATTCCCCCATCGCTTGCAGCGCCATGGCCCGCTGACCGCTGTCGAGGGGGCGGAAGCCGGGGACGTAGCGGAGGCCGGCGTTCACCACCCAGCCGTAGGTCAGGGTATAAGGCGGGGGCGCGGCGTCATCCGTCGGCGCCCCCCAGCGGCGCCCGCTGTCGAAGGCGCGGAGGAACAACGGGTCGCCGGCGCCGCCCGTCGTCCGTCCCGCCGTCGCCGGGCCTGGAATGCCTTCATAGACTGATTGATCATCGCTGGTTTCATCTCCGTTCTCGCCAAGGCCGGGAATCCGAGGCTCACTCATCTCCGCGCGCTCCGTCGGGGTGGATCGATGTTTCGATAAATTCGTTCCGAATTTTGATGATGTTTGGCGAAAACGATCAGCGTTCGTCTTTCAATCGTCCAATACTTATGACAAGGCGTTTGACGGCGTTCAATCGATCAGGCGGCACCTTCAACATTGTTGGGAGGGAATTTTTCAGCGGATTTTCAGCGTCTTGGAGATGTTCCGGGAAATTCCTTCCACACACTCGCGACGCGGCGGTGATGCTGGATTCTGCGTTGGGAGCGACTGAAGGGATTTCGCGGATGGCATCGAATGCAATATTTCAAAATGAAATCTCCAGACATCCGCTTACGTTTTAAGAAAATGGCCAAATAAAATCGTTAAAGAATATTAAGGCGCAATCCTGTCACAGGATAGATGTGGATTCGCGGATTGACATGATTGGGAGATTCCGCAACCGTTGCCGCAGAACAACAAAGGGGGAGAAAAAGAGTGCGGTATGGCTGTGTTGCGCTCGCCGTCTGTGCTGTTTCTGTTGGGGCATGCTCGTCCACTGCACAGATCGCCACCGTCCCGCCAGTGCCGCAGGACATCGCGTTTGAGGAAACATCGGCGCCGGTCGTTCCGGACATCGAGCCGGTGTATGTCCACAAGGGCAAGGCGTCCTATTACGCCGATTTCTTCCATGGCCGGACCACGGCGTCGGGGGAGCGCTTCAGCCAGAACCGGCTGACCGCCGCGTCCCGCCGGCTTCCCCTGGGCAGCCGGGTGACGGTGACCAACGCCGACAACGGGCGCAGCGTCGAGGTCGTGATCAACGACCGCGGCCCCTACGTGAAGGGCCGGGTGATCGACCTGTCCCGCAAGGCGGCCAGCGAACTGGGCATGATCGAGGACGGCGTGGTGAACGTCCGCGTCGAAGCCCGGCCGTCCGACCAGCCGAACCGCTCGCTGCGCCACCGGCTGGAGCGGATGGTCGCCGCTCTCTACCCCGACCGCAAGCGCGAGACGGAACCGCTTGTGACGGTGGCCGAACGGCCCGAACCGGATGTGAACGGGACGGACCTGGGCGCCGCCGAGTAACGGAACCGCGTCCCGTCCGACGCGTCCCACCCAAACGCACAACGCGCAGGCTTCCGCCCAACGGGCGCCGCGCCGCGAAGGCCGCCGATGCGTTCCCGCGGATGGCGGAGCCGTGCGCACAGAGGAGGTTTCACCCCATGCTGAAACTGGTCATCCGCGACACGCATCACGCCGCCGGCCTGTTCCTGGAGCAGGTGGACAACGTCCGCCAGCTCATCGCCGAGTTGAAGGCGCTGAAGCGCGTTCCGTCCGCCTCGCTTTATCTGGAAGGGCTGGCCGAACGCTGCCTGCGGCGCGGCTGGACGGTGATTCCCGCCGATCCGCTGATTCGCGGCTGCACGTCGCGCACCCACATCGTCGAGCTGCATCTCGACCCCAACCAGCCGGGTGCGCCCTTCGTCGGCATCTACGAGCCGGGGGAGGACGGCACCCCCTGCCGCCGCCTGCACGATTCCCTGGAGGGGCTGGCGAGCCGCCTGCGCCTGCCGCCGGCCAACGCCGGCACGGCGCTGGCGACGGTGGAGCAGGCCCCCGCGCTGGCCGCCTGAGGCCAGCGCAGCGGCCCGGGGGCTCCGGCCGCATCCATTGATTGGAATCATACCGCGGCAGGGCGGGCGGGGGTAGCCTGCGGGCCGGCAATACCGCCGCCCGCCACCCGCCGTCCGCTCCCATGACCGTCGAGCATCTCAGCCTCGTCTTCCTGCTGCTCCAGCAGATGTGCGTGTATCTGGTCATCGCGTACATGCTGAGCCGGACGCCGCTGTTCCTGCCGGTGATGCACCTCACCGTGCGCTGGCCGCACAAGCTGGCCTGCTACGTCATCTTCTCCATGTTCTGCGTCATGGGGACCTATTTCGGGTTGCAAATCGACGATTCCATCGCCAACACCCGCGCCATCGGGGCCGTGCTGAGCGGCATCCTGGGCGGGCCGTCGGTGGGGCTGGCGGTCGGCTTCACCGGCGGGCTGCACCGCTACTCGCTGGGCGGCATGTCGGCGGTGGCCTGCGCCATCTCCACGGTGACGGAGGGGCTGATCGGCGGTCTGGTGCACCGCCACTTCGTCAACCGGGGCCGCATCGAGCCGCTGTTCGACCCGCTGCGCGTCGGCGCCGTCACGCTGGTGGCGGAGGTCGCGCAGATGCTGATCATCCTTCTGGTGGCCAAGCCCTTTCCGGCGGCGGTCCATCTGGTCGAGGTGGTGGCGCTGCCGATGATCGTCGCCAACACGCTGGGGGCGGGGCTGTTCATGCGCATCCTGATGGACCGCCGCGCCCTGATCGACAAGCAGTCGAGCGCCTTTTCCGCCAAGGCGCTGAAGATCGCCGCGCGGGCCGACGGCGTGCTGCGCCAGGGCTTCAACGAAGAGAACAGCATGCGGGTCGCCCGCATCATCTACGAGGAGACGGGGGTCGGCGCCGTCGCCATCACCGACCGCGAAAAGCTGCTTGCCTTCATCGGCGTCGGCGACGATCACCATCTGCCGGGCACCCCGATCACCTCGCCCCAGACCTACCAGGCCATCGCCAACAACCAAGTGCTCTACGCCGACGGCAATCTGGTCTCCTACAAATGCTCGATCCACCCGAACTGCCGGCTGGGCGCCTCGCTGGTGATCCCGCTGGTCGGGGAGGACGACCGGGTGATCGGCACCGTGAAGCTGTACGAGCCGAAAACCAAGCTGTTCTCCACCATCAACCGCACGCTGGGGGAGGGCATCGCCCGGCTGCTGTCCAGCCAGATCCTCGCCGGGCGCTACGAGCGGCAGAAGGCGCTGCTCGCCCAGTCGGAGATCAAGCTGCTGCACGCGCAAGTGAATCCGCATTTCCTGTTCAACGCGCTGAACACCATCTCCGCGGTCATCCGCAACGACCCGGAGCGGGCGCGCCAGCTCGTGCAGAGCCTGTCGGTCTTCTTCCGCAAGAACCTGAAGCGGCCCAGCCAGGAGGCCACGGTGGCCGACGAGGTGGAGCATGTCAGCGCCTATCTCCAGATCGAGCTGGCGCGCTTCACCGGGCGCCTGTCGGTGGAGATTGACGTGCCCGACGAGCTGCGCCACGCCCGGCTGCCGGCTTTCCTGCTCCAGCCGCTGGTGGAGAACGCCATCAAGCACGGCACCTCGCAGCTCCTCGGCCCCGGCCATGTCCGCATCGCGGCGCGGCGGGAGGGCGGCGACCTGCTGCTGGCGGTGGAGGACAACGCCGGTCTCTACGAGGAAAAGCCGGGCGGCGACGGGCTGGGCATGTCCATCGTGGACCGCCGAGTCCGCAACCGCTTCGGCGACGGCTACGGGGTGGACGTCGCCTGCGAGGCCGACGTCTTCACCCGCATCACCCTGCGCCTTCCCCTGGACATTCCTGCCGTCGCGGAGACCGCGCCATGATGACCGTGCTGATCGTGGACGACGAGCCGCTGGCCCGCGAGGAATTGCGGCGCCTTCTGGAGGAGTTCCCCGACCTCCAGGTCGCCGGGGAATGCGCCAACGCCATCGAGGCCATCGGCGCCATCAACCGCCAGCCGCCCGACGTGGTCTTCCTCGACATCCAGATGCCGCGGGTCAGCGGGCTGGAGATGCTGAGCATGCTCGACCCGGAGCGGATGCCCCGCATCGTCTTCCTGACCGCCCACGACGAATACGCCGTCCAGGCCTTCGAGGAGCACGCCTTCGATTATCTGCTGAAGCCGGCGGACCCGTCCCGGCTGGCCAAGACGCTGCAACGGCTGCGCCGCGAGCGGGCGCCGCAGGACCTCGCCGTGCTGAAGGACGCCGCCCCGCTGCGGCTGATCCCCTGCACCGGCCACAACCGCATCTCCCTGCTGAAGCTCGACGAGGTGGAATGCGTGGCCTCCAAGGCGAGCGGCGTCTTCGTCGTCGGCGCCGACGGGGAGGAGCGATTCACCGAGCTGACCCTGCTGACCCTGCAGGAGCGCACGCCGTTGGTGCGCTGCCACCGGCAATATCTGGTCAACCCCGACCGCATCCGGGAAATCCGCCTGATCGACAACGGTCTGGCGGAAATCCAGACGCTCGGCGGCCAGAGCATCCCGGTCAGCCGCCGCTTCCTCGGCCCGCTGAAGGAGCGGCTGGGCATCGGGTGAATCATAAAAGTCCCCTCTCTCCTCCGCTCACGCGCAAACTTCGTTTGCGCTGACGCGACAGGCGGACCTTTGGTCCGCCGAAAGCGGGGAGAGGGTTAGGAAGCCTCCCGCCGCTCGCCCCCGCATTCCGACCGCTCGCCACGCCAGGACGCCGCTCCGGGGAGAGCACCACACGAAGGGTGAAACCCGGCCTACCGTGACGGCAGTTCCTTCCAAGGAGAGCTGTCATGGATCACGCCCTGACATTTGTGATCGCGACACTCTGCATCCTCGCCCTCTGCTACCGCTTCTACGGCGTGTTCTTTGTGCGCAAGGTGCTCCGTGCCGATGATTCCGAGGTGACACCGTCCCACATCCTGGCCGACGGGCGAAACTATGTTCCCACCAAGAAGTGGGTGAACGCCGGCCAGCATTTCGCGGCGATCGCCGCCGCCGGCCCGCTGGTCGGCCCCGTGCTGGCCGCGCAGTTCGGCTATCTGCCGAGCTTCCTGTGGCTGCTGATCGGCTGCGTCATCGGCGGCGCGGTGCACGACACGGTCGTGCTGTTCGCCTCCATGAAGCACAAGGGCCAGTCCCTGTCGGAGGTCGCGAAGGCCGAACTCGGCCCGGTCGCCGGCTGGTGCACCGGTCTGGCGATGCTGTTCATCATCACCATCACCATGGCCGGCCTGTCGATGGTCGTCGTCCATGCGCTGGAGCGCAACGCCTGGGGCGCCTTCGCGGTCTTCATGACGATCCCGATCGCCGTGGCGCTCGGCCTCTACGAGAAGATCACCGGCTCGTCCAAGGGCGCGACCCAGGTCGGCATCGCCGCCATCGCCGCCTCCGTCTTCGCCGGCCCCTACATCCAGGGCACGGTGCTGGGCAGCTGGCTGACGTTGCACGCCGAGACGGTCGCGCTGATCCTGCCGATCTATGCCTTCTTCGCCACGGCGCTGCCGGTGTGGATGCTGCTGACCCCGCGCGGCTATCTGTCGAGCTTCATGAAGATCGGCGTGTTCGGCGCGCTCGTCGTCGGCGTCGTCTTCATCAACCCGGAAATCCGCTTCCCCGCGCTCACCGACTTCATCCATGGCGGCGGCCCGGTGCTGGCCGGCCCGGTGTGGCCGTTCATCTCGATCACCATCGCCTGCGGCGCCATCTCCGGCTTCCACGCCTTCATCGGCTCGGGCACCACGCCGAAGCTGATCGACAAATGGAGCGACATCCGCACCGTGGCCTTCGGCGGCATGCTGGCGGAATGCGTGGTCGGCGTCATGGCGCTGATCGCCGCCACCTCCCTGCACCCGGCCGACTATTTCGCCATCAACTCCTCGCCCGCCGCCTTCCAGGCCCTGAACATGCAGGTCGTCGATCTGCCGCGGCTCAGCCAGGAAATCGGTCTCGACCTCTACGGCCGCACCGGTGGTGCTGTGACGCTCGCCGTCGGCATGACGGAAATCTTCACCCGCATCCCGTGGTTCGGCACGCTGGCCTCCTACTTCTTCCAGTTCGTCGTGATGTTCGAGGCGGTGTTCATCCTGACCGCCGTTGACAGCGGCACCCGCGTGGCCCGCTACCTGATCCAAGACCTGGGTGGCGACCTCTATGCCCCGCTGAAGCGTCTCGACTGGGTCCCCGGTTCGATCGCCGCGAGCGTGCTGGCCTGCGTGGCCTGGGGCTACCTGCTGACGTCGGGCGACATCAACTCGGTGTGGGCGCTGTTCGGGGTGTCGAACCAGCTCATGGCTTCGGTCGGCCTGATCATCGGCGCCACGATCATCCTGCGCCTCGGCCAGAAACGGGTCTACATGCTGACTTGTCTCGTCCCGCTGGCCTACCTGTTCGTGACGGTGAACTACGCCGGCTACTGGATGATCACCAACGTCTATCTGAACCCGCTGGCCAAGGGCTACAACGTCTTCAACGCCGGCATCTCGATCATCATGCTGTCGCTGGGCTTCGTGATCCTGATCGCCGCCCTCAAGAAGTGGAAGGAACTCCTGCGCATCCGCAAGGACACCCTGCCTGAGACGCTGATCGCCACTCCGGCGGAATAGCCGGACACCGGGCAAGCCGCCCCAAGACGACCAAGCGCTCAACCGGAAGAGGTATCGCTGCTCCCCCAGCGGTACCTCTTCTGCGTTTCTGTGGAATGGCTGGGACGCCACCGATTCCGCGAATTACAAGGGTTGATTCGCCGTCCGGCGGGTGCCATCCAAGGGCCGGCGCCGTGGCCTCCCGGCTGCGGCGCCGGTTTGTCGTGAAAGGAACGGGTGGTCGGACACATGCCGCAGGTTGCACGGTCGGTACTTTCGCTCCTGCTCGGGGTCGCTTTCCTGATGCTGGGCAACGGCGCGCTCAGCACGCTCATCGGCCTGCGGCTGGCCGGCACGGAGTCCGGAGCGGTCGCGGTGGGCCTGATCACTGCGGCCTTCTACACGGGTCTGACCGGCGGCTCGCTGTTCGCCCACCGGGTCATCACGCGGGTCGGCCACATCCGCGCCTTCGCCGCCTTCGCCTCGGTCCTGTCGGCGGCAGCGCTGTCGCATGCGCTGTTCGACGCGGTTTCCGTGTGGACCGTTCTGCGGCTGGCCGAGGGCTTCTGCATGGCCGGCCTCTACATCTGCATCGAAAGCTGGCTGAACGGCACGGCCAACAACGAGACGCGCGGGCAGATCCTGTCGCTCTACATGGTCACGCTCTACGCCGCCTCGGCGGTGGGCCAGCAGTTGCTGCAGCTGGACGACGAGACGGGCGTGCGCATCTTCATGCTGATCGCCATCCTGCTGACGCTTGCCCTGGTGCCGGTGGCGCTGACCCGGACCACGCCGCCGACCCTGCCCAACGTGGAATCCTACGGCCTGCGGCGGCTGTACGAGGCGTCGCCGCTGGGCGTCGTCGGCGTCTTCATCAGCGGGACGGTCACCGGCTCGATCTACGGCCTCGCCCCGGTGTTCGGCGCGGCCTCCGGCTTCGGAGTGTCGGGAACGGCGCTGTTCATGAGCACCCTGATCCTGGGCGGGGTGGCGCTGCAGTGGCCGCTGGGGCGGCTGTCCGACCGCTTCGACCGTCGCGCCGTCATCATCGGCCTGTCGGCGGCGCTGGCGCTGGTCAGCGTCGGCATGATCCTGGCGGACGGCAGCGGGCGGCAGGAGACGCTGCTTCTGGTGGCGCCGTTCTTCGGTGGGCTGGCCTTCACGCTCTACCCGGTCTGCGCCGCCCACACCAACGACCACGCCGGGCCGGACAACGTGGTGTCGGTCAGCGGCGGGCTGATCCTCGCCAACTCGGTGGGGGCGATCATCGGGCCGCCGCTGGCCTCGGCCGCCATGGGCTTCGCCGGGCCGGAGGCGCTGTTCGGCTTCATCGCGGCGGGGGCGGGCTCGGCGACGCTCTACGGCCTGTGGCGCACGCGCATGCGCCCGCCGCCGCCGGCCGAGGCGCAGGCGAGCTTCCGCCCGCTGCCCCAGACGACGCCGACCGTCACCCCGCTCGACCCGCTGGGTCCGCCGCGGCCGGAGTTGGCGGCGGGGGATTGAGGCAGCCTTACTCCTCGACCTTTGCCGGGGCGGTGGGCTGCCAGGGGAAGGCGCCCATCGGGCCCATGCCGACGCGGTCGCGCGGGATCGCCACGTCGCTCTGCATGTAGAGGGCGATCAGCTCGGCCAGCGAGCGCAGCGAGTCCGCGTGGATGCGCTCGTAGCCGTGGGAGCTGTCGATGCCGAAGCAGACCAGCGCCGTGCGGATGTCATTTCCGGCCTCGATGGCGGCGGCGCTGTCGCAGCGGTAATAGCGGAAGACGTCGCGCTGGTGCTCGATCTCGTGCTGCTGGCACAGCGACAGCAGCTTGTGCGTCAGGTGATAGTCGAAGGGGCCGGTGCTGTCGGCCATGGCGACGGTCACGCCGAACTCGCGGCTGTTCTGGCCCATGGCGGTGGTGCCGTTGTCGATGGTCACCATCTCCGCCACGTCCTTGTGCAGGACCGACGAGGCACCGGAGCCGACCTCCTCCGAGATGGTCAGCAGCAGGTGGCAGTCCACCGGCAGCGGCAGCTTGGCGTCCAGCACCGCCTTGGCGGCGGCGAAGATCACCGCCACCCCGGCCTTGTCGTCGAGATGGCGGGAGTTGATGAAGCCGCTGGCGTCGAACTCCGCCTGCGGGTCGATCGCCACGAAGTCGCCGACGTTGAAGCCGAGGGTCTGCAACGCCTCCAGGTTCTCGCAGCGGGCGTCCACCCGGATCTCCAGGTTGGTCCAGGCCACCGGCTGGGTGTCGATCTCCTCGTTGAAGGTGTGGCCGGACGCCTTCAGCGGCAGGATGGTGCCGCGGTAGCTGCCCTTGTCGGTGTAGACGGTGCAGCGCGCCCCCTCGGCGAAGCGCGCCGACCAGGTGCCGATGGGCACGACCTCCAGCCGGCCGTTCGGCTTCAGCATCTTGACCTGGGCGCCCAGCGTGTCGAGGTGGGCGACCACGGCGCGGTCGGGGCTGTACTGGCGCCCCGCCAGATCGGCGCGGATGGCGCCGCGCCGGGTCAGTTCGAAGGGGATGCCCAACCGGTGCAGCTCGTCGCCGCAGAAATGGACGATCTGGTCGGTGTATCCGGTCGGGCTCGGGATCTCCAGCAGGCGGCGGAGAAAGCCCGTCAGATAGTCCATGTCGATGACGGGCCGAACGATTCCGGTCCGCGTCAAGGCTGCCTGCTCCATACCACCTCCTGAACGGTCACGCCCGCGGATCGACCGCGGAGTAGGGGAAGAGAAGATCGAGGAAGCGTTCGGCGGTCGGCTGCGGTTCGTGGTTGGCAAGGCCGGGCCGCTCGTTCGCCTCGATGATCGCGTAGTCGGACCCCAGCAGGTCGGGGATCAGCAGATCCAGGCCGACCACCGGAATGTCGAGCGCGCGCGCCGCCTCCACCGCCGCCTCCACCACGCGGTGGTGCAGACGGTCGGTGATGTCGTGCAGCGTGCCGCCGGTGTGCAGGTTGGCCGTCTTGCGCACGGCCAGCGCCTGCCCCTCCGGAAGGACCGAGTCCATGGAAAAACCGGCGTCCCGCACGCAACGTTCCGTCTCCTCGTCCATCGGGATGCGGCTTTCCCCGCCGGTGGCGGCGGCGCGGCGGCGGCTCTGCGCCTCGATCAGCTGGGAGATCGTCCGGTCGCCGGTGCCGACGATCTCCGCCGGGCGGCGCACCGCGGCGGCGACGACACGGTAGTCGATGACCAGGATGCGCACGTCCTGGCCCTGCACGAACTGCTCCAGCAGGACCGTGTCGCAGATCTTCTTGGCCTTGCCGATGGCCCAGGCCAGCGTCTCCGCGTCGCGCACGTCCACGGTGATGCCCTGGCCCTGCTCGCCGCGGGCGGGCTTCACCACGACGCTGCCGTGGCGTTCCAGGAAGGCGGCGTTGTCGTCCATGCCGTCCGCGGTCATCTGGTCGGGAACCGACAAACCGGCCCGCAGCAGCGTGCGCCGGGTCACCGCCTTGTCGTCGCAGCGGAACAGCGCCACCGCCGAGGTCAGCTCGCTGAGGCTTTCGCGGCACAGGATGCTGCGCCCGCCGAAGCTGAGGCGGAACAGGTTGGACTCCGCGTCCACCACCTCCACCCCGATGCCGCGGCGCCGGGCCTCGTTGATGATGATCATGGCGTAGGGGTTGAGGCTGGCCTCCACCGCCGGGCCGGCGAACAGCTTCTCGTTGATCGGGTTCTTGGTCTTCAGCGCGAAGACCGGCACCCGCCGGAAGCCCAGCTTCTCGTAGAGCGCGATGGCGTTGGCGTTGTCGTGCAGGACTGACAGGTCCATGAAGCTGCGCCCGCGCTCCTTGAAATGCTCGGCCAGCGCGCGGACCAGCGCCTCGCCAATGCCGGGATAGGCCGCCTGCGGATCGACCGCCAGGCACCACAGGGAGGAGCCGTTCTGCGGGTCCTTGAAGGCGCGGACATGGTCCACCCCGGTGACCGAGCCGATGACCGCCCCGCTGACCGGATCGGTGGCGATCAGGTGGGTCAGCACGCGGCTGTCGCGCTCCGCCCAGCAGAATTCCGGGTCCATGGTGACCATGCCGCGGGCGCCGTAGATGCGGTTCACGGCGTCGACATCCTGGCGGCCGCGCAGCGTTTCGATGGTGAAGCCGCGCGTCTCGCCGCCGGGCCGGAAGCCGGCCAACCGCAGCCGGTAGGTGTGGGACGGGTCGAGAAACAGCTCGGTCGGCGCCTGGGACAGCGCCACATGGGGGTCCTCCAAATACAGCGCGATGTCGCGCCGCCCCGGCCCCTCCTGGCGCATCGCCTCGATCAGCTCGCCGACGTCGGGAAAGGTGTTGGCGAAGAGCAGGCGGCCCCAGCCGCAATTCACCACCGCGCGCGGCGTCGGCCCCTTTTCCGCTCCGGGATGCCCCGCCCCCGTCCGGCGGTTCGGGCGCGGTGAATCTTCGTCCATCAGGGCGGAGACCAGGGCGCGTTCGATCCGGAAAGGCGTCTGGGTGCGATTCTGCATCATCATCATGCGGTGTTCAGATCCCATGGGTTTGCAGCCAGAACTCCAGCAGGGCGGCCTGCCAGAGCTTCGAACCGCGAAGCGGCGTGATGTGGGATTCCGGATCGCTGAACAGGCGGTCCAGGTAGGCCGGCTGGAACAGCGCGCGCTGCCGCGCGGCGGGCTGGTTCAGCACGTCGCGCACCAGCTCCAGGTAGGGACCGCGCAGGTACTTCAGCGCCGGAACCGGGAAATAGCCCTTGGGGCGGTCGATGACCTCGGAGGGGACGACGCGCCGCGCCGCCTCCTTCAGCACGTATTTGCCGCCGTCGCGGACCTTCAGCTCCGGCGGGACGCGGGCGGCCAGTTCGACCAGATCGTGGTCGAGGAAGGGCACGCGCCCCTCCAGACCCCAGGCCATGGTCATGTTGTCGACCCGCTTCACCGGGTCGTCGACCAGCATGACCGTGGTGTCGAGGCGCAGCGCCTTGTCCACCGGGCGGTCGGCGCCGGGGCGGGCGAAATGGGCGGCGACGAAGGCGCTTGCCGCGTCCTCGCCGGCCAGATACTGCGGGTTCAGCGCCTCGGCCATCTCCGCGCGGTTGCGGTCGAAGAAGACCTTGGCGTAGGTGGACAGCGGGTCCGCCGCCTCCATCATCGGCGGGTACCAGTGGTAGCCCGCGAAGATCTCGTCGGCGCCCTGGCCGCTCTGCACCACCTTCACATGCTTGGCGACCTCCTGCGACAGCAGGAAGAAGCCGATGGCGTCGTGGCTGACCATCGGCTCCGACATCGCCCGCACGCAGTCCTGAAGGGCGGGCAGGGCGCGGTTGCTGTCGATGAACAGCTTGTGGTGGTCGGTCTGGAAGCGCTGGGCGATCAGGTCGGAATACTGGAACTCGTCGCCCTTCTCCTGGCCCACCGTCTCGAAGCCGATGGAGAAGGTCTGCAGGCCGGTCTGCCCGGCCTCGGCCAGCAGGGCGACGATGACGGAGCTGTCCAGCCCGCCCGACAGCAGCACGCCGACCGGCACGTCGGCGACCAGACGCCGCTCCACCGCCTTGCGCAGCGTGGACAGCACGGCGTCCTGCCAGTCGCCCTCCGACATCCGCTCGTCGCCGGGCTGCGGGCCGAAGACCGGTTCCCAATAGGTTTCCTCGATGCGGCGCCCGTCCGGCTCCAGGGTCAGCAGGGTGGCCGGCGGCAGCTTGCGCACGCCCTTCAGGATGGTCCCCGGCGCCGGCACGACGGCGTGGAAGCTCATGTACTGGTAGAGCCCGACCGGGTCGATCGCGGTGTCGATGTCGCCGCCGGCCAGCAGGGCGGGCAGGGTTGAGGCGAAGCGCAGCCGCCCCGCGGTCTCGGACAGGTAGAGCGGCTTGATGCCCAGCCGGTCGCGGCCCAGCATGACGCGCCCGCTGTCGCGCTCCCAGATGGCGAAGGCGAACATGCCGTAAAGCCGCTCGACGAAGCGGCGGCCCCAGGCGTGATAGGCTTTCAGCAGGACTTCCGTATCGCCGTGCGAGAAGAAGCGGTAGCCCTTGGCCTCCAACTCCGCCCGCAGCTCCGGGTAATTGTAGATGCAGCCGTTGAAGACGATGCCGAGGCCCAGTTCAGGGTCGGTCATCGGCTGCTGCGCCGCTTCGGACAGGTCGATGATGCTCAGCCGCCGGTGGCCGAAGGCCATCCGGCCATGGGCGAAGACGCCTTGCCCGTCGGGGCCGCGCAACGCCAGGGCTTCGGTCATCGAGCCGACCGCGGTCGCGGAGGCCGGGCGAGAATCGAAGCGGATTTCCCCGCTGATGCCGCACATTGTAAGAAATATCTCCGTATTCGAATGGACTGGACGCCGGCAAAAAACGCCTGGAAACGGCGAAGGACCGGCGCCACCCCTCAACAGGCGTGCAGCTTGATCGTCGCAAGGTCGCGGCCTGCCTTGCACAGGGTATCGGGGGTAGGGCGCGCCGAACGTCCGGTGGGACGCGGGCCAAAAACGGGGTATCGGGGCTACCTCATAGGGTTGGGATCGCCGTGCGGCCGGAGAAAGCCAGGGGTGCGGTGCGCCAAAGCGCATTGGTGGGAATGGGCTTTTTGAGATTAACTCTTTTGCGCTCGAAAATGAGGATTAGACGTCTAATCGTGCAGCCGCCAACGCGGCGCCGAGTTCGCGGGCGGCGTGGCGCAGGGCACCCGGCTCATGGCCGGTGAAGCCCAGCATCAGCGCCTGCAGCGGCGGGGCGGCGATGTGCATCGGGCTGACCGGACGGACGGCGATGCCGCGCCGGGCCGCCACCGCCTCCACGTCGCGGTCCGACAAGCCGGGGCGCAGCCGGGCGATCAGCTTCATGCCCTGCTCCGGCACCTCCGCCTCCATCCAGGGGGAAAGGTGGGCGCCGATGGCGTCGGCCAGCGCATCCCTCGCGGCGGTGTAGCGGCGGCGCATGCGGCGCAGATGCGGGCCGAAATGACCCTCGTTCAGGAAATCCGTCACCACGCCCGTGTAGAGCGTCGCCGGGTGCCAATCGGTCAGGCGACGCATGGTGAGCACCGGGTCCAGCAGCTCGGGCGGCAGGACGGCGTAGCCGAGCCGCAGGCCGGGAAACAGGACCTTGCTGAAGGTGCCGACGTAGATGACCCGCCCGCCGCCGTCGATCCCCTGGAGCGAGGCGAGCGGACGGCCCGCGTAGCGGAACTCGCTGTCGTAATCGTCCTCCAGCACCCAGGCGCCGGCCGTGCGCGCCCAGGCCAGAAGCTCCATCCGCCGCGCCATCGACAGCACCACACCCAGCGGATAGTGGGAGGACGGGGTGACATAGGCCAGCCGGGCGTCCGGCGCCGCGGCGACGCCGGCCGCCACGTCCATGCCCTGCCCATCGACGGGCACCGGCACGACGCGCGCCCGCGCCGCTTCCAGCGCGGCGCGCACCGCGGGGTAGCAGGGGTCTTCCAGCCACACCGGGTCGCCGGGCCGCAGCAGAACGCGCAACACGAGGTCGATGGCCTGCTGGGCGCCCGCGGTGATCACCACCTGTTCGGGTTCGCAGCGCACCGCCCGTGCGCTCTGGAGATAGCGGGCGATGGCCTGCCGCAGCGCCACCGGCCCGCCGGGTTCGCCATAGCCGAGCATCTCCGGGTCGGGTCGCTGCAGGTGCCGCAGGGTCAGGCTGCGCCAGATCCGCAAACTGCGCTCATCCAGCGTGCAACGCCCCGTGCTGAACGGAAGGGTGCCGAAAGGGGTGGTTGGTGGGGCTGGGGAGGGGACGCGGCGCGGCGGTTCCGGCGGCGGCACTTCCAACCCGTCCGGCAGATCGCTGGACACGAAGCTGCCCGCCCCGACGCGCCCCTCGATGAAGCCTTCGGCGAGAAGCTGCTCATAGGCGGCGACCACCGTGTTGCGGGCGACGCCGAGCCGTTCGGCCAGCGCGCGCGTCGGCGGCAGCTTCGCGCCGGGCGTCAGCGCCCCGGACAGGATGGCCCGGCGCAGCGCGTCATAGACCTGCCGCAGCAGCGGCTCCCCGCCCGTCCGATCGATGGGGAGCAGCAGCAGATCGGACATAGGGGCGGGCATCGGATTGGTCCAGTCGACAAGGACGGAATTGGCTCTCACGCCGGACCAATGGCTAGGCTCTAATGGCGCCGTTGTCCACCGCCGCGAAGCGAGTTCCGCGATGTCCGAGACCATTCCGTCCGACAGCTACCCCGTCACCGACCGCAACCGGGTCAAGCGCCTGCACGAGCGGGGGCGCTACGATCGGGAGTCCGTTCACGCCATCCTCGACGGCGCGATGATCGCGCACATCGCCTATGTGATCGACGGGCAGCCCTACTGCACCCCCACCGCCTTCTGGCGGGAGGGAGAACATCTGTATTGGCATGGATCCTCGGCCAGCCGGATGCTGCGGGCGCAGCGCGACGGCCTGCCGGTCTGCCTGACCGTCACGCATCTCGACAGCCTCGTGCTGGCCCGCAGCGGGTTCAACCATTCGGCGGATTACCGGTCAGCCATGTGCTTCGGCACCGCGCGCATCGTCGAGGAGCCGGAGGCCAAGACCCGCGCGCTCGACGCCATGGTCGACCGCTTCTATCCGGGGCGCAGCGCCGAATTGCGGGTCAGCACGGCTCAGGAGATCAAGGCGACCATGGTGGTCGGCATGGAGATCGAGGAGGCGAGCGCCAAGGTCCGGGGCAAGGGCTTGTCGGACGAGGGCGAGGACATGAACCTGCCCATCTACACCGCCCGCTATCCGGTGGTTCAGGTGATCGGCACCGCCGAACCCTGTCCGCGGCTTCCCGCCGACACGCCGGTCCCGCCGGGGCAGGCGGGCTTCACCGCCGGCCGCCGGCTGGACGAACTGATGCTGGAAAACCACCGCATCAGGTTCGGCGGGGAGTAGCCCGCCCCGTCACCGCGTTCGACGTCACCGCGTCCGGCGCCACTCGCCGTCGATGGTGTAGGGCGCCGAGCGCCGGCGGCCATAGGACTGGCCGCCGTGCGGCGGATGACCGTCCAGATGCTCGGCCAGGATCGCCATGTTCTTGCGGTTGGCCTTCCAGAAGACGTCGGCGATGTTGCCGGCGACCGGGACGGCGCTGATCAGGCTGTCCATCGCCACGTTGCCGACCATGCGCAGCAGCTTGCCGCGCGGCACGCCAAGCCTCCAGGCCTCGCGGATGAGATAGCCGGACACCGCCGTGGTGGCGAGGTTGCCGAAGCCGGGAACCAGACCCAGCACCGCGTCGGCGCCGAAGGTGATGTTTGTGCCCGGCACGCGGACGGCGCTGTCCATCATCCGCGCCAGCCATTCCAGCCGCTGGCGCGCCGCGAAATGCGCGGTCTCGCCGTGGGCGGAACCGTAACGAAACGAAGAAAAAGAGGTAGCGGTCATACGGACCCTCCAGAAGGGGACGGCTGCGCCGTCCGCTCAAGTGAAGGGCTCCGACATCGCGGTCCGTACCAAATGGACCGCCAGAGGGGCCCGGAGCCAGTCCCGCACAGATGGCCCGGTCGTCCCGCCCACGCAAGACCCACCCGGTGGATTTTCGTATGAGTACGGTGGATTCATCCCCGATTTTTCGGGTGCTCCCTCACAACAGCATCAGGAAAGCCGGCAGGCCGCCCAGGACCGCCCCCTGGGAGCCGCCCCACAGAACGTCGCCCTGCTCCACCGACCGGCGCAGCGCCGGGTTGGTGCCGCGCAACTGGCACAGGGCGAAAATGGCGGCGTTCAGGGGACCGGCGAGGGCGAACCACAGGATCCAGGAGGGCATGCCGCCGAGCCAGACGGCGGGGGCGAGCATCAGGGCGGTGCGGCCGGTCCAGGACAGGCCGCGGAACACCAGCGCGTCCCACGACCAGGAACCGCGCGCGCCGACCGGGCCGAAGGGCAGGAGATGCTGCCCGACGAGCGTCGCCCCGGCGGTGGCGACGCCGACCACCAGCGCCTGGTTGGTCGGCATGGCCAGCGACCACAGGGCGGTGCTGAGCAGGGTCGCCGGAACGCCCCACATCATCAGGCGCGACAGGGCCCCCGTCTGGCGGCTGAGCGCGCTGAGAAAGAAGCTGCCGAGCAGCGAGCAGGTGACGGTGAGCAGGACGGCGGCGAACAGCAGATAGTCGATGACGAACTGTTCGGTCAGCATCACCATGGCCGCGCTCCCCCACCGGTTCTTTGTTCGTATTCCCCTCAATTACGGTGGGGCGCGACCGGGCCGGCGTCAATGGAAATCACCCTGAATTTTGAAGGGCCGGCTCGCCTCCTCATTCCGTCCGTTTCAGCAGGTCGAGAAAGCGCTCCAGCACGAGGTTGGGCCGGGCGCCCTTCCGGGTGACCGCCTGGAACTCCTGGGCGTAGTGGAAGCGCTCCGGCAGCAGCGCGCGCATCGCCCCGCGCTCGACCCATTGCCGCGCGTAATGGGTGGGCAGGAAGCCGACGTAGCAGCCGGTCAGGATGAGGAAGGCCACTCCCTCGCGGTCGGTCGCGGTGGCGGTCGCGGTCAGCGCCCGCTGCACCCCCGCCGCCTCCGGCACCTGCTGCGCCTCGGTCGGGGCGACGGCGTCGGCGGCCTCCACCGCGGCGTCGGGCACCGCCTCCGCATCGAACAGCGGGTGGCCACGCCCGCAATAGAGGAGCGATTCTTCCTGGTACAGCGGCAGACGGTCCAGGCCGGGCAGGGCGCGCCGCGCCGGGACCACGCCGACCTGCAGCCGTCCGTCGAGCACGCCGCGCTCGATCTCGTTGGGCGGGATCATGCGGATGTTCACCCGCACCTCCGGCCCCTGCTGCTTCAGGCCGCGCAGCGCGTTGGTCACGCGCATCTTCGGCATGGTGACGAGGTTGTCGGTGATGCCTATGGTCAATTCGCCGCGCAGCCGTCCATGCGCGGCGTTGATCTCGCTGCGGAAGCTCTCCAGGCCGGCGAACAGGCGCAGGGCCGCCTCGTAGGCCAGGCGTCCCTCGTCGGTCAGCAGGAAGCCCGCCCGCCCGCGCCGGCACAGCCGCAGCCCCAGCCGCCGCTCCAGATCGGCCATGTGCAGGCTGATGGCGGCGCGGCTGATGTTCAGCTCCACCTCCGCCGCGGAGAAGCCGCCGCACTCCACCACCGTGGTGAAGACGCGCAGCAGGCGCAGGTCGGCGTCGTTGAGGCCGCTCAGGGTGCGGGCGGGCTTGGTCATGGATAGGTAAGCGGATGCTTGCGTAAGGTTTGAATGGTTTGGATTTAACCGCAATCAATCCTCCGGGCACACTGTTTTCCGGCGTGGCCCGTCACGCTCACCCGAACCAGCAGGAGTGCCGCCCGATGCCGCCGTTGGACGAGAGCCAGAAATCCGGAACCGCCCCGACCGCCGGGCTGACGCGCGAGGAGCTGGACGCCCACTGGATGCCCTTCACGGCGAACCGCGAGTTCAAGGCGAACCCGCGCCTGATCGCCCGCGCCGATGGCGCCTGGTACTGGGACGCCGAGGGGCGGAAGATCTACGACAGCCTGTCCGGCCTGTGGTGCTGCGGCGCCGGGCACAGCCGCCGCGAGATCAGCGAGGCCGTCGCCCGCCAGATCGCCGAGCTGGACTACAGCCCGGCCTTCCAGTTCGGCCACCCCGCCGCCTTCAAGCTGGCGCACAAGCTGGCCTCGATGACGCCGGCCGGGCTGGACCATGTGTTCTTCGTCAATTCGGGGTCGGAGGCCACCGACACGGCGCTGAAGATGGCGCGGGCCTATTGGCGGCTGAAGGGCCAGCCGACCAAGACCAAGCTGATCGGCCGGTCGAAGGGCTATCACGGCGTCAATTTCGGCGGCATCAGCCTGGGCGGCATCGGCGGCAACCGCAAGCTGTTCGGCTCGGGCGTCGAGGCCGACCATCTGCCGCACACGCTGCTGCCGCAGAACGCCTTCACCAAGGGCCTGCCGGAGCAGGGCGCCGAACTGGCCGACGCGCTGGAGGAGCTGGTCGCCCTGCACGACGCCTCCAACATCGCCGCGGTGATCGTGGAGCCGCTGGCCGGTTCCGCCGGCGTGCTGCCGCCGCCCAAGGGCTATCTGAAGCGGCTGCGGGAGCTGTGCGACAAGCACAACATCCTGCTGATCTTCGACGAGGTCATCACCGGCTTCGGCCGCATGGGGGCCGCCTTCGGCGCCGATGCCTTCGGCGTGGTGCCGGACATCATGAACGTCGCCAAGGGCCTGACCAACGGTGCGGTGCCGATGGGCGCGGTGGTCGCCAACCGTGAGATCTACCGGACCTTCATGGACAACGGCGGTGCCGACTACATGGTCGAGTTCCCCCACGGCTACACCTACTCCGCCCACCCCGTGGCCTGCGCCGCCGGCCTCGCCGCGCTGGAGCTGTTCGAGCGGGACCGGCTGGCCGAGAAGGCGGCGGCGCTCGCCCCGCATTTTGAGACGGTGCTGCACGGGCTGAAGGGGCTGAAGCACGTCACCGACATCCGCAACTACGGTCTTGCCGGCGCGGTGCAGATCGCCGCCCTGCCGGGCGAGCCGGCCCGCCGGCCCTACGAGATCGCCATGCATTGCTGGAAGGCGGGCTTCTACGTCCGCTTCGGCGGCGACACGCTGCAGTTCGGTCCGCATTTCGTCAGCGAGCGCGAGGACCTCGACCGGCTGATGAACGCCGTCGCCGACGCCATCCAGGCGACCGCTTGAGGAGGATGGGAAAGCCATGACCCTCGTTCCGCATCTCATCGGCGGCGTCGCCGACGCCCCCGCCGAGACCCGCAGCGCCGACATCGTGAACCCGGCGACGGGCGAGACCGTCGGCCGCGTCCCGCTCGCCAGCCGCGCCACCGTGGAATCGGCCATCGCCGCCGCAGAGGCCGCCTTCCCGGCGTGGCGGGCGACGCCGCCGGCCAAGCGGGCGCGGGTGATGTTCCGCTTCCGCCAACTGCTGGAGGACAACGCCGACCGCGTCTGCGCGGCGATCACGCGGGAGCACGGCAAGACGCTGGAGGACGCCCGCGGCGAGCTGACCCGCGGCATAGAGAACGTCGAGTACGCCTGCGGCATCGCCGATCTGCTGAAGGGCGAGCATTCCAAGAATGTCGGGCCGGGCATCGACAGCTGGTCGGAGTTCCAGCCGCTGGGCGTCGTGGCAGGCATCACGCCCTTCAACTTCCCGGCCATGGTGCCGCTGTGGATGTTCCCGGTCGCCGTGGCCTGCGGCAACGCCTTCATCCTGAAGCCGTCGGAG